>CABUUB010000020.1 GCA_902494625.1 uncultured Collinsella sp.
CCGGTTCCGCCTGCTCGAGCGGCAGCATGGACCCGAGCCATGTTCTCAGCGCCATGGGTATTGGCCGCGAACAGGCCCTGGGTGCACTGCGTATCTCCTTCGATGACCGTGTGGAACCGGCCGATCTGGACGAGTTTGCCCAGACGCTGCTCTCGATCGTAGGCGCCGCATGATCGTCGCCGAGCTTGAGCGCGCGCTGCTGGCACGCTATCCCAAGACTGATGCCGAGAGTTGGGACCATGTAGGACTCTCCGTCGGCGACCCTGCCGCGCAGATTACCGGTGTTGCCTGCGCACTCGATGCGACCGAAGCCAATGTGCACCGTGCTCTCGAAGCCGGTGCCAACGTGCTGCTGACGCATCATCCCATCTATATCAAGGCGCCCGAGGCGTTTTGTCCGTCGGATTCCGCACGCCCCCAATGCAGCGCGGCGCTCTACGAGGCAGCGCGTTGCAGCGTGAGTATTATCTCGCTCCACACCAACCTGGACCGCTCGCACGAAGCCCGCATCTGCCTGAGCGAGCTGCTGGGCGCCGCACCCGTGAGCTCACTGGAGCACGTGGACGACCCCGAGACCACCGGCCTGGGCGCGCTTGCAACGCTCAATGACCCGTGCACGCTGCGCGATCTTGCCACCCGTGCTGCCACGGCCTTCGGCAGCGACCCGCGTGTGTGGGGCGAAGCCGATCGCCCGTGCCGCACCGTCGCCATTTTGGGCGGCTCCCTGGGCGACTTTGGAGAGCTCGCCATCGCCGCGGGCGCAGATGTTGTCGTGACGGGCGAGGCGGGCTACCACGTGGCGCAAGACCTTGCCTTGCGCGGGCTGCCGGTGATCCTGCTCGGTCACGACCGCTCTGAGGAGCCGTTCGTTGATATATTGATGAACTCTGCAGTTGACGCCGGGGTCAACCCCCGTCATGCGATTAAAATACTGAACCCTTGCCAATGGTGGACTGTGACAAAAGGAGAGAACTTATGAGCGCCGGCGCTACGCTACTCAAGCTGCAACAGATCGATTTGGAGCTCGCCCGCAACAAGAGCGAACTTGCCAATATGCCGGAGCTCAAGGAGCTCGCTTCCAAGCGCAAGACCTATGTGAAGCTCAAGTCCGAGATGACCAAGCTCTACGCCCAGCGCAAGGATCTGGACATTGAGCTCGACGATCTCAACACCACCGAGATTCAGACCAATAACGCCATCGAGGCTGCCAAGAAGCGCCACGTCGACGGCTCTGACTACCGCGAGGTCCAGGATCTGGAAAACGAGCTCGCCACCCTGGCCAAACGCCTGGACAAGATCGAGCACACCCGCAAGGACATCGTCGTCGCCCATAAGGAGGCGCTCGACCGCGAGACTCGCGCGCAGGCCATCATCGCCAAGTTCGAGGAGGGCGTGAAGGCCGATACCAAGGCTGCCCGCGCCAAGGCTACCGATCTGCAGGCTCAGATCGATGCCGCAACTAAGGAGCGCACCGCCCTTGCCGCCACGCTGCCGACCGATGTTCTCACCGACTACGAACGCCTGCTCAAGCAGTTCCGCGGCCTGGCCGTCGAAACCATCAAGGGCAACATCCCCACGGTCTGCCACACCGCGCTGCAGGCGTCGTCCATGAGCGACCTCAACCACGACGGTAGCGAGATTACGCACTGCCCGTACTGCCACCGCCTGCTCGTGCTCCCCAGCAAGGAAGCCTAACGATGACGGCGGCACCCAACAATTCAATGCAACTTGAGGGAAAAACGATCCTGCTGGGCATTACCGGCGGGATCGCCGCCTATAAGTCGTGCAATATCGTGCGCCTGCTGCAAAAGCGTGGCGCGCGCGTCAAGGTCGTCATGAGCAAGCATGCCACGGAGTTCGTGGGGCCGCTCACCTTCCGTGCGCTCACCCACGAGCCCGTCGCTGTGGGCCTGTTCGACGACCCCTCCGACCCCATCCACCATATCTCGCTGGCGCAGGAGCCCGACTTGGTGGTCGTGGCGCCCGCTACGGCCAACATCATCGCCAAGATGGCCAACGGCATCGCCGACGACCTCATCTCCACCACGCTGCTTGCCACGCCGCGCCCCATTGTGATCGCGCCGGCCATGAACAATGGCATGTGGAAGGCACCGGCCACCCAGGCCAACATGGCCACGCTGCGCAAGCGCGGTGTCCACGTTGTGGGCCCGGGCAGCGGCTACCTTGCCTGCGGCGATGTGGACACAGGACGCATGAGCGAGCCCGAGGACATCGTCGAGGCCGTCTGCGAGGTGCTCAACCCGGCACCTCAGGACCTAGCAGGCAAAAGCATCATCATCACCGCCGGCCCCACGCACGAGCCGATCGACCCCGTGCGTTTTATCGGCAACCGTTCATCGGGCAAGATGGGTATCGCCCTGGCGGGGGAGGCCGCACGCCGCGGTGCCGCCGTCACGCTCGTGTTGGGCCCGATATCGCTCGACGTTCCTCGCGGTGTGGAGTGTGTGCGCGTACAGACCGCCGCAGAAATGCTCCAGGCGGCGCTGAGCGCCTTCCAGACGGCTGACGCGGCTATTTGCGCCGCCGCAGTCGCCGACTACACGCCTGCGGCCCCGGCGGACCATAAGCTCAAAAAGGCTCACGAGCGTCTGGATCGAATCGAGCTCGTCGAGACCGTTGACATCTTGGCCGAGCTCTCACGCCAAAAGGGCGATCGCATCGTGATCGGCTTTGCGGCCGAGACCGATAACGTCGTCGAGTACGCCGAGCGTAAATTGACCCGCAAGGGCTGCGATGTCATTATGGCCAACGATGTCTCGCGCGCTGATTCGGGCTTTGGGTCCGACACCAACAAGGCCTGGATCGTGAGCACAACGGGTACGCAAGAACTTCCCGTACTAACAAAACCCCAGCTCGCAGATACAATTTTGGACTTGCTTCAAAATTTGTAAAAAAGTTCTTGCACAAGTCTAAAGTTTCGGGTTAATATACTCCCTGTTGCGAGCGAGAGCAGAGCAACAAACAAAAGCTTCGGGACGTGGCGCAGCTTGGTAGCGCACTTGACTGGGGGTCAAGGGGTCGCTGGTTCGAATCCAGTCGTCCCGACCAGAAGTTTGCAGGTCAGGCACCTAGTGTCTGACCTTTTTTGTTTTAATCACCATGATTATTTTGCTTAAAGCAACAACGTTCCCGCTCGATGTAATCACCGAATCAAAACGTGTACGTCAGCCACCAAAATCGACATTTTTCGACATGTTTGGAGGCTGATGTACACGAATGCGAAATCCCCGCCGCCTAAAAGCGCCCTCCACATGTCTGGACTCTCTATGCTTACGCTGGATAGACATCGCCGGAACGGGTATAGTATCGAAAGTTTTGTCGTTAACCAGCGGGGGAGTCCTGTGGGCATCAAAAAGAAGATCAAAAAGGAGCTTATCGGCACTTCCGATTACCCGTCGAATAAGATCTTTACGATCTCCAATTTCATCACCTTTACGCGCCTGATCCTCACCCTGGTATTTCTGTACCTGTTTGTGACGGACAACAACCGCGTCATCGCCATCGTTATCTACGCCGTTGCCGCCTCCACCGACTGGATGGACGGTCAGATCGCCCGCATGACAAAGACGGTCTCATGGCTCGGCAAGGTCATGGATCCCATCTGCGACCGTGCGCTGCTGTTCACCGGCGTACTTGGCCTGGTGGTTCGCGGAGAGCTGCCCATCTGGGTCTGCGTGCTCATTATTGGCCGCGACATCTATCTGGGCATCGGCACGCTTATCGTGCGCCATTATCACCGTCGCCCCATCGATGTCGTCTTCCCCGGAAAGATTGCCACAGCGCTGCTCATGACCGGCTTCTCGCTCATGCTGCTCGGTTTCCCCGTTATTGACGGCCTGCATCTTTTACCTTCATCCCTTACGGCCTTCCCGGGCCTCAACGGAAGCTCGGTGCCCCTCGGCATCTTCTTTGTGTACGGCGGCGTGATCTTCTCCATGCTCACGGCTGTCATCTACTCCATTAAGGGCGGAATGGCCATTAAACAGGCTCTCGCGCATCCCGAGGACGAGGACATCGACTTTCTGAACCCTGAAATCGAAGACTGATTCGTTGGGGTATGATTACGTACGGTTCATTATTTGCGGCACGTCCGCGATAAGTTAGGGGTTGTCATGGACAACATGGTTAACAATATGCCTCAGAATGATAAGACTGCTGACGCTACCTGCGTATTCCGCGTGCCTTCAAGCGACGTCACCGTTCCCGACCTTATGGCCAACGTGCGCATCACCGCTCCCGTTCTGTCCATCGTCAAGGGTCCGCAGACTGGTACCGCCTTTGAGCTCGAGGACGACGTGACCACCATCGGCCGCGATCCTGCGAACGGCATCTTCCTCAATGACATGACCGTTTCGCGCAGCCACGCCCGCATTATTCGCGAGGGCCTCGGCGCTCGCATCGAGGACTTGGGCTCGCTCAATGGCACCTGGGTCGACGGTGCCATCGTCAATGCAGCCCCGCTGCACGACGGTTCTTCCGTCCAGATCGGTACGTTTACGCTCATCTACCACGAGAGCACGCCGGAGCGCATCGAAACCGGTGAATAGGGCATGGCCGAACGCAACTATCTGAGTATCGGCCAAGTCGTCAACCTTCTTCGAGGCGCATACCCCGATCTTTCGAACTCAAAAATTAGATTTCTAGAGGATGAGGGGCTCATTACCCCTCATCGTACGCCTAAGGGATACCGTCAGTACTCCAAAGAGGACGTTGATCGTCTGGAGGTCATTCTGCACCTGCAGAAGACCCGCTATATGCCGCTCAACGTAATTAAGCAGCGCTTGGAAAACGCCACGGACCTGTCAACGCTCGCCTACGAGGTGGGCTTGCTGTCCGATGTTCCGCTCAAGACGGAGCCCAAGGAGACTAAGCAAAAGCTGCATCCCATCGAGACCATTCCCGATATGCTGGGCGTCGAGATTTCGTTTATCCGCTCGCTCGCCGAGAACGACCTCATTCGCATCATCAAGAGTCCGCAGAATCGTGAGCTCGTCGATGGTCGCGATTTCCCGATCATCCGCTACTGTTCCGAGCTGTCACGCTTCCATATCGAGCCGCGCAACCTGCGTCAGTACGTGTCTTCCGCCAACCGCGAGTCCTCGATGTTTGAGCAGGTGCTCGTGAGCATGCTCGGCATGGATACCTCCGATGACGAGCGCGACGCCAAGCTCGAGCGTGCGTTTAAGAAGCTTCACGACCTGACGGAAGGCGTGCACACTGCGCTGCTCAAGAACCGCGTTTTTGAGTCGCTCAACGCCGTGGTCGAGGACGCCGACATCGATGCACTCGATGAGGAAATCACTCGCTCCGAGTCCACCAAGGCCAAAAACGAAGAGGCAGACGCGCCGGCTTCGCACGAGGATTCTCTCGTAAAGCCGCTCAAGGTCGTCGCCCCTTCGCACTCCGGCACCGCCACCGCGGCCAAATAACCTCTGCCGCTTATCCGGCAACCCATTGAAAGGTCATGCAATGTACGACTTCGAATCTCAAATCGTCGACATCCCCGACTATCCCGAGCCCGGAGTCATCTTTAAAGACATCACGCCGCTCTTTGGCAATCCCGAGGCGCTTAAAGCCATGACCGATGCCCTCGCCGAGCACTTTGCCGGCATGGGAATCACCAAGGTCGTGGGCCCAGAGGCTCGAGGCTTTATGGTTGGCGTACCGGTGGCTGTAGCCCTTGGCGCCGGCTTTGTTCCCGCACGTAAACCGGGCAAGCTGCCGCGCGAGACCGTGAGCCAGAGCTACGAGCTCGAGTACGGCACCGATTCAATTGAGATCCATGCCGACGCTATCAGCTCTAAAGATACCGTGTTGATTCTGGACGACTTGGTCGCGACGGGCGGAACCGTCGAGGCAACAGGTAAACTGGTGCGAGATATGGGCGCAAAGCTTGTCGGTTACGGTTGTATCCTTGAGCTTGCGTTTCTCAACCCGCGCGAGAAGCTCACGCCGTCTGATGACGATGTGGAGCTCTTTAGCCTGGTGACGGTAGACTAGCCGTTACCCTTAGTTACTGGAAAGGAAGCTACATGCGCACAGCAAACACGCATAAAAACATGGCACGCTGCGCTGCTACGGCAACCCTCGCTTGTGTTTTGGGCTTGGGCATCGCGGCTCCTGCCTACGCCGATACCGCATCCGACCTTGCCGCTGCTCGTACGAAGCTCGAGCAGATCGGTACCCAAACCCAGCAGATTTACGATGAGCTCGCCACGCAGACGCAGGCGCTCGATCAGACTGCCGGCGAGATCACGCAAAAGCAGCAGGAGATCGCCGATGGTCAGGCCAAGCTCTCGACCTATGTCGCCGGCGAGTACAAAACCGGCGGTCTGAGCCTGCTTCAGGTTTTGACGGGTGTCGATGATCTGAGCGATATGCTCAACCGTTTGTTCTACTACGGCAAAGTTTCCGATAAGCAGGCTCAGACCATTCAAGAGGTCAAGGAGCTTAAGCAGCAGCTCACCGATAAGCAGGCCGAGCAGGAGAAGAACGTCGCCACCACGCAAAAGAAGGTCGACGAGCTTAACGCCCAGCAGGCTGAAGCACAGAACGTCGTAAACTCCTTGGATTCGCAGCTGCAGGCCGAGCTTGCCGCAGAGGCCGAGGCCAACGCCGCGCTGCAGGCCGGCATCAACGCCAGCACCGCCGAGAAGGCCACGGTGAGCAACGAGACTGCCGGTACGACCGAGAACACCAACAACGGTGGTCAGACCAGCAATAACAACAACCAGGGCGGCAACACTCCGGCTCCTACGCCGGCACCTGCTCCGACGCCGCAGCCCTCTACGCCTGCTCCGGCTCCGACGCCTTCTGCTCCGAGCCAGTCCGTCGATGGCGGTTCTGTTGTCTCGCGTGCATACAGCAAGCTTGGTTGCGCTTATTCCTGGGGCGGAATTGGCCCGAACAGCTTCGACTGCTCTGGTTTTGTTAGCTATTGCCTCACTGGTCGCTATTGCCGCCTGGGCACCACGGGTACCTTTATGGGCTGGACGCGTGTGTCCGATCCGCAGCCCGGTGACGTTGTGGTCAACTCGTACCACACCGGCATTTACATCGGTGGTGGCCAGATGATTCATGCTTCCGACTACAACACGGGTGTTATCATCAGCTCCGTTGCCGCCGGCATGAACAACAACTATATCTTCGTGCGTTACTAAGTCATCTTACACAGCGTGTGAATGTGGACCCCGTGGCTTTAAGTCGCGAGGTCCATTCTTTTTTCTCTAATCTTGTACGGCTATCTAGTATTCAAAACTAGATAGCCGTACATTCAGTTTGCAAGATGGCTATAATTGTTGAAGAACAATTAGAAAGGACCCTCTATGAGCTGGGCACTTATCTCAGATTCAAGCTGTAACCTCCGCGATTGGCAACCGACCGCGCCCCATACCACCTTTGCATTTGCGCCCCTCAAAATTCGAGTGGGGGAGCGTGAATTCATCGATGACCTTTCGCTCGATGTTCATGAGCTCAACTGCGCTGTTCAGGCGGAGACGAACGCTTCTTCGAGCGCTTGTCCCAGCGTAGGGGAGTGGGCCGAGCTCTTCAAATTGGCAGACAAGACCATCTGCATGCCGATCTCTGAGGGCGTGTCGGGCAGCTACAACGCGGCAGCCACGGCTCGCGATATGGTTCTTGCCGAGGAACCGGACCGACAGATTCATCTAGTCAATTCACGCGCAGCTGGCGGCAAAATGGACCTCATTTTCCTGCTGTTCGACCGCTATCTTGCAAGCAACCCGAATGTCTCATTCGAGGATGCTTGCGCATACTTCGATAGTCTTGAACAGAACAGCAAAATCCTCTTCAGTTTGTGCAATTACGAAAACCTCGCCAAAGCCGGACGTATCCCTAAGGCAGCCGGCGTCATTGCCAACAAGCTCAATATCCGCATTTTGGGCACGGCGAGCGAGGCCGGTAAAATCGAACTCGTCGGGCACACGCGTGGCGAAAAGAAGATGCTCAACAAGATCATCGATACCATGGAAGCCGAGGGTTTTACGGGCGGTGAGGTCATCATCGATCACGTTGAGAACGAAGCTGGAGCCCAGGCGCTTACTGACCGCATAGTCGAGCATTGGCCCGGCTCCAAAACCATCATCATGCCCTGTAACGGGCTAGATTCATACTATGCCGAAATGCATGGGCTCATTATCGGCTACGGCATGGGCGTGGCTTCGGGCAAATAAAGTCCAACCAAGCAAAAATACGGGCGGGACAAAGAGCCATCTGTCACTTTGTCCCGCCCGTTTTATACGTCGGCTAGCTATTAAACCCGTTGAACTTGAGATAGCTCATCAGGTACGCCTTCGAAACGAAGGACGATACCGCACTGCGCACAAGCAGCGACTCGCGTGTGACCTGATGCGCTGTATCGGGTACAGGCGTCTGCTCGACGGAAAACGCCGCACGAATCGATGCCTCAAGTTGATCGACTACATAATCGAAAGCCGTCGGAGCATCGTAGCTCAAACGCTGAATATTAAAGAGCGCCTGGACCGCAGCGATGGGCAGCACCTGCTTAAAGATACAAATGGCGATGAGACGCGCAATCTGCTCGCGGCCATATTGCTTTTTGACCGGAGCAGGCACCAGGCCGACCTTCACGTAGTTATTGATCATCGACGGCGTAATGACAGGCTGCTCAACGCAAATAGACAGCGGATCCATCCACAGCGCAACATACTCAATGACCTGGTCGCGGTAGAGCGTCACATTGGGCAACTGGTCATAGCGCGGCAGACTCAACGTATTGAGTTTGCGCACGATTTCGGACTGAATAAATGCATCGGGCAGCACAGTGGGCTGAATATCCTCAGGCTTAATGCTGACCGACGAATCAGACATCGGAATAACGTGTTTAACGTGATTCATAAAGGTCCTCCGTTCATTTTCTATATTGTATTCTACGTTATCTAGTTTTGCATACCACATAGCCGGCAAGAAAAATGGCGGGACAGTGCACTGATGCATTGTCCCGCCATTTAGTTAATTGATAGCAACCTTACATAAGATATATTATCGTACTTATCCACGAAGAAATGCGTATGCGCTGGTTGCGGCTATGGCTCCGTCAGAAACCGCGGTCACAACCTGACGTAAGCGCTTGGAACGGATATCGCCAGCGGCAAATAGACCTGGCGTGCGGGTCGCCATGGATTCATCAGTCAGAATGCCGCCATCAGGCGCCAGATCGACAAGATGCTCAACAAGCTCGGTATGGGGTTGCGTCCCGGTAAAGACAAAGATGCCAAACGAGCCAGGCTCAAAGGTCTCAGCATGCGTCTTACCGCTTGCATTGTCCTTGAACGTAATTGTCGTGGGCATCGCTTCACCAGAAAGCTCAACAATACTAGTTTGGTACCTAACTGTAATATTGTCCTTTTTGAGTACTTTCTGAACAACACCATCAGGCGCACGGAACTGGTCGCGGCGCAGCACGATGGTCACACTGCTGGCGATTTCTGACAAGAACAGAGCCTCCTCGCAGGCAGCATTGCCGCCGCCGATGACAAAGACCTGTTTGCCGCGGAAGAACATGCCGTCACATGTTGCGCAATATGAAACGCCACGACCGCGATACGTATCCTCGCCAGCGAAACCTGCCGGACGCGGCGTGGCACCCATGCAAGCGATAACGCTCGAGGCCAGCGTATCGCCCATATCATGATGTACCGTAAACAGCGCTGCATCGGCATCGTAATCGATACCCGTAACCATGCTCCATGTAACCTGCGCTCCCAGCCCCTCTGCATGTTGCTGAAAACGCTCGCCGAGTTCGGCGCCACTCAAGAGCGGAATGCCCGGATAGTTCTCGACTTCATTGGTCGTGGCGATCTGTCCACCCGACATGCCCTGCTCAATCACGGTCGTCGTCAGGTTGGCACGCGCAGCGTAAATGGCGGCAGCATAGCCCGCGGGGCCTCCACCGATAATCGCAACATCGATCGGCTGATCGGTAGTCATGAAGAATCCTCTCGTCGAAACGTTGTCGTTCTTTGCGCTCATACCCAAATTTACGTGAACATGACACTCATGCACTACAATGATAAATCGCGTAACAAAGCTGAAGGGGAGTTATCGATGGATCAAACGCAGACGAGCAATAGCGCTCCCCTGCCCATGCAAGCTACTCCCCAACCGGAGCAAATGACCGTTTCACCTGCACAAAAACCCCTAGTAACCATTGTGCACGCATCGGTTGGATCGGGCCACAAAGCCGCCGCCAACGCGATTGCACAAGCATTTGACCTTATCCGCGGCACCAAGGGAATCCCTGAGGATATTGAAATTGAAGTGCTCGATATCCTTGATTTTGGACGTATTAAATTCGACGGCAATAAGACCGCGGCTTCTTTTACGGGAGCCACACGCCCCATTTACGACCTGACCTGGCGATATACGCTTACGGGACATCTTCTCTGGGGTGGCGGCACGGCATGGTCGCGAATTATGTTCCCCGCCTTCAACGAATATATTCGTCGCCGCAGGCCTATAGCCGTGGTCGCAACGCACATCACAGCAGCCAATGTTGCCGTGGGCGCCCGCGTCATCACGGGTATCGATTATCCGGTCACCTGCGTACCAACAGACTATGAAGTCGAAGGCTTTTGGCCCCACAAGGACACCGACCTGTTCTGCGTGGCCAACGAGTTTATGGCCGAAACGCTGCGCCCGCGCAAGGTACCCGAATCAAAGATTCGCATTACCGGCATTCCTATTCGCGCCGGATTCGACACGGATTACGATCGCGAGGAAGAGCTCGCAAAGTTCAACCTCCCCACCGACAAGACCGTCGTGTTGGTAATGGCCGGTGCCAGTTTGCCTCAGCCTTACGTCCGCTTTCGCGCGGCGATGGACCACACACTCCCCTTCCTGCGCGGCTTCGAAGACATGCACTTTGTCTTTTTGCCCGGCAAAGACGTGGAGTATGCCGCCCGACTCAAGACGCTCTTCGACGCCATGAAGCTCGACAACGTCACGGTTCTGGACTACGTGGACGACATGGCAGCCCTCATGCACGGCTGCGACCTGGCAATCCTCAAATCGGGCGGGCTCACCGTCACTGAGTGCCTGTGCGCGCATCTGCCGATGATCCTACTGGGCAAATCATACGGTCAGGAAAAGGCCAACACCACGATGCTCACCGGCATGGGCGCCAGCATGCATGTCACCACCGCACGAGAACTCATCGTAACCCTACGTCACTTGCACGACCATCCCGAATCACTCAAAGCCCTACTCATCAACGGCGAAGTACTACGCCGCCCTCACGCTGCCAAAGACATCGCCATCGCAACCATGGAGCTCGTAGGCAAGCCCCAAAAGCGCAAACGAGCCTTCTGCCGCTTCTACTGGGGCGGAAAACCTGCGCATATCCGCTAGCGTCTTAACGGCCGCTGCTCGGCGGGAGCCGCCCATATATCATTCCATGCTCAAACATTCTCGCTGCGCTGCGAAACTGCGCGTGGAACGATATATGGGCGGCTCCCGCCGAGCAGCTACGTTTACGTGCTAGCAGTTACACCAGATTCCCCACCATTAGAACCTGCAAAGGCAAAACCTGAAAATATTAATACAGATAGCCGATGCGACAAAGGAGGTATCCCTTTATCGCATCGGCTAACTAGAAAGATTGTTTTATCTCAAGCATGTAGCCCTTTCGCCTGAGCCCCATACATATCGTCCCGCGCGCAGTTTCGCAGCGCAGCGAGAATGTTTGAGCACGGGATGATATGTATGGGGCTCAGGCGAAAGCGGGATCCATGCGCCCCTGCGAAGCGAGAATGTTTGAGCATGGAATGATATAGGTAAGCCCCGGGCGGGAGGGATACGAGCGCCCCTAAGCCACGCCGCTGGAGCCGAAGCCTCCGTTGCCTCGGTCGGTTTTGTCTAGTTCTTCTACTTCTACGAGGTTGACCGTGGGGACTTCTTGGATGACAAGTTGGGCTATGCGGTCGCCTTTGTTGATTTGGATGTTGTTGGAGGGGTCCAGGTTGATGAGGATAACCTTGAGTTCTCCTCGGTAGTGGGCGTCAATGAGGCCCGGCGTGTTGACTATAGACAGGCCCTGCTTGATGGCCAAGCCGCTGCGGGGCTGCATGAAGCCGGCGTAGCCATCGGGCAGGGCGATGGCCAGCCCAGTAGAGACCAGACGACGTTCGAAGGGCTTCAAGACGCAGTCCTCGTTGGAGCGCAGATCCAAGCCGGCATCGGTGGGATGGGCGTATTTGGGAAGCTCGACGGTGGGGTCGAGACGCTTTATGTTGACGGTAATGTTGGACATGGAATCACCTTAGCTTGTCGAGCTCTTGCAAAAACTCATCGACGTCTTTGAAATCGCGGTAGACCGAGGCAAAGCGGATGTACGCCACCTTGTCGATCTTGGCCAAGCGTTTGAGCACCATGTCACCCAACTCATGCGACGTGACGGCCGTCAGCGTGCGAGAGCGCAGCTCGACCTCGATGTCGTCGATAATCTCATTGAGCTTCTTAGTGTCGATATCACGCTTGATGGTGGCGCGCATCAAGCCGACGAGCAGCTTATTGCGATCGAACCGCTGCTTAGTTCCGTCTGACTTAATGACCTCGATTGGGTCTTCGCATCGCTCGAACGTTGTAAAGCGGTAATTACACGAGCAACATTCGCGACGGCGCTTAATGGTGTTATTTGACTCCTGCATACGGGAATCAACGACGCGGGTATGTGCCTTGCCGCATTTGGGACAGCGCATGGTACCTCCTCTTAAACGATAACAAGGGTACCATGCGCAGCGCGATAATGATTACGAACGAGCAGGAACCTTAAGATGCGCACCGGCGGCGAGCGAACCATGCTCCAGATGATTGACGTTACGGATCATGTCGGAAGTCTCTTGCGTGGAAAGGCCTTCGATTGGATATTCCTCGGCAAGCGACCAAAGAGAGTCGCCAGGCTGAACGCGAATGGTCTCGTAGGTAACGTTGGAAACGGACTCGGCATACGCGGCGTGACGAGCGCTAAAGACCGACGTAGCGAGGACAAAGAAGAGCGTAAGCGCAACGGCAAAGGCGACAATCGTCGGAACCTTCAGGGCAACGCGGGCCAGCGCGACTACAGTCTGCTGATTGCGAGCAGGCTTTACAGTCAAAGGCTGAAAGCCGGAGCGGCCACCCTGAACAACCGTAAAAGTGGGTTCTGCAGGCGTCTCGAGCTTAAGGGCGAGGTTTCCCTGGACCATATTCGTTGCGTTCATCATGTTCTCCTCTCGCGTGTTTTGCTGAGAACAGTTTTATCAAGCCGCGCGGACAAAAATGTCTAGCGCGAGAACGAATGTTCGGTTATTATTATCTTCGAACAGTTGTTCCTGTCAAGCAAAATTCGAACATTTGTTTGACATGGGTAGAGAGGATGCCCTGATGGCTCGCAAAATTACCAAGCGTCAGCAGCAAATTTACGACTTCATCAAGGAATATCAGCAGGAGAAGGGTTATCCGCCCAGCGTGCGCGAGATGGCTTCTGCCGTGGGTCTTTCCTCCCCCAGCACCGTGCACGCCCATCTATCTGCCCTGGAAGCGCGCGGGCTACTCAAGCGCGATGCCACCAAACCGCGCGCCCTGGAACTCTTTAACGAGGACGGTTCCTCGGTCTCAATTTCTAAATCTGACGAGCCCACCGCACCTCGCGGAACGGTCTCGCTACCGCTCGTTGGTCGAGTCGCGGCTGGGATTCCCATTCTGGCCGAACAGAATATCGAAGACACTTTTACTATCCCGACCGAAATCGCCACTGATCAGGGTTCCTTTATCCTTGAGGTGCATGGGAGCTCAATGATCAATGTCGGCATCTTCAATGGCGATTACATCATCGTCCGTGAACAAAAGAGTGCCATGAACGGCGAAATTGTCGTGGCCATGATTGATGGTTCAGCGACCGTCAAGACGTTCTACAAGGAGCAGGGACGCGTACGCCTGCAGCCTGAGAATGACACCATGGAGCCTATCTATGCAACGAATCCCGTTATCTTGGGCAAAGTCGTCGGCTTAATGCGCCGGTTCTCGTAATGCAAAAACGCATCACCATCTTTGATACCGTCCGCGGGTTTACGATGATTTCAATGGCAGGTTTTCACGCTTGCTACGATTTCGCCTACCTGTACGGTTGGGATATGCCCTGGTTTACACAGACCGTCTTTCAAGACATCTGGCGTGCCAGCATCAGCTGGGTATTCCTGTTTATCGCGGGTTGGATGTGCACGCTCTCACGCAACAATATCAAACGTGCCGCCAAATACGCCTTAGCAGCACTCGTCGTCTGGTTGGCAACAACACTTGTCTCAGTAGACGATTCGGTTAATTTTGGCATCATCTACTGCATGGCCGCATGTACCGGCATCGTGGCGTTGACCGATCCCGTCCTTAAGAAGATATCGGCGAGATGGGGCATGTCCCTATGCCTTGTGTTGTTCGCCCTCACTTGGAGTATCCCCAAAACGATCTATCCTGTCCCCTACCTGGCGTGGCTGGGATTTCCGAGCCCTGGGTTTGTTTCAGGTGATTACTACCCCATCATCCCGTTTTTCTTTATGTATCTTGCAGGATACTTCGCCGCACACATAGCGCAGGGAATCGATAAGACCGTCCCAAGCTGGGCCTACGCCAATCCCATCCCGGCGCTCGCCAGCCTTGGACGTCACGCACTCCCCTTTTATCTACTGCATCAGCCCATCATTCTGGGCATTTTGGAACTCGTCTACTCGGTGCGATAACGCTCGAGCCGCGGCGCGATACGGGCCGGTAGCTTCGCCACAATACGAACGCCGTCCTCAAGATATTCCTCGTGCAAAAGGGTTCCCTGCTCATGCACCAGCGTGATGAGGGCGCCCTCACGATACGGGATATCAGCAGAGAGCAACACATCGGTAGCAGCCGCCTCACGAGCAATACGGTCGACGAGATCGTCGAGTCCCTCGCCCGTCTGGGCCGAGAACAACACGGCCTCGGGATAGCGACGACGGAAGCTCAATCGATCAACGCTATCGAGAAGATCGATTTTATTGAATACGGTCAGCGTTAAACGCTCTCCAGCGCCGATCTCATCAAGCACGCGGTCAACAGCCTCCAGCTGCCGCTCATAGTCCTCGTCAGACGCATCTACGACTTTGAGAATTAAATCGGCACCAAGAACCTCAGACAGCGTGGACTTAAAGGCATCAACGAGACCATGCGGCAGCTTTTGAATAAAGCCGACAGTGTCGGTGATCGTCATGCCGCGACCGCCGGGCAGGCGATACGAACGCGTCGTCGGGTCGAGCGTAGCAAACAGCTTGTCCTGCGAAAGTACCGTAGAGCCGGTCAGACGATTGAGCAACGTCGATTTACCGGCATTGGTATAACCGGCTAACGCGACGCGAAACGCCGGAGACTCAATGCGGCTCTTGGACTGGACATCGCGACGCTGTTCAACCTGCTTGAGCTCACGACGAAGCGCAGCGATCTTATTACGAATGAGGCGACGGTCGACCTCGAGCTGGCTTTCACCCTGGCCAAAGCGCGAACCGATGCCGCCGCGCGTCTGCTCCTTGGCAAGATGACTCCACATGCCACGCAGACGAGGCAACAGATATTGAAGCTGCGCCAACTGTACCTGTAGGCGTCCCTCACGCGTCTGAGCATGCAGGCCAAAGATATCCAAGATCAGTGCTGTACGATCGATAATCTTTACCGGCTCGCCCACGGCTTTCTCCAAATAGGATTGCTGCGAGGGCGTCAGGTCGTCGTCAAAAATAACGACATCGGCATCCATGCGATGCACTAAGCCGCACAGCTCTTCAACCTTGCCGGAACCGATAAACGATTTAGGATAGGGTTTAACCAGTCGCTGCGACAAACGAGCAACACACCGGGCGCCAGCCGTGTGCGCCAGGCGCTCAAGCTCGTCAAGCGAACGATCGAGCGGCCATGCATTGTCGCGCCACTCAACACCAACTAATATGGCACGCTCGGGCTCGGGTGCCGTGGGAACAAGGGGGAAACGGGCCATTAGGCAGCCTCAATACGATGCAGGATGTCCTCAACGACCTCATCGATCGTAAACTCGTCCATATCAAACCACACGATACGGTCATCGCGCTTAAACCACGAAAGCTGACGTTTGGCATAGCGACGCGAACGCATCTTGATGAGTTCGCGAGCCTCATCCATGCTTATCAAGCCATTGAAAGCATCGATGATCTCTTTATAGCCAATTGCCTGCATCGACGTCAGGGCATCTCCAAGCCCCTGCCCCATAAGACTGCGGACCTCATTGACAAGACCCTGCTCAAACATCATATCGACACGCAGGTTAATGCGCTCGTAGAGCACCTTGCGATTACGCGTCAGACCAAACCATAGGGCATGATAATGCTCGCGCGGAACACTAAACTGCGACTTTTGCTGCGCGTAGGACACACCATCATCGTGCATTTCGAGCGCGCGAATCACGCGGCGAACATTATGGGGATGGATGACCGCAGCGGACTCGGGGTCACGCTCGGCAAGCAGCGCGTGCAGCGCTTCCTCGCCTATGCGCTCGGCAAGTTCCTGATACCCCGCGCGACGATCGTCCACAAGCTCGCCCGAGGGAAAGTCCATCTCATCGAGAGCAGCCTTGAGATACAAGCCTGTACCCCCGCAAAATACCGGTAGGCGGCCCTCGCCCAGCAAGCGCTCAACATGTGCGCGAGCGTCAGCCTGATAAAGCGCCGCAGAGTACGCCACACCCGGCTCTACAATGTCGACGAGACGCAGCGGCGCCGTACACTCATTGGGCGCCATCTTTGCGGTACCGATGTCCATGCCGCGATAGATTTGCATCGCATCACACGACAGCACTTCGGACGAAAGACGAGCGGCCAAACGGTCGGCAACATCACTCTTACCTACCGCCGTCGGACCAACGATCGCAACGGCGGAAAGACCTGCCCCGGGAGAAACCATTAGCGCGGCTCGCCCACAACGGAGCCGGACAAATACCACGTCTTAGCAACGTCGACGTTAACATCAACGATCTTACCGACAAGCTGGTCGATGCTATATCCCTCGGGAATGGGCGCATGAACGGTCTGATTCTTGGGACTCTTACCCAGCAGCACCGCATCGTTCTTTTTACTCGTACCTTCAATGAGCGCCGGCACCACAGTATGAAGCTCACCCTGGTTATACTCGTGTGCCGTGGTCTCGATAACCTTAACCAGGCGGTTGAAACGCTCGAGAATAACCTCATGCGGCGTAGGATCTTCAATCTCTGCAGCCGGGGTACCGGCGCGCTTGGAATAGATGAAGGTATAGGCCTGAGCATAGCGGACCGTCTCGGCAAGTGAGAGCGTCTGCTCAAAGTCTTCTTCAGTCTCGCCCGGGAAGCCAACGATAATGTCGGTCGAGAGCGCGATATCGGGCATGCGATTGCGAATGCGATCGACCAGGCCCAGATAGCCCTCGCGTGTATAACGGCGATTCATCTCTTTGAGGATGCGCGTGGAGCCCGACTGAACGGCCAAGTGAAGCTGCGGCATGACGGCGGGCGTCTCGGCCATAGCGTCGATGGTCTCGGGCAGCAGATCCTTAGGATGAGAAGAGGTAAAGAAGATGCGCTCGACGCCCGTATCGCCCACCGCGCGCAGCAAATCGGCAAAACGTGGCTTGCCAAACAGATCGCGACCATATGAGTTAACGTTTTGGCCCAGCAGCGTAATCTCACGCACGCCCTGGCGCACCAAACCGGTCACCTCGTCGACAATTTCCTCGAAGGGGCGGCTCTTTTCGCGACCGCGCACGTACGGCACGATGCAATAGGTGCAGAAATTATTGCAGCCCGTCATGATGGGCACCCAGGCGTGATACTGGGTCTCGCGATGCCACGGCATGCTCATGGCATCCGTATCCTCATGCTCATTGGTGCGGATATGACGCTTGCCGTCAAGGAACGCCTCGGCAATGAGCTCGGCCACATGTGCGATAGAATGCGTGCCAAAGATGACATTGACGTTATCGACGTTGGTGAGCAGGCCCTCGCCATCACGCTGCGCGATGCAGCCGCCCACGGCAACCACACGCTTGCCAGAAGGCGAAGGCGGCAGGCTTTTGCAGGAATTGCACTGACCGTACAGGCGAGTATCGGCGGCCTCACGCACACAGCATGTCATGAAGACAACGATATCGGCATGCTCGGGATCGAGCGCCATGAGGCAACCATACGAATCGAGCAGACCGCTCACGCGCTCGGAATCGTGCTGATTCATCTGGCAGCCAAAGGTGCGGATAAAGTAGGTTTTACCGGCAAGAATATCGCGTACGGAACGCTGGTCCATGTGCATAAGTCCTAACGATGGAAGGGAGGCGAATCGAGGCAAGCAGAAGCTATGCCACAGGCTTAACATCATCCATGACGACGTTATCCATAGCAGCTCGATTGATCTGGTGAACGTAGATAGAAAGGCGGATGGCCGTGCGCGACTCCCCGTTAATGAGGATGTCGGAGAACACGGGCGCGCAGGAAATATCAAAACCGGTTGGAATCAAAAAACCGCGCGCGATAGCCACGGCCTTAATGGCCTGGTTGACAGCACCAGCGCCGACACACTGGATGTTGACGGGTACACCATCCTTGACCATGCCGGCGATGGCGCCGGCAACGGACGCGGGCGATGATTTGCTTGATACCTTCAGGCAATCCATGAAGAAACTCCTGCGTTTAAAAGTACGTTTTAACTGCAATAACTGTATCGTACCGAGTGGACTCGGTAAAGGCACTATTCCTCTTTGGCAAGATCAAAGGTCACAGTGATTCGATCACGCGAAACACGAATCTTTGGGTCGCCGCAAAGGTTGAGATAGTACCGGGCGGCAAGGTCATTAAAGTCGCGCTCCACAGCACGCGAAAACTGTGCCATGTCATCCTTGGCAATACGTAGCCCGCGACGATCCTTCGCGAGATCGACAGGAGCCGGCGCATGCGAGGACGAATCACGCTCGCGCAGCAGACGCGCGGTCACACCGCGAACGGGTTTAATCTGCCCTGCCAAAATGCGATGTGCCGTGCGCTCAGACATCTCAAGACCCAAACCCGAGCAGATACGGATAAAGTCCTCGGCATCAGAGGCAAGGCCTAAACGATCGACAACCGGAAGCTCGCTCTCGTCATCAATAAACAGGAGACGAGACGTATCGAGCCTACTTGACGCCTGAGCATAAAGGGTCGCGGCAATCTCAGACGGAGAACCAAGATAGACATCGCAACCACGCAACTCCTCGAGTGCAAACTCACAAGCAGCGCGAATAATATTATGCGGACCGCGAGCGCAGACATAACGTCCGTCCTCATCCTTGACGGCCTGGGGCCAGCTGGACTGATCGGCACGCTCACTGAGGCGGTCGGCCGCAACGCTCACCTTAAAGGCCGAGCCAAGGTCAACACCAGACGTGACAACACGGGCCTCGTCGGTGTTCTGCTTAATCGAAAACAATGCCATGCCACGACCGTGAACGCCCCAACGGTCCATCTTCATGCTCTCGAGCTTGGAGGTAACGCGGGCATCGAAGATTCGCTCTTGCATATCCTGCGGAACGCCCGAACCGTTATCCAGAAAGACAAGCGTGCGGACGCCATCTTCCTTGGTCGTGGCGAGATAGACCTTGTCGGCGCCAGCATCGCGAGCATTACGGAGCATTTCGATGACGATATCCTCGACATGCTGAATGTCGTGCTTTGCCTGGCGCCGCTCGGCCTCCGAAACGCGGAGGCGGACATACCCTTCGCCAAGGTTCTCCTCGACGCGAAGGTTACCCTCCCCCGACATCGACGCGATAAATGAGATGAGCTCGTTCGCGTCGCTCATGTTATTTAGCGATATCGACAGCGCGGCTCTCGCGAATCACGACGACGCGCACCTGACCGGGATACTCCATCTCTTCCTCGATCTGATGGGCGATATCGTGAGCCAGGACCGTGGACTGGGCATCGGAGATCTTGTCCGGCTGAACCATGACGTGGACCTCGCGACCAGCCTGCATGGCATAGGTACGCTCGACGCCTTCATGGGAGTTGGCGATCTCCTCGAGCTTCTCGAGACGCTTGATGTAGTTCTCGGCAGACTCGCGACGGGCACCGGGGCGAGAAGCAGAGACAGCATCGGCGGCCTGTACCAGGACATCGAGCACCGTGTTAGGGTCGACATCAGCATGGTGAGCCTCGATAGCATGAACGATAACGGGCTTCTCGCCATAACGGCGGGCAAGCTCGGCGCCGATGACGGCATGCGGGCCCTCGACGTCGTGGTCGATTGCCTTGCCCAGGTCGTGCAGCAGGCCGGCGCGCTTGGCGGTCACAACGTCCAGGCCAAGCTCGGAAGCCATCACGCCACACAGGTCAGAGACTTCGAGGGAGTGCTGAAGCACGTTCTGACCAAACGAAGTACGGTAGCGCAGGGCACCAAGGGTCTTAACGATCTCGGGGTGCAGGTCGTGAATACCGGTATCGAAGGCAGCCTGCTCGCCAGCCTCGCGCACGCGCTGCTGAACCAGGTCGGCCGCCTTGTGATACATCTCCTCGATGCGGGCGGGGTGAATGCGGCCGTCGGCGATGAGGTTCTCGAGGGCAACACGGGCGGTCTCACGACGGACCGGGTCGAAGCTCGAAAGAACGACAGTCTCGGGCGTGTCGTCGATCACGAGGTTGACGCCGGAAACCTGCTCGAAGGTCCGGATGTTGCGACCCTCGCGACCGATGATACGGCCCTTGAGGTCATCAGAGGGAATGTGCACGGAGGTAACGGTGACCTCGGCAGTGTGGTCGGCAGCGCAGCGCTGAATCGCCAGGGACAGAATCTCTTGGGCGGTCTTGTGGCACTCGGCGCGAACCTGCTGCTCGGACTCGCGAATGATCGTGGCAGCCTCGTGGGTGACCTCACCGCGAACCTTATCGAGGAGCTCCTTGTGGGCGTCCTCGCGGGTCAGGTCGGCGATACGCTCGAGCTCGGAGGTCTGCTTGGCGCAGAGCTCCTCAAGCTCGCGGGAGCGTTTCTCGACCTGACCGGCCTGGCTGGACAGCTGGTGCTCACGCTTGTCGAGAGCGTCGTTGCGGCGATCGAGGGACTCCTCGCGCTGCATCACACGGTTCTCGAGCGTACGAATCTCGCTCTTACGCTGCTTGTCCTCAGCCTCGGCGGCCTGCTTGTTCTTGATGATCTCCTCTTTAGCCTCGAGCAGAGCCTCTTTTTTGAGGGTCTCGGCCTGACGCTTAGCATCACCGATCAGGGACTCAGCCTGTGCGTGTGCCGACTGGATCTTTTCGTCGGCCTCGTGAAGACTACCCTGCTTGGCGGTGCGCATGTAGGCAATGGCGGCGATGGCACCCAAAACGATGCCAACGAGCGCTGCGATGATAGGCATGCTCACTCCTTTTTATGGATTCGTTACACAACAAAGCGAACCGTCCTTACGAACGGCTCGCGACATTTGAGTAATATGGGCGCAGCTTATGCGGGTCGGATACAGATAAACATATAAACAAACTCATCACAGATGAGCACATATCACAAAGCAAATGACAGTGTTTATCGTACGTTGAACCACAACAACTGTCAAATAAATGGCCCCAGCACGGCGGCTAAAACACGGTGAACGGCAGGGCCACAAAACGCATACGCCTAAACCGCACATTTCTCGCGTTCGGCATCGAGACGTGCCTTAACGGCATCGGCTGCGATGTGATACGAGAAGCCCTTGCCCATCAAAAACCGAACCAGTTTTTCGAATCCGCGCGTCTCTGGAACACGTCGCTTGGCGAGCAGGGCTGACGCACGCGCCAAATCGTCTTCGACGGCAAAATAATCCTCGGGATAACCGGGAATGTCATCGAGCACGACATGACGGCGCTTGAGCTCGGTCTCGATTTTGCGCTGTCCCCAACCGCGCCGCTTGCGCTCCTCGATAAAGTACGAGCAAAAGCGGTTCTCGTCTAAAAAGTGATACTCGGTGGCGCGCTCGACGGCGAAATCGATCGCGGGCTGGTGAAAGCCGTAGCGAGCCAGCTTGTCACAGACCTCACCCGTCGCATGGTCGCGGCGCGATAGCATCTCGGTCACCATGGTAAGTGCACATTTACGCTCGATGAGCTGCACCGCCTCACGAAAGTTGTCCCAATCACAGGGAAGATCGGGGCGGTTTTTGACATACAGCCGCGCGACCCGCACGGGAATCCAAATGGACCGCTCAAAACCGCCCTCAAGCTCACAATCGATATGTGCGCAAGGCTTTTTGGACGCATACCCGCTCGAGAACGAGGAGGCCGCCTTCTTATCGGGAAAGACGACCGTGGCCTCGGTCACCGTATACGACATGAGCGTAACCGCTACTCGTCGTCATCATCGAGCATGGCGGAACCATCGATGGCGTAAAGCTCGTCAAACTCCTCAGGCGCAGGCTGATCGGTCAGCTCGACCTCGGACGGAGCATCGTCATCAAACTCAAGTCCACAGGCAAGGCGGACCTTATGCTCAATCTCGTCGGCACAATCGGGGTGTTCGCGCAGGAACGCCTTGGCGGCCTCGCGACCGTTGCCGAGCTTATCCTCGCCATAGGCAAACCAGGAGCCCATCTTCTTGCAAATGCCGCACTCGACAGCCATGTCTAGAATCGAGCCCTCCTTAGAGATGCCCGTACCGTACATGATGTCGAACTCAGCAGAACGGAACGGAGCTGCCACCTTGTTCTTAACGACCTTGGCGCGCACGCGGTTACCGATAACCTCGTCCTTAAGCTTAATGCTGTCGATACGGCGAATGTCGATACGCACCGAAGAGAAGAACTTAAGGGCGCGGCCGCCCGTCGTAGTCTCGGGGTTGCCGAACATGACGCCGATCTTCTCACGCAGCTGGTTAATGAAGATGCACGTCGTGTTGGACTTGGACAGCGAGCCGGCGAGCTTGCGGAGCGCCTGGCTCATCAGGCGAGCCTGAAGACCGACCGTAGTATCGCCGATTTCTCCCTCGATCTCGGCACGCGGGGTCAGCGCGGCGACGGAGTCGACGACGATGGCATCGATGGCGCCGGAACGCACGAGCATGTCAACAATCTCGAGCGCCTGCTCGCCCGTGTCGGGCTGGGAAATGAGCACCTCGTCGATATCCACGCCGATGCGCGCGGCATACGTGGGATCAAGCGCGTGCTCGGCATCGATAAATGCCACAACGCCACCCATTGCCTGGGCCTCGGCCAGGATCTCGAGCGAAAGCGTCGTCTTACCGGAGGACTCAGGACCGTAGATCTCGACGATACGGCCGCGCGGCACGCCGCCGATACCCAGCGCGGCATCGAGGGCCAGGGCGCCCGTGGGAATGGCCTCGACCTCGAGCTCGGGACCACCGTCGCCGTACCTCATGATGGAACCCTGGCCGAATTTCTTCTCGATCTCGGCCTTGGTGGTGGCGATCATCTCATCGCGCTCTTTACCCGTCGTGCGAGCATGAACGGTACGTACGGGACCTGAATTCTTGGCCATGAATAGCCCTCCTCTTAACAACCTGCATCGATAATAAACGAACGGCTGTTCGTGGTCAACCGTTCAGGCCAATCATATGCAGGCGATCTTTCCAAAACCCAACCAAACGCCGACCAAACACTGACCAAATGCTTGACCACAAAGGACCAAATATGAACAAGGCAGGCAAAAATACATCTACAACCAGCACAAACGCCAAATGATCCTAAGGTCCCTATCTCCACAATTAAGGGGCCCTAAGGCCCCTTAAAACACGTCTATTCCATAGAGTTGAGCACAAGGGCAATGCGACCCAATGCCTCCGTGACCGCATGGGCACGAACACACGAACGGTCGCCCTCATAGTGGCAGCGCACAGAGTCCACGACCGGCACTTTCCCATCAGCCGCGCGATACGCCCAACCAATATAGAAAGTGCCCGCCGGATCGTCCTCAGTACCACCGCCGGGGCCGGCATAACCCGTTGCGCTCACTGCAATATCGCTCTGGTACAGCTCCAGCGAACCCACCGCCATCTCGCGCGCGGTCTGATGCGACACCGCGGTATAGCGGTCGAGCGTCTCCTGCTCAACACCAAGAACACGATGCTTAATCTCATCGCAATAGGTCACCGCACCGCCACGCAGCACCGCCGAGGCGCCCGGGATATCGGCAATCGTCGAGGCGATCATACCCGCCGTCAGCGACTCAGCCGTCGAAACCGTCACGCCCCGAGCGCTCGCGCGCTCGACAATATCACGCGCCAGCTCCTCGTTATGTGCGGAAATCTGCTCAAAAGAGTCCGTCATACCCACCAGGACCTAGACCGAAAAGACGATCTTGCGGCAGTTCCAGAAGTACTGGGCGCCCGAGATAACGGTCAGGACAACGGCAACGGCGTACAGGAAGCGCGACACCGAGTAGATGCCGAGCGTCAGCGCCACCGGGCCAAGGTGCAAGCCGGCCATAGCAAAAACGCACAGGTAACCGCAAATGGAGACCATCGTGGTTGCCGTCTTGTACTTGCCGAGCTTATCGGCCGCAACGACCACACCGGCCGCACTCGCGACCATGCGAAGGGCGCTCACCAGCAGCTCGCGGAACAGGATAATGAACACGGACCACACGGTCACCGCGCCAAAATCCAAGAACAGCAGCAGGGCCGAGAACACGAGCAGCTTATCGGCGATGGGGTCCAAGAATTTACCGAAGTCGGTGATCTCGTTGCGCGAACGCGCCAGATAACCGTCGACCTTATCGGTGCACGACAGGATCACATACAGAATGAAGGCAGCGGCGGCGAGCGGGCCGTCGAAGGTGCTCCAATCCGTACCGGCAACACTCGTGTGAGAAAGCGCCGACACGATCATGAACACCGGGATAAAGACGATGCGAACGCACGTCACGATGTTGGCGGGCGTCCAGACACTCGTCAGTTCCTTATTGCTCTCGTTAGCCACGACGCTCTCCTACTCCACAACATGACCGATAAGCTCATAGCAGAAGCTATCGGTAAACTCGACGGTCAGAATATCGCCCACGGACGCCTCGCTGGCGTCCAGATGCACCGCGCCATCGGAATCGGGCGCCTGGAACCAGGCATGGCCGATCAACTCGGCGCCATCCTCGGTCTCTTCGATACCGTCGACGATCACCTGGGCGCGCTCGCCCACATGTGCGGCAGTGGCGGCAAAACCGAGCGACTCGGCCAGGTCCATGGCCTCCTGGGCGCGCTCGAGCTTGACCTCTTCGTCGACCTGTCCGTCCATCTTGGCGGCCAGGCTGCCCTCCTCCTGCGAGTATGCAAAGACACTCGTGTAGTCAAAGCCGACGGTGTCCATAAAGTCGATAAGGTCGCGGAACTCGTCGTCGGTCTCGGTCGGGAAACCGACCATGGCCGTGGAACGAATCACGATGCCGGGGATGCGCTCGCGAAGGTCGCGGAACAGATCCTCGAGCTCCTGGCGCGAACCGGAGCGACGCATGGCCTTGAGAATGCGCGCGTCGCAGTGCTGCACGGGGATATCGATATAGGGCAGCACCTCGGGCGTATCGCGAATCGTCTCGATGAGTTCGTCAGTCATGCCCTCGGGCTGCAGATAGAGCACGCGGATCCACACGTTATGAGGACGCACCGCCTCAGCAACGGCCTGCAGCAGCTGCGCCAGATTGCGCGGCGCGCCCTCGGCGAGGTCCTCGTCGGCGAAGTCGGTACCCCAGATGCCCGTGTCCTGACCGATCAGAACGATCTCGCGGACGCCACCGGCGACCAGGTCGCGTACCTCGGAGATGATGCTCTCGGCATTGCGCGAGTGGTAACGACCGCGGATATACGGGATCATGCAGAAGCTGCAGAAGCGGTTGCAGCCATCGGAAATCTTGACGTAGGCGACAGCACCCTCGACGGTACGTTTGACCTGCGGGATATAGGCTGCAATCTCACGCTCGACACCCAGCACGCCATCGATGACCGCCACGATGCCATCTTCCTCGTCGGCCTTCACAAAGGCAGCGACCTCGGGCAGCTCGTCAGGCAGGTCATCGCCATAGCGCGACGGCACGCAGCCGCACATGACGATGGGGCAAGAACGAACGCCGTCCTGAACCTCGTTGGCGAGCTCGAGCGTGGTCTCGATGCTCTCGGACGTTGCGGAGGCGAGGAACGAGCAAGTATTGACGATGGCGATATCGGCATCCTGCGGGTCGAATGCCTCCTCGTAGCCCGCGGCGGTCAAAAGAGAACGCATGCGGTCGGTGTCAACCTCGTTCTTAGCGCACCCGAGGGTGATGTAGAGCACGGAGCCCAACGGTGTATCCATGTTGGAGAGCGGTCCTTTCGATTGATATTAGCGGTAGTTGGTGAACTGCAGCGGCTGGCCGTAGTCCTGGTCGCGCAGGAACTGAATCACGGTCTGCAACGCGTCCTTCGAAGCAGAGGAAACACGCAGCTTGTCGGCCTCGATGGTCACCTTGACCTTGAGCTTTTGATCCTTGATGTCCTTGTTGATCTTCTTGGCGGTCGCCTGGTCGATACCCTCGACGATATGGCCGAGCACGCGCACGGTGCCGCCCGATGCCGCCTGCGGAGCATCCCACGAGACAGCCTTGAGGTCGATGTCGCGCTTGATGAGCTTGGAGCTCAGCACGTCGACAATCTGTTTGGAGACAAAGTCGGCCGGGGCGTTGATCGTAAAGAGCTTGTCGCCCTTCGAAAGCTCGATCGTGGCGCCGGAATCCTTAAGGTCATAGCGCTGGGAAATCTCGCGCGTGGTCTGCTGGAAGGCGTTGTCGACCTCTTGCATGTTGACCTCGGACACGACGTCGAAGCTGGAATCTTTAGCCATGATGTTTCCTTTCGCGTACGAGCGGCCTAGTAGCTATCGTACGAATTGTCGGTAGAATCGGTGGGTGTCTGACCGTCAGCTGCGGTATCGGCGCCATCCGTGGACTGGGCATCGGTACCGTCGGTGGTATCGGTACCATCGGTGGTGTCGGTACCATCAGAACTTTCACCATTCTCGGAATCAGACGTCTCCTTCTTGGGAACGGTGATCGTCACACGCGCCACGCCCGAGGTCTTGGTATCGTAACGAACCTTTTCACCGTTCTTGGTAACGGTGACATCGGAAGGCTTGGACGTGGTGATCTCGATCGAAGACTCGGGCGTGTACTCCTGCTCAAAGGGGCCAGTCGCCTGGGCGCCATAGACCGACTTGCCGTCAACCTTGACCTCAATCCACGCGGTCTTTCCCTTGGCAACGGAGACTTTGACCTTCGTGACCTCGTTCTCTTCCTTCTTGGCCGTCGTCTTGGTGGCGTCCGAATCAGTCGACTCATCCGTCGCCTCATCGGTGTCATCGTACTCGTCGACCGTTTCGGTCTTCTTAGAAGACTTCTTGGTCGTCGTCTTGGTAGCAGCGGGCGTCTCGGGCGTGGTCTCGGGCGCCGAAGATGCGCAGCCGCGCAGAAGCACCACGATGAGCACAATCAACAGCAGCGCAACGGCACCGATGCCGGCGTAGACGATACGCGGATCGAGCCCGTTGTTTTGAGGAGTACGTGATCCGCCGCGTCGACGATTGGAACTGCTGCGGCCGCCTCCCTGAGGCATACGACCACGATTGCTATCGGAACGGCCGCGATAGCCACCCTGGCCCTGAAGGCTGCGCTGACCCGAGCGGGGCGCAAGTTCACCGCGGCCTTGATAGCCACGCTGGCCCGAACGCGGAGCCGAAGAGCGCTGGCCATACGGCTGTGATTGAGAGCGAAGACGCGGCGTCACCTGCGTGGTATCGGCATCCGCATAGCCACCGCGAGAGCGTCCCGTAGAGGCACCACGGTAACCGCGATCGGAATAGCCGCCGTCGCCGTAGCCGGCACGAGGGTCACGCGCCACGCCTCGGGCAGCGGGAAGTGCACGGTCCTCGGGCATCGGCGTACTGCGGAACCGGTCACGCTGTGAGCGAATCTCCTCGCCCGAACCCGTCTCGGTAATATAACCGGCCTGCTGAGGACGCTGTCCATAGCGGGTCGAACGACCGCCCTGAACCATCAGGAAGCGCCCGTTATCGACCGAGGAACGCGAATTGACGTAGCCGGCGGCGTCCTGAAAACGACCGCCCTGCTGCGACGTCTCGCGTTCGTATGCCATCAAATCGTCAAAGTAGGCATTGACGACCTCGCGCGGATTGAGGCCCAAAAAGCGAGCATAGCTCGAAATCATGCCCTGCGCATAGCCGCGCGGCGGCATCGAAGCAAAGTTACCGGTCTCGAAAAACTCGATGATCTGCGGCCTGATTTTGATGGTGTTGGCGACTTGCTGAATGGAAAGGCCCATTCGGCGACGCTGCTCAAGCAGCATGTCACCAAAGCGTGCAGCCATCAGAATCCTCCAAACTCACGATCTTCACGTGCCATCTCGGCGTCGACAGACTCCAGCGCGGCAAGCCCCTCCTCGTCCAACAGGACCTCGCGCGGCTTGGAACCGTCGGGCGGGCCGACGACACCCTTTTCTTCCAGCATATCCATAATACGCCCGGCACGCGCATAGCCAACCTTCAGACGACGTTGCAGGCCAGATGTGGAGCCAAGCTGCGATTCCACCACAATATGGGCGGCTTCCCAAATGAGCGGATCATCGTCTTGCGGCTCGGCGACTCCGGTACGGACAATGCCGCCGCCACC
>CABUUB010000021.1 GCA_902494625.1 uncultured Collinsella sp.
GAACGCCTACGACTTTGTCGATTTCCTCGCCTCGTGCAAACAACATTATTGGCAGATTCTGCCCCTTACGACGACGAGCTATGGCGACTCACCCTATCAGTCGTTCTCGGCCCGTGCGGGCAACCCCAATTTCATCGACTTTGCCGAGCTTATCGAAGCAGGGTATCTGGAGCAGCGCGATATCGATGGCGTGTATCTGGGATCCGACCCCAGCAATGTCGACTACGGTGCCATCTTTGGTGGCCGTCGTCAGATTCTCGACCGAGCCGCTGAGCGCTTTGCCGCCGACAAGCCGGCCGATTTCGATGACTTTATCCAGGCCAACGAGGACTGGCTCATCCCCTACTGTGAGTTCATGACCGTCAAAGAGGAGTGCGGTCTCAAGGCGTTTTGGGAGTGGCCCGCGGAGCTCCGCACCCGCGGCGAGGCTTCCGCCAAGGTCTGCGCCGACCATCCGGCGCGTATGCTCTACCACCAGATGACGCAGTACTTTTTCAATCGCCAGTGGAGCCGCCTCAAGGCCTATGCCAACGAGCGCGACATTCTCATCATCGGCGACCTGCCCATCTATGTCTCGCGTGACTCCGTCGAGATGTGGGCGACGCCCGAGCTCTTTAAGATCGACGCCGCCGGCAATCCCGTGAGCGTCGCCGGCACGCCGCCCGACCAGTTCTCGGCCACCGGCCAGTACTGGGGCAACCCCATCTACGACTGGGACGCCATGGAATCCGACGGCTTCTCCTGGTGGGAGAGCCGCATTCGCGCCGCCCTCGACATGTACGACGTCATCCGCCTGGATCACTTCCGCGGCTTCGAGGCCTATTGGGAGGTGCCGTTCTCCTCGCCCGATTCGTCCTACGGTTCGTGGACGCAGGGTCCCGGCCTCAAGTTCTTCAAGACGCTCGAGAAAAAGCTCGGCACGCTGCCCATCATCGCCGAGGACCTGGGCTTCCTCACCCCCGGCGTCATCGACATGCGCGACAACTCGGGCTTCCCCGGCATGAAGATCCTGCAGTTTGCCTTTGAGGGCACCAACTCGTACTACCTGCCGCATAACTACATCGCCAACACCGTCGCCTATGTGGGCACCCACGACAACGAGACGGCGCGCGGTTGGTTTGAGGGAACGGCCACCCCGCGTCAGCGCGAGCAGGCAGCCCTGTACACCCATCAGCAAGCCGGCGAACCCATGGCAGATGCACTCAATCGCACCATCGCCGCCAGCGTAAGCGACACGTGCATCTACACCATGCAGGACCTGCTCAACTTGGGCAACGAGGCGCGCATCAACACCCCTGCCACGCTGGGCGGCAACTGGACCTGGCGCATGCTCGACGGCGCCATCACCCGCGAGCTCGAGCACAAACTCACCGACTGGACCGAGACCTACTTCCGCATCCCGTCGGAAGCCGAAATCGAGCTTCCTCAATAGGAGCCACCGCGCCCGACCCCTCCCCACCGTGCGGACGCGCTTGCTTTTCCCGCGCGAGGCCACCCCAATCCCCTCGCGCGGGCTTCTTATGAATTGCAGACATGAAACAACCCATCACAGGAGAAAACATGCCCCGAATTAACCTCATGGAACTCACCGAGCAGTCTTTTGGCACCTCGCTCGAGCAGCTCGACGACCGTCGCATTTACAAGCTGCTGGTCAAACTCGTGCAGGAGCGCTCCGCCGCCCGCCCGCTCAACAACGGCAAGAAAAAGCTCTATTACATTTCCGCCGAATTTTTGATCGGCAAGCTGCTCATCAACAATATGATCGACCTCGGCATCTACGACGAGGTTAAGGACCAGCTCACCGCCGCAGGCCACGACCTCAACAAGATCGAGGAGTTCGAGGTCGAGCCGTCACTCGGCAACGGCGGCCTGGGCCGCTTGGCCGCATGCTTCCTGGATTCCATCGCCACGCTGGGCTTGACCGGCGATGGCGTGGGCCTCAACTATCACTACGGTCTGTTCCGTCAGCGCTTTGTCGACAACCAGCAGAAGGCCGTCCCCGACGAGTGGCTCGGTGAGCAGGACATCCTAGTCGACGATGACCGCTCCTACACCGTCGAGTTCGGCGATTTTGCCGTTACTTCCAAGCTCGTCAACATCGATGTGCCCGGTTACGGCCAGCCCACCAAGAACCGCCTGCGCCTGTTCGACCTGGCGAGCGTCGACGACGGCCTGGTCCCCGGCAGCTCCATCGACTTCGACAAGACCGAGATCGCCAAGAACCTCACCTTGTTCCTCTATCCCGACGATTCCGACGAGCAGGGCCGCCTACTTCGCATCTATCAGGAGTACTTCATGGTGAGCAACGCCGCCCAGCTCCTGATCGACGAGGCCGTCGAGCGCGGCAGCAACCTGCACGATCTGGCCGACTATGCCGTGGTCCAAATTAACGACACGCACCCCACCATGGTCATTCCCGAGCTCATCCGCCTGCTCACCACCGAGCACGACATCGAGTTTGACGAGGCAGTCACCATCGTACGCTCCATGGTCGCCTACACTAACCACACGATTCTTGCCGAGGCGCTCGAGAAGTGGCCGCTCACCAGCCTGCAGAGGGTCTCGCCCGCCATCGCCGACATTATCGTCAAGCTCGATGAGATCGCCAAGGCCGAGCACGACGACCCGCGTGTCGCCATCATCGACGAGTACGACACCGTCCACATGGCCCACATGGACATCCACTTTGGCTTCTCCATCAACGGCGTCGCCGCACTCCACACCAAGATCCTGGAGGACACCGAGCTTCACCCGTTCTACGAGATCTACCCCGAGAAGTTCTCCAACAAGACCAACGGCATCACCTTCCGCCGTTGGATCCATGGCGCCAACCCCGCGCTCGCCAGTCTGCTCGACGATGTGATCGGCACCGATTGGCGCAGCACCGGCGACCTGAGCAAGCTCGCCGAGTTCGCTGACGACAAGAAGGTCCTCGATCGCCTGGCCGCCACCAAGACCGAGGCCAAGGCCATCATGCGCGAGTTTATGGCACTCGAACAGGGCGTGACGATCCCGTCCAACGCCATTATCGATGTTCAGGTCAAGCGTATCCACGAGTACAAGCGCCAGCAGATGCTCGCGCTCTACATCATCTGGAAGTATCTCGACATCAAGAACGGCAATAAGCCTAAGCACCCCGTCACCATCATCTTTGGCGGCAAGGCGGCCCCTGCCTACACCATCGCCCAAGACATCATTCATCTAATCCTGACGCTGTCCCAGTGGATAGCAAACGACCCCGACGTGGCCCCCTACCTGCAGGTTGTCATGATCGAGAACTATAACGTCACCGCTGCCGAGCGCGTGATCCCCGCCGCCGACATCTCCGAGCAGATCAGCCTGGCCTCCAAGGAGGCGAGCGGAACCTCCAACATGAAGTTCATGCTCAACGGCGCTTTGACCCTGTGCACGCTCGACGGTGCCAACGTAGAGATTGCCGAGCTCGTGGGCGACGAGAACATCTATACCTTTGGCGCCTCGTCCAAGCAGGTCGAGCAGCTCTACGCCGACGGCACCTATGACGCCGGCGCGCTCTACCGCAAGCCCGGCATCAAGCTGCTGGTGGACTTCATCACCAACCCGGCCTTTATGGCGACCGGCAACGCCGAGCGCCTGCAGCGTCTGCACGATGACATTAGGGGCAAGGACTGGTTTATGGCCCTGCTCGACATTGAGGAGTACATCCAGACCAAGGAGCGCGTGCTGGCAGACTACGAGGACCAGGACGCCTGGATGCGCAAGGCGCTCATCAATATCGCCAACGCCGGCACCTTCTCGTCCGACCGCACGATCTCCCAGTACAACGACGAGATCTGGCACCTGGACTAACCTATTCCCCTTACCCATCCTCTTGAGGAACGGAGTCGTGGCAACACGGCTCCGTTTTTTGTACCCGCGTGTTGCCCCTGTGAGCCGCCTCGACTAAATCGTCTCAATCTGTAACACCTATTCGGCCAAAACGGTCCCACCTGTTACAGATCAAGACAAACCGGTCCTTTCCCCAGGGTTTATCTCAATCTGTAACATCTAACGTCCGAAATCAGTCCTTCGTGTTACAGATCGAGACGGAAGGACAGGCGGCTCAACTCAATCTCGTTCTGTAACATCTAAAGCCAATTCGATCCTCTACTTGTTACAAATCGAGACAAACGACCGACCAGACAACCCCGTCATAAAGAAAGGCTCCCCTCTCGCCCAGTGGACGGGAGGGGAGTCTTATATGTGACCGCGGCAAAAGGATGGCAATACCGCAGTCGCCCAAAGGGAGGGCCTGGATGCACCGGGCCTAGATAAGGTTCTTGCCAGACACCTTATCGAAGAGATGGGTCGCGTTCTTCTCGAACTTGAACCAGATGGAGTCGCCCGCCTTGAGCGCACCCTTGGCCTCAAGGTCGACAACGGGAATGATCAGGACGAACTGGCCATCGGGAGCGGTCACGTGGACATGCTCGGTCGAACCCATGAGCTCGGTCACCTCGACGGTACCCTGGAGCGCACCCTCCTCGCCCTTGTCGGCAAGCAGAATCTGCTCGGGGCGCACGCCGGCCGTAATCTCCTTCACGTCGCCGCCGTCCCAGTTGAGAGCAAGCTGAGAGCAGGTCTCGGGAGCGAGCGCCACGTTCATATCCTCGGTCTTGACGGTAAAGCCGTTACCCGAGCGCACCAGCTGGGCATCGAAGAAGTTCATCTGCGGCACGCCGATAAAACCGGCGACGAAGATGTTCGCGGGATGGTTGAAAACCTCCTGCGGCGTAGCGATCTGCTGGACGACGCCGTCCTTCATGACCACGATGCGGTCGCCGAGAGTCATGGCCTCGGTCTGATCGTGGGTAACGTAGATAAAGGTGCCCTTAATCTCGTGACGCAGCTTGATGAGCTCGGCACGCATCTGGTTACGCAGCTTGGCGTCCAGGTTGGACAGCGGCTCGTCCATCAGGAAGACCTTGGGGTCACGCACGATGGCGCGGCCGATAGCGACACGCTGGCGCTGACCGCCAGAGAGCGCCTTGGGCTTACGGTCGAGGTACTCGGTAATACCCAGGATCTCGGCAGCGGAGCGAACCTTGCGGTCGATCTCGTCCTTGGGGACCTTCTTGAGCTCAAGCGTAAACGCCATGTTCTCGTACACCGTCATGTTGGGGTACAGAGCGTAGCTCTGGAACACCATGGCGATGTCGCGGTCCTTGGGAGCGACGTCGTTGACGCGCTTGCCGTCGATGAACACGTCACCCGAGGTGATGTCCTCCAGGCCAGCAACCATGCGCATCGTCGTGGACTTACCGCAGCCAGACGGGCCAACGAGGACGACGAACTCCTGGTCGTGAACGGTGAGGTTAAAGTCCTCAACAGCGAGCACGCCATCCTCGGTAACCTTGAGGTTGTGCTTCTTCTCCTCGGTCTTCTTCTTTTTGCCAAAGAAGCCCTTCTTTTTGGACTCGGTGTTGGGATACACCTTCTGAACATGTTTGAGAACGATCTCGGCCATGTCTTTACCTTTCGATATGCGGCACCATGTTGAGGGCGCCGCAGAAACTTGCAAAACAGTTACGGCATCAGCCCTTGACGGCACCTGCCACCACGCCGTCGATGATGTACTTCTGGCAGAGGATGTACATGACGACGATGGGGACAACGACCATCATGATGCAAGCCATCATGGGGCCGAGCTCGACGTGGCCGTAGCCGCCGCGGAAGTACTGGATCAAGATAGGAATGGTCTTGTACTTGGTGGAGTCGAGCGTAAGGTAGGGCAGCAGATAGTCGTTCCAGACCCACATGGTCTCGAGGATGCCGACCGAAAGATAGGTGGGCTTCATGATGGGGAGGACGATCTTAAAGAACACCTGGACCGGGTTGCAGCCGTCAATCATGGCCGCCTCTTCGATCTCGAGCGGGATGTTCTTTACAAAGCCGGCGAACATAAAGACCGCCAGGCCCGCGCCAAAGCCAAGGTAGATAAAGCAGATGTTGAACGGCGTGTTGAAGCCGATGCGGTCCGCCAAATTGGACAGCGTGAACATGAGCATCTGGAACGGTACGACCATCGAGAACACGAACAGGTAATAGAAGAAGTTCGAGATCTTGCTGTTGACGCGCACTACGTACCAAGCGCACATGGAGCAGCACACCAAGATCAGAACGACCGACGTGACCGTGATGATGAGCGAGTACATAAATGCCGAGGCAAAGCCCTGCTCGTTAAGGGCGTGCATGTAGTTTGCGAGGCCGTTGAACGTCTCGGGCGTGAGCAGATCGAATGCCGTGGTGGTGCTGATTGCAGTTGCCTTTTTAAAGGAATTGAGCGCAATCATGAACACGGGGTAGATCCACGCGAGCGACAGGATCGTAAAGAAAATCGAGAGCGCGCGGTTGATAACCTTATCGCGTTTCATTACTGCTGCACCTCCTTGGACCTCGTGGCCTTAAGCTGAATCATGGAGATGGCTACGACCAGGATGCAGAAGATAACCGCCTTGGCCTGACCGATGCCCTGCCATGCGATACCGGCACGCGAATAGAACGTGTTGTAGATGTTCAGGGCGAGCATCTCGGTGGAGTGCGCGGGGGCGCCGCCGGTAAGGGCGAGGTTCTGGTCGAACAGCTTAAAGCCGTTGGTGATGGACAGGAACAGGCAGATGGTGATGGTCGGCATCAGGTTAGGGATCTTAACCTTCCAAAACGTCTGCCATGCCGTGGCACCGTCGACCTTGGCGGCCTCGATGTAGTCGGACGGAATGGACTGCAGACCAGCGATGTAGATGATCATCATGTAGCCGACCTGCTGCCACAGGGTCAGGATGATAAGGCCCCAGAAGCCAGCAGCAGAGTTAAGGGCGATGAGCTGGGCGCCCACGTTGGAGAGCAGGCAGTTGATCAAGATCTGCCAGATGTAGCCCAACACGATGCCGCCGATGAGGTTAGGCATAAAGAAGATCGTACGGAAGATGTTGGTGCCCTTGAGCGCCTTGCGGGTGAGTGCCTGCGCGATGGCCAGGGCGATCACGTTGATGAGCACCGTCGACAGGAAGGCAAACGCCACCGTAAAGAAGAACGACGTGGCAAACTGCGGATCGGACAATGCGCGCACGTAGTTCTCGATACCGACAAAGTGCGCGTTACTAATGATAATAAACTGGCAGAACGAGAGATAGAAGCCCTGGATAAAGGGAATCACGAACCCGATCATAAACGCCAGGCACGTGGGCAGCATAAAGAGCGGCCACCAGCGCTTGAGTGCTTTGCCCATAAAAGGGTCCTTTCAATATGCAGGGGGCGGGCAAACCTACGTCTGCCCGCCCCCTGTCGCTAATCAGATAGCTTGGGCAGCAACTGCTTACTCGGAAGCAGCCTTCTCGGTCTTCCAGCCATCGACGAAGGCGTTCTTGACGCCGTCCCACTTGCTGTTATCGGCAGCGTAGGCAATCAGAGCCTGCTTGAGGTTCTTCTTCCACTCCTCGGAGGGAATGTAGACGAAGTCCCAAGCGACGGTCTTCTTGCCGTCCTTGGCCATGGCAACGGCCTGCTGCGAGAAGACGTTGGTGGTCTCCTTGGCGCTCTTGAACGGAGCGGTCAGACCCATCTTGTCGGCGATGATGCTGGTCGGGGTGTCAGCGGTGACGCACCAATACATGAAGTCCTCGGTGGCCTTCTGGGCATCCTCGGAAGCCTGGGAACTGACGCACCAGTAGTTCTCGCCGCCGGAGCACAGGCCCTGGTTCTCCTCGCCGTCAACACCGATGTAGATGGGCATCATGCCAATCTGATCGTCGGTCATGCCGGCCTTGACGAGGTCAGAGTAGGCCCAAGAGCCGTTCTGGTAGAAGACGGCCTTGCCGGTTGCGAACTCGTTGGTGGCGTCGTCGCCGGTCTTGGAAGCAAGCTGCGAAGGATCGCAGGTGGAGTCGGTGATGTACAGGTCGAAGATCTGCTTGTAGTTGTCGAGGAACTCACCCTTGATCTCGTCGTCCTCCTGGTTGTGCTCCTTCTCAAACTCGTAGTAGAGCGGCATGTTGGCAAGGTGGGTGGTGTAGCGCCAGCTGGAGGAGTCGTCCATGCCGGCGGAAGTGAAGGCACCCTCGACACCAAGCTCGTCCTTGCGGGCCTGGATGTCGTCGGCACAAGCCTTCAGCTTGTCGAAGGAGTTGATGTCCTCGGCCTTGTAGCCAGCCTTCTCGAGCAGCTGCTTGTTGTAAATAATGCCGAAGCTCTCCTGAACCCAGTCGATGCACACATCCTTGCCGTCGGACTGCAGAGCCAGGGAGTCGTCAATGAGCTCACCGCGGAGCTTGGTATCGGACAGGTCGGCGCAGTAATCCTTCCAGTTCTTAAGACCGGTGGGGCCGTTGACCTGGAACAGGGTCGGAGCGGAGCTCTTGGACATCTCGGACTTGAGCTTCTCCTCGTAGGTGTTGGAGGCGGCGGTCACGATCTTGACCTCGACGCCCTTCTCCTTCTTGTACGCCTTGGCGATCTCCTTCCACTCCTTGTCGACCTCGGGCTTGAATTGGAGGAAGTAGACCTCGGCAGCGTCACCAGAAGCAGAGGAGCCGGAGCCGGCGGAGCCACCGCAGCCCACGAGACCCAGACCAAGAACCGCAGCCGCGGAACCAGCAAAGCCCAGGAACTGCCTTCTGCTCATTTCGTTCTTCATTACAATCCACCCTTTCACACCGTGGCGGCACCCTTTGCCGCCGCCTTCGGAGATTGGCTCGGGGACTTTGCCCCTTTTGCTGATTTGTACAATACGCTATTTGGCTAGTTGTTTGAACAAGTATTACTAGAGCGGTAGAAAAACTTCGGTGAACGGTAATTTCAACTTGATACTTGACAAGTTTTGTATAAACAATTATTTGTTATCTAATGCAGAGAAAACGCCCGGTCAAGCCGATGTATCGTCGGTTTGACCGGGCGTTTTCGCTTTGATGGCATGAGTCTCGTCAGGCTGCGAGCTAGCCGGCTATCGCTTGGAGTTGACGCGGTAGTGGAAGATCTCGGGATGCGTGCGGGCATGCGTGACCTCGAACAAGATGCCGTCCGAGGTGTACGACTGGCTCTCCATAACGGCGACGCAATTGTACTTGCCAAGGTCCAAGTAGCTGCAGTCCTCATCGTTGGCGAGCTCGACGCTCACCGTACGGCGACTCGCCATCACCTTGACGCCGCGTTTGTGCTCCAGATAGTCGTAAATTGACTTTGCGGCGATCTCGGGCGTCAGACCCTTGGCGATCGACTCCAAAAAGTAGCCGTGGTCCACCTGGCGAGCATTGCCGTTGAGGCTTCGGACACGCACTACACGAATCAGCTCCTCGCCCACCTTAAAGCCCAGGCGACGAGAAAGTTGCTCAGTGCAAATCAAATGTTCAAAAGACTTAACGTCCGTCGATGCAACGGCATTGTTGCGCTTTGCAAATTCGCCAAACGACTCGACTTCCTCGAGTGCGCCCAGCATGTCGGTTTCGCCCTTGAGCCAAATAACGCGCACGCCCTTGCCGTGTATAGGCTGCACAAACATCTGATCGGCCAGCATGCTCAAGGCGCGTCGAACGGTATTGCGCGTGCAGCCAAACTCCGCGGTCAGCTCGGCTTCGGTTGGCAGCATCTCCTGAAACGCATAGGTCCCGTTAATGATGCGCGAACGGATCTCGCGGTAGATTCCTTCGTAAATCGCTTTTGGCATGACTTCACCTCTAATGAATATGTATGGCTAGGCACGATAGCATTTCTTTGGGTTGTTTAAACCGTCTATCGGCAAAGCACCGATTATTTACCGTCGACGGTTCCCCCGACACCCAGATCGGATCGAATCAAAACCGTCAATGCGGCAAGCAGTCAGTCCTCTACAATGAGTTCATTGTTTAAACGTTCTTGCTCGCACAGCATGTTGCATCCGGAAGGCATATTATGCTGCAGAAAATCCAACGCTTTGGCGGGGCAATGTTCGCGCCCGCCATGTTGTTTTCCATATCGGGTCTTATGGTCGGCGTCTCCGCCCTCGCAACGTCTGCGGATATCGTCGGCGACCTCGCCGTATACGGAACCCCTTGGTACGTTTTTTGGACTATCATCCAGCGCGGCTCGTGGACGGTCTTTAAACGACTTCCGCTCCTTTTTGCCGTAGCGCTGCCCATCGGCCTTGCCCAAAAGCAACCAGCTCGTTGTTGCCTCGAGGCGCTCGTGGCCTATTTTGCCTATTGCTTCTTTTTGAGCGAGATCATCAAGCTGAGCGGAGACAACCTTGGACTTAAGTACCCGTCGTCTTTGACCTCCGCTAGCGGCATCACCATCATCGACGGCATCAAGACACTCGACACCGGCATTATCGGCCCGCTGGCGGTGTCGGCAACCGTCGTCGCCATCCATGACCGCTTCTACGATGCCAAGGTTCCCGATTGGCTCGGTACCTTCTCGGGTTCCTCGCTGGTCTACCTCATCAGCTTTTTTGCCGTGTTCGCCCTTGCCGCCATCTCGGCCGCCATCGTGCCCTTCGTATACGCAGCGACCGAAACGCTGCGCCACGCACTTGCGGGCGTCGGCCCCTTCGGCGTGGGTATCTTTGTGTTTTTGGAGCGAGCACTCGAGCCCATGGGGCTGCACCATCTGCTCTACATGCCGATCTACTACGACAACCTGGTCATTAACGACGGCATCTACGCCACGTGGAGCAGCTTGCTCCCCATCCTCTCCCATAGCACGCGCCCCCTTAATGAGCTTGCGCCGTGGGCCGGTTTTACCGCCACCGGCTGGGTCAAGCTCTTTGGCCTTCCCGCCATCGCAGCCGCATTCTACTCCACCGCAAAACCCGAGCGCCGCGCCGGCCTCAGGGTCATCCTTGTTCCCGCCATCATCGCCTCGGTGGTTTGCGGCGTTACCGAGCCACTCGAGTTTCTCTTTATGTTCACCCACCCCGGGCTCTTTTTTCTCTACGCCGTCTTATCGTCTTGCCTTGCCACAACCATGAATCTCTTTGGCATCGTCGGCATCTTCTCGGGCGGCCTCATGGAGATGGCAACCTTCAACTTTATTCCGCTCATGCGCATGCATGCCGGTGCCTATCTTTTGGCGCTCGGTATCGGCCTTGCCTTTAGCCTCATCTTTTTTGTGAGTTTTCGAGCACTCATCTTGATCTATGACCTTAAGACGCCGGGCCGCGAGGATCATGTCGCCAATCGCGCGGCAATCGATCGTTTAACGGAAAGCGGCTTTGCCAAAGAGCAATCTCCCAATGACGAGGTCAATAGTCGATCCGATCAAGATCACATCCTCGCTGAGCGGGTAATTCAGCTTTTAGGTGGTGTTGGCAATATTGTGGGCGCAACCAACTGCGCCACGCGGCTGCGCGTCGAAGTCGTGGACCCTTCCATCGTCGCGGACAACGCGACCTTCGTCGCAGCGGGTGCCAAAGGCCTCATCGTCACCGGCAAGACTGCCCAGGTAATCATCGGCATCTCGGTTCCCCGCGTCAAAGAGCACTTTGATCAGATTATGGGACTCGAACCGGGTTTTGCACTCGCCACCTCGCCTTCTCATGCCGCCGACGCCGCCAAAAAGCATGGCAATGTCTGCTTCTTCGACATCGACGGTACGCTCGCCTGGCAAGACCCCAAACTTGCCCAAGAGCTCCCCGAGGGCGAGCGAGATCTTTCCCCCTATCCCAACGAGACGGTTGCACAGGCGATTCGCACATTTGTCGCCAACGGCAACAAAGCCTTTATCTGCACGGGGCGTACCCTCGGCTGCATCCATCCTAAGCTGCTCGAGTTGCCGTGGACGGGCGTCGTGTGTCTCGCGGGCGGTTACGCCGAACTCGAGGGACGCATTATGCGAAATGCAGCCATAAACCCTGGTCTGCTACAGCGCCTCGCCCCCTATCTCGAGCAATCGGGTGAGGTCATTCGCTTTGAGGGTATCGATCGCGTGGTGCGCATGAGTGCAGATGCCCCCGAGACGTGCGGATACGCACGCACCGTGGGCGACGCCGTCACACAACTTGAGCACTACAACGCCTATAAAATTCTTATGTCCACACCACTTGCCAACCGCATCGCCCAAGATGAAGAGCTTGGACCTCTGCTATGTCTCAACGAGCTCGAGCTCGAGGTCACAGAAATCTCGCCTCGTGAGTGCACCAAACGGGCCGGAATCAGTGCCGTGCTCGACGCCCTGGGGCCAGATCACGGCACCGTGTACGGCATTGGCGACGCGAGCAACGACGTCGCCCTCATGGAGGCGGTCGATGTTGGCATTGCCATGGGCAACGCGCCGGACTTCCTCAAGGAAAAGGCCGACTACGTAACCGACAGCTTCGACCACGACGGCGTCGTCACCGCGCTCGAACACTTTGGGCTTATCTAGCCGAGCCCCTTGCCGCGTTTGCAGCCGCAAGACTCAATCTTCTTCAACCGCCGCGCTCGACGCCCTAATGTGGCAATATGTTGTCTGCATATTGCATCAATGCTTCCTAAGAAAGAATGCGAGAACCTGTGTCCAGTCCGTTTACCAGCTTTTTAGCCCAGCACTTTGACCAGATCAACGACTATCTGGCCACGTTCTTTGACGGACAGGCGACCTCTGCCGATATCGAGCGCTACCTGTACGCGCCGCTCTCGGCTTTTACGGCCAACGCCGGCAAGCGCCACCGCCCGCTTATCTGCATGCTCGCCGCAACCGCAGTGGGCGGTAGCTTTGAGAGCGCCCGCAGCGCCGCGGCAGCTATCGAGCATTTCCAGTCGGGCGCGCTGATTCACGACGACATCGCCGATAACGGGCAGCTGCGCCGCGGCAAGCCCTGTATGCACCTCACCGAGGGCACGGGGCTTGCCATCAACTGCGGCGACCTGGCACTTACCATGGTCACCAAGACGGTTCTCGACGACCCCACGCTCGAGCCTAACGTAAAACTCCGCGTACTCCACGAGCTCACCGAGATGATCGTCCGCACCATCGAGGGCCAGGCGCTCGACTTGGGCTGGGTACGCGACGGGCGCTTTGACATCTCGGTCGACGATTACCTGGACATGGCAACGCACAAGACCGCGTATTACAGCGGAGCCACGCCGCTTGCCACCGGAGCCATTATCGGCGGCGGCAGTGAGGAGCAAATTGAGGCATTGCGCACCTTTGGCCTACACACGGGCCTTGCCTTTCAGATTCAGGACGACCTGCTCAACCTTGTCGGCACTAAGGAAGCCGCCAACAAGGACTTCCGCACCGACATCACCGAGGGTAAGCGCACGCTCGTTGCCGTGCACGCCCTGTCTGATGAGCGCTATAACGACGAGATTGAAGCGATCCTCTCCTCGGGCACCGAGGACCCCGCGCAGCTCGCGCGTGCCGTGGACATCTTCCAAGAGACCGGCTCTATCGATTACGCCCACGCCTACGCGCTGGACCTGACCGCCAAAGCCAAGGCCGCCATCGAGAACGTTGAGCTTGATCCGCACGCACGCGAGCTGTTCCTCTCCATGGCAGATTTCTTTGTGGAGCGCCTTAACTAGCGGGGGTAATAAAACCTGTCAGCAGCGTATTTGGGTACAACTTGCTACACTGTTGAGTGCATGTTTATGCATCCCTTTGCGTTGTCTATCCGACACACGCTCAAATAGTACGAATGGTACGCCGAAAGGGGTTCGTTCATGGAACCTATTACAACGGGCATGCAGGGAGCAGCCGTCGAGGACGTCCAGTCCCGCCTTCTGCAGCTCGGCTATACAATCGATGACACCGAGGTTGCCGACAAGCGCTTTGGCACCACCACCGAACAGGCTGTTGGCACCTTTAGGCTCGATAGCGGCCTTGCCGCTGGCTGTGCCGTCGATATCCCCTGCTGGATCGCCCTGGTCGATGCCTCGTATAAGCTAGGCGACCGCACCCTCTACCTGCGTATGCCCAATTTCCATGGCGCCGACGTGCAGGCCCTGCAGAAGGCGCTCAACGTTTTGGGCTTTGCCTGCGGCGAGGACGATGGCTACTTTGGCCCTCACACCGAGGCGGCCCTTCAGCAGTTCCAGGAAAACGTCGGTCTGTTTGCCGACGGCATGGCTTTCCAGGATACCTACGCCTATATCAACCGCCTGCACCATGTGTGGGAGGGTAAACCTTCGGTGACCGAGGCCGAATCGCGCATCGGCTTTGCCCGCGCGGCCAACGTACTCGAGCGTTTCCAGATTGCCGTCATCGGTGAGGACCCCATCGCGCGCAGCGTAGCATCGCGCATGTGGAACATCGCCACGGCGACGACCGACAACAGCGGCATGATGCTTTGCGACTCCGAGGTTCCGACCGACGTTGACCTGGTGCTCGAGATCGCAAGCGACGAGCTGCCCGCCGACGCCGCTCCGCGCGCCACGATTGCCCTCGCCGAGTGCCACAACCTGGCCCAGCGCATCCGCACTGCCAATGTCGCCGCGCAGCAGAAGCCGGCACGCATTCGCATTGAGCTCACGGGCATGACGCGCTACAACGGCACCTTCACGGCCAGCGACGCGCAGACACTCGCCGTACGCCTGCTCGATGGCGTTTGCGATGCCCTCGCAGATTAGGTAAACTAAACGAGTTGCTTTTGGGCAACACCACACATTGGGACGTAGTTCAACGGTAGAACTCCGGTTTTTGGTGCCGGCTGTTGGGGGTTCGAATCCCTCCGTCCCAGCCATTAAAATTGAGCGCCCTGAGTCCATAACGGCCCAGGGCGCTTTCTTGTGGGCAAGCGGAGGGATTCGAACCCGCAAGGGTGCGGAGCTGAGGAAACGCGAAGCGTTTTCCAGCGCAGCACGCAAGGAGCGAAGCGACGCAGCGGGGCGCGGCCGCCGAAAAGGCGGACGCGGAATCCCACCGTCCCATATCAGCCATAAGCTCCCCACATCCCAACTTTTCAGCCAAGGGCAACAAGCGGAGGGATTCGAACCGGGGCACTTAGGGACGTTCCTAAAGTGCCGGCCATAACTTCTCCTGCAGGACGAGAAGTTGAAGTAGTTTTCAGGCATATCCCAAAAACCACCCTCAAAAGACAGACGCCCCAGGCCCATAACGACCAAGAGCGCCTTGCATCTAGAATTATCAGCCCTGTTCCGAAAAGCGAGCCGCATGCAACAACTAAGTAACCACAGGCCCCGGGAGAGCGGGGACACCGGCTTAGGTTTATCGCGAGTTCCGCACGAACAGGAGGCCACTCAATGTGGCCTCCGTCGTGAGCAGGACTGTAGAGCAGGAAACCTAAGCCGGTGTCCCCGCTCTCCCGGGGCCGGCGGAATCTAATTGTTCAGCATGCGGTCGAAGCTTCCCGAGTCGCCATCCCGATAGTCTGCGGTCATCAGGATCTCCTGCGGAATGCGCCCGCCCTCGCGCAGCACGTTGCGGAACTGCACGCGCGTGACCATGGGCAGATCCTTGATCGTCGCTGCCAGGTTCTGCGGCACGCCCTGGTTGGCAGCCGCGGGCTCGCACTCGCCGCCGGCCTTCACGCGACGCTTATGCTCGGCGAGCATGGCGCGGTACATGCCGGCATGCAGGCGAATCTCAACCACATTGGCATTGCGAGCCTGCTCGACGATGCGCGCGCCCTCGCGATCGATATCGCCTACGTAGTAGACATAGTTAAAGCGATAGCCAATCTCAGCCAGATAATCATCCAGGGCATGCGAGACGCTCGCCTTGCATCCGCCGCCAAAAATCACGCCGCCCACCTTGATGCCAAAGAGCTTGGCGTGCTTGCGGCCACGCAGCAGCTTGACGATCTCGTCGTAGGTGTCCAGGTTCTCGACCATAATGAACGGCTTGTCGGCGCCCAGCGTAAAGAAGCCCGTAAAGTGCACGGGGCGATTGGGGGCGACCTTGATCGCCTGCATGCTAATGCCCTTTTCGGTCATACGCCTGATCAAGCGCTCACCGTGCTTGCCGTCAAAAGCCTTCTCGTCGTTAAAGATCTGGTAGGCACGCTGGCGGCGCGAGGCAACCGGCGTATCGGCACCTCGGTTCTGCTCGATCCAAGCCTGGATGATTGCGATTTCCTCGGCAATCTTGCGGTTGGACATCTCGTTATGCTGAGTGCGTTGCGGAGCCTTTTTGCCGTCCTTGCCCTCGACCTTTACGATCTGTGTCTGCTGCTCCTTGATCTTAGAGAGCGCCGTGGGCGTGGGGACAACCTTGAGCAGCTGCCTGCCCAGAACGCGGGCCAGGGCAAACGCCGAAACCTCGCCATGGGTAGTCGACTCAGTCTGCTGGACAGCCGTATCTGCTGCGGCAGACTCGGGCTTCTTCTGAGACTTGCGCTTAGAATCTCCTTGGACATTGCGCTCACGTTTCGAAGTAGACGCCTGCTTCTGCGAACGCTCGGGCTTGCCCTCCTTCGCCGGCTGACGCTTGGGCTGCTCCATCGGAGCATCCACCTTCGCATCTTCGTCGCGCGGCGCTACATTCTCGGCGGCATCCTGAGCGTTAGAGCTGCGACCGCCACGATGACGACGGCGGCGAGGCCTGCTCGAAGTACCCTCCCCCGTCTGTTCAGCCGCAGGTTGCTGGCCCTGAGTCTCCGTATCGGAAGCAGCCTGCTCATCAACAGGCTTCTGTTCACGGACTTCCGGCTCGGCAGGCTTCACGGCCTTCTCGGCCCGCACCTCCGGAACCTGATTAACCTTTTCCTGACGCTTTGCGGGGTACGCGCGACCTGCAAAGCCGCGACCGGGACGACACGAGCCTGTGGCCTTCTTGGCCGGCTTCTCGGAATCGTCCGCAATCTCGGCAGCCTCTTCGGCATCGCGCACAACGTCCTGCTGCGCAGCCTTAAAGTGAGCACCGCGACGACGCTTGGGCTCTTGGACCTCCACGGGCTTTTGCTCCTTCGCGGGCTTCTGCGACTCGGCAGCGACCTCAGTCTCAACAGCCTCGGTATCAAGCTCATCCTTTTGAGCCACAGCACGACGAAAGCGTTCCTGCTGGGCACGGCGCTGCGCATCACGCTTTCCGCCTCCGCCAAAGCCGCCTCGGCCCGCCTTGGCGGTAAAGGCACGCACGACATGCTCATCGAGCAGCTCGTCAGTATCGATATGCTCACGCGGGGCAACTTCTTCCGCAGCAGGCACCTCAACGGAATCCGCGACAGGCTGCTCCTGGGCATCATGAATCTCGGCATTGATGGTATAGAACGCCGGGCGGCCGTTAATGCCGCTGCCCTCGATCTTGGTCACAATCTTTGCCGCGATAAGCTCATCGCGCATCGCCTTGGTATCGCACTCCTTATCCACGGAGCGGAAGATTTGCGCCAGCGCGCTCGACTTGATCTTGAGCGCCTTGCGGCAGAGCAGGTCGTAGGCAACCAGCTTTGCCCGCTCGGCAGAAAGCGACGTTTGTCCGCTCAGACGCTCAGCCAGAGCATCGACATTTTGTTGGTTGTCGGAATATACCGTCTTGGCCACGGGGCCCCTTTCATATGCACACATATACGTCTATATGGTACAACGCGTGAGCCTATACACGCAAAACATCTGCGAGGACGCCCTTGCATCACCCGTTCTCGCAAGAAAAAAGACCGGGTCCGCATCGTTGCGGACCCGGTCTTTCCGAGTCATAGAGATGGAGGATTCAATCCGTCCGATCGGCTAAGCCTTGGCGGCCTCAGCGTCGGCAGGAGCCTCAGCAGCAGCAGCGCGACCATACTCGGCCTTGCCCATCTCGGACCACTCGGGCTCCTCGTCGGGCATGGAGCCGGCCTCCTTGCCGAAGAACTCCTTGAGGCAGTTGACGGCAACGATGAGGCCCAGGACCATCAGCAGGACGGCGAAGACGAGCTGCAGGCCCTTGGTGGCGGCGACGGAGACGGCAGCCGTGGTAGCGGTGGCCGGGATGGTACCGAAGAAGCCGTAGGCCTGGACGGCGGTCATGCAGCCCATGGCGCTCTGGACCAGCGAGGTGAAGGTACAGCAGAGCAGGAAGGCGACGGGCACGTAGAGCATCCAACCCTTGCGGCCGGTGCACTTGCAGAACACGGCGAGGGTGATCATGGTCATACCGCCGAGCAGCTGGTTAGAAGCACCGAAGAGCGGCCAGATGTTGGCATAGCCACCAAAGGCGAGGGCGAGGCCAGGAAGCAGGGTAACGACCGTGGCGAACCAGGGGTTGCCGAGGACCTTCATGTAGCCGGCCTTGGACTCGATGGCCAGGGCGTCGTTGGTCTGGGCAAAGAACTCGGAGAACGAGGTACGAGCGATGCGGGCAACGGCATCGAGCGAGGTCAGGGCCAGAGCGGAAACGTTCATGGTCATGAAGACGGTTGCGAGCGTGCCGTCAACGCCGAAGGCCTGCATACCGCGGGAGATGCCAGCGGCGAAGATCTGGAACGGGGTGGAAGCGACGCCGGCGTTAAGGGCGCCGGTGCCGGCGGTGTTCATGTCGGAGAACATGATGCCGGCGACGATGATGGCAAGGATGCCGACGAAGGACTCGACGACCATAGCGCCATAACCGACCTTGACGGCGTCCTGCTCCTTCTCGACCTGCTTGGAGGAGGTACCAGAAGAAACGAGGCTGTGGAAACCGGAGAGAGCGCCGCAAGCAACGGAGACAAACAGGACCGGGAACATCATGCCGGAGGCACCAGAGAAGCCAGTGAAGACCGGAGCGGTCATCGTAGCCTGGCCGTGAACACCCAGGACAACGATGCCGAGGACAGCGCAGGCGATCATGACGATCATCATGATCGAAGTGAGGTAGTCGCGCGGGGTCTTGAGCATCTGGATGGGCATAGCGCCAGCGAAGACCAGGTAGACCATGACGACAGCGAACCACTGGAACTTGGTCAGATAAACCGGGAACTGCATACCAACGGCGAACATGAGCACCATGAGCACCACGCCGGTAACGAACTCGGCAGCGCCGGTGAGGTTGAACTTCTTCTGGGCCCAACCAAAGGCGATAGCGACGAAGGTGAACAGGATGGAGATGGTACCAGCGCAGCCGGCGGCATAGGACTTGGTGAAGTCGACGGCACCGGTAGCAGCACCAGAAGCGTCAACGGCCGGGGTGAACATGAACGTCTTGCAGACCATGTCGGTGAAAGCGGCGATGACGATGATGCAGAACAGCCAGCAGAACAGCAGGAACAGGCGACGGCCGGTCTTGCCGATGTACTTCTCGATGAGCTGAGCGAGCGACTTGCCGTTGTTCTTCATCGAAGCGTACAGGGCGCCAAAGTCGTGGACGGCGCCAAAGAAGATGCCGCCGACGAGGACCCAGAGCACGACGGGCAGCCAGCCAAAGGCCATGGCGACGATCGTACCCGTGACAGGGCCGGCACCGCAGATCGAGCTGAACTGGTGCGAGAACGCGGTGAAGGCGGAGACGGGCGAGAAGCTCTTGCCGTCCTTCATGCGCTTGGCCGGCGTGAGGGCCTCTTTGTCAACGCCCCACTTGTTGGCCAGCCATCGGCCATAGCCCAGATAGCCGCAGGCGAGCACCGCCGCGGCCACAACCATGAGCAAAACTCCGTTCATTACATTTCCTCCTCTAAAAAGAACTTCCTAGACATAAAAAATGAGGGCCGTCGGTTGCGCTCGACGGCCCTCATCTTCATCAGCCGCCCGTTATCGTACGGGCTAGCTGTATGTGCTAGCCCGCATCAGATAATTACTACGCTGATAATGTTTAGCTGATGCGTGAACATGTCTAAGAAATCCTCTTCAATCATGATGCGAACGATCCGTGCGTGTTCACATCCCCCAGTGGTTGAAAAGGAGTATGAAACTTTAGTTACCTAAAGTCAACGCAAATTTGTAATGAATTTTCAACTTTTTTGGATTTCTCGGTATAAAACGCCACTGACCTCGGACTTTACCCCACGACAGTTTTTGCATGAGAGATACCCCTGAGAGCCGCGGGAGCCGGGCGGCGCATATGAACTTTCCTGCTCTACAGTCCTGCGCAAGACGGAAAGCACATTAAGTGCTTTCCTTTGCGTGCGGAACTCGCGATAAAGTTCATATGCGCCGCCCGGCTCCCGCGGCTCTCAGGGGCTCCCATCCCAAATGTGCGGAGCAAAGCTCCGCACACCATCTTTTTCTTTCAGCTAAAGCACGCCGGAAATTCGACGCAGCTGGCTAACCTTGCCGGACGTTGTCGACGCCAAGCCAGCTCAGAAGCTATATCGATACAGAAAGGTCCCCGGACGGAGGGGCCGGATATAAGGTTTATCGCGAGTTCCGCACGCAAAGAAGGCCACTTAATGTGGCCTTCGTCTTGCGCAGGACCGTAGAGCAGGAAACCTTATATCCGGCCCCTCCGTCCGGGGACCGCGCCGTACCAGCTACAGCGTCATGTTTGGGTCGGCGTCGACGTCGAACGGCGAGATTTCACCTCGGTCGAATTTACGGCGAGCGACCTCCGCAATCATGGCTGCGTTATCGGTACAGGCAGACAAGGGCGGCACCGTTACGCGAATCCCCTGACGCCCAAGCTTCTTGATCATCATCTCGCGCAGATGCGGGTTGGCCGAGACGCCGCCACCGATGCAGTATTCCTTGCATCCGGTAGCGTGCAATGCGTTTTTGGCCTTCTTGTACTGCACGTCAAAGACAGCTGCCTCAAACGAAGCTGCCAGATCGGGCAGGTGAATCGTGCGCCCGGCCTTGGTCTCCTGTTCAATGTAGAGCGTCACAGCGGTTTTAAGGCCCGAAAGCGAGAAGCGATAGTCTCCTCTGCTGTTAAGCGCACGGGGGAAATCGATCGCGCGGGAATTGCCCGTCTCGGCCAGCTTGGAGATGATGGGGCCACCGGGATAGCCCAGACCCAATGCCTTGGCTACCTTGTCGAAGGCCTCGCCCACAGCGTCGTCGAGCGTCTCACCGAGCACCTCGTAGTCGCCCCACGCCTTCACGTGCACGAGCATGGTGTGCCCACCCGAGACAAGCGTGAAGATGAACGGCGGCTTGAGGTCGGGTTGCGCCAGCAGGTTGGCAAACAGATGACCCTCAAGATGATTGACGCACACGAGCGGCTTGCCGGCAGCGTAGGCAAAGCCTTTGGCAAAGGCAACGCCCACCACGAGGGCGCCCACCAGGCCCGGACCCTGTGTCACGCCCACGGCGGCAAGCTCGCTGGGAGCAATGGCTCCACCCTCAAGGCCAAGCGATGCTGCGGCATCCTCGAGCGCCGCATCCACGACACTCACAATCACCTCAACGTGTTTGCGCGAGGCGATCTCGGGCACCACGCCGCCAAAGCGGGCATGAAAATCAATCTGTGTCGACACCTGGTTGGCCAGCATATTGCCATCCGCATCGATAATCGCCACGGCCGTCTCGTCGCAGGAGCTCTCGATAGCGAGCACTAGGCGGCGGCGCTCAATTTCGGCACGCTCCCCCTCGGAGCGCCCAGGCGCAGGCAGCGGCCATACGCGCTGCTCTGCCGCCGTCGGCTCGGGCGAAGCATTGTCGACCGGAAGTACCAGGGGCAGCGGGGCCGTCATGACGATGGCGTCCTTGCCGGCACCATAGTAGCCGCGGCGACGGCCAGCCTCGGTAAAGCCCAGAGCGTTATAGAGCGCAATCGCGCCCTCATTGCCGTCCTCGACCTCGAGCGAAGCCGTGGTGCAGCCGAGCATCTGGGCATCATAGCTCACGTGCGACAGCAGCTTGCGGGCAATGCCCTCACGGCGATGTGCCGGGTCGACGGCGACATCCAGAATCTGTACATCACCGTCCACGACCATACCGCCGGCAAGGCCCAGCAGCTTGCCGTCGTCGTGTGCCACCCACCAACTACGCGGCGCAGCGACGTCCTCGCCCAGTTCGGACAGGAACATGCCCGGCGTCCACGCCTCGTGTCCGGCACCTTCAAAGCAGGCAGCCTCCAGCGCGCTCGCGCCCTCGGCATCCGCCGCGCCCATGGGACGGAACTGCAGATGACGACCGGCGAGCTCATCGGCAACGCCCGTAATTTCGCTCTGCGCACTCTCGGCGAGACCAAGACGTTTGCGCTCGTTTTCCTCGGCATCCGAAAGGCGCGTGTAAATCGGCAGGACGCGAGCCGGATCGCCGTCACCCGCAGCGTGCGCGAGCAGCAAGCCCTCGCCCGAAGGCCACCACAGGTCGCGCTCCACGCAGCGGGCGGTCTCGTCCTCACCCAGCAGCTTGCCATAGCGCACGAGACCGTCACCGGTCAGCTGAACCTGGTCCCAGTCCGCTGCTCGGCGCCACTCATCGAGCGCCACGGCGGCCTTGACCACGTGTTCGCGCTCAAATTGACGCTCGGGGCCCTCATCGACCAGCATATACAGCGCCGGATATACCTCACCGCGCATAGCATCGGCCAAGATACCAAGCTTGCCGCGCACGCCAGCCTTCCACGCCGTCCAAGCGCAAGCGTCGAGCGTCGACACGCCCAGCAGCGGAACATTGGCACCACGCGCGAGGCCCTTGGCAGTGGAGATGCCGATGCGCACACCCGTAAAGGACCCCGGGCCGCGGCCGACCACATAGCAACCAACATCGCTGCGATCCAGACCGGCTTGAGCCAGCACGCCATCAACGGTATTCACGAGCTCAACGTTGGCGTGACGGCGACACATGTGGTCGCCACTCACGAGCTTCGTCTCGCCCGTCTGTCCATCAATCCAGCTTGCCGCGCAGGCAAGCATGTCGGTCGAGGTATCGAGCGCCACCACCAGCGCGTTGTCGTTATGCAAGCTCATCTTGTACAGCCTTATCAATCAAATGGGAAAGCTCCATTGCGCGGTCACCGTGCGCCTCGAGCGTTATCGTTCGCACATCGCTGTCGCCCTCATCACGTTTGAGCGTCACCGAAAGATACTCATCCGTCAGCTCGTCCTGGAATTGTTCGCCCCATTCCAGCAGGCAAGCACCCTCATAGCCCAGCACATCGAAAATGCCCGTATCCTCGAGCTCGTAGGCATGCTCCAGGCGGTATAGATCAAAGTGAAACAGCGGAATACGACCTTGATCGTGAACGGCCATGAGCGCAAACGTAGGACTCGTAACCATATGCCCATCGCCCAGCCCGCGCGAGACGCCCTTGGTAAAGTGAGTTTTGCCCACTCCCAGGCCACCGGTCAGGATGAGCACATCGCCGTCCTCAAGGCACGGTGCAATTAGCTCGCCAAAGTACTCCGTATCGGCAGCGCAAGTCGTTTTGTAAGTACCTACCCCCAGGCGCTCCAGGGACATATATGCTCCTTATTATTCCGAGGCGTCCTCTGGTGCGGGATGTCGCTCCAGATAATCGCCCAGCATCTTAAAGTCTTCCTCCAGCAGCTCCTGCCACGCCGGATTGCGCAGCGCTGCTGCCGGATGAAAAGTGGGCATTACTACAAAATGCCCCATCTGGTGGAACCTGCCGCGCAGCTTAGTAATGCCAATCTCGGTCTTAAGCACAAAGTGCGTCGCGGGGTTGCCGAGCGTCACGATAATATCAGGCCAGATGCTTCGAATCTGCTCACGCAAAAACGGCGAGCAAGCCAGCACTTCCTCGGGACGCGGATTACGGTTTCCCGGCGGGCGGCACTTAAGCACGTTGGCAATGTAAACGTCTTCGCGTTTGAGCCCCGCCAGCGACAAAATGCCGTTGAGGTCCTCGCCTGCCGCCCCCACAAAGGGCTCGCCCTGCAAATCCTCATTGCGGCCCGGTGCCTCACCAATAAACATCACGCGAGCGTGGGGGTTTCCCACGCCAAACACGATATTGTGACGCGACTGGTAGAGCTGGCAGAGGTGACAATCGCCCAGAACGGCCTCAATTTCCTCGAGTGCGACCTCACGTGGTGCCTGATGGGTATGGCCGGGGATGTGCATGACGCCCATAGCGGCTCCTACACGTAGACCTTGTCGAGACGCATGCCAAAGCCGCAGGCGACCTCGTAGTTAATCGTTCCGCGCAGTCGGGCCATCTCGTCCATAGTGATCTCGGCATCGCCATCGCGGCCGACAATGATCATCTCGTCACCATACTCGGCCTCGGGAATCTCGTGTGCCGGGTTGGACTGAATGGCGACCATAAACTGGTCCATGCAGATATTGCCAACCTGATGCACGCGCTCGCCGCGATACAGCACATCCATACGATTGGAAAGCGTACGCGATAGGCCATCGGCATAACCGATCGGCAGCGTGCAGATCTGAACGCGCGTACGCGGTACGCGGTAGGTAAAACCGTAGCCCACGCCCTCACCCATCGCAGGGTGTGCCACGCGCGTCACACGCGCATGGACGCTCATAACGGGATCAAGCTGCATCACGCGGCCACTCAGCTCGCACGGCTGCATGCCATACAAGCCAACGCCGGCGCGGATCATATCAAAATGCATCGAGGGGTCGAGCATCGAGGACGGCGTGTTGGCGCAGTGCACGATACCGCACTCAAAACCCGCATCCTTAATGGCCTGAACAGCCTCGGTAAAGCGCTGACACTGCAGCTTGTAGTCCCAGCCCGAAGGTTCATCGGCCGTGGCGAAGTGCGTAAATACGCCGTCGCACTGAATACCGCGATGGAAATTTATACCGCGGACAAAGTCGAGCACCTGCGTGCAGTGAACGCCGATACGATTCATGCCCGTCTCGATGGCGAGATGATACTTGCCCACTTTGCCCGCCGCGACGGCACATTCGCCATACGCAAGAGCAAAGTCAGACGTATAGACCGAGGGCATGATATCAAACTCGAGCAACGTCGGAATGGCCTCGATAGGCGGCTCGCTTAGGATGAGGATGGGTTTCGTTATCCCGCCCTGTCGGAGCTCAACGCCCTCGTTAACCGTCGCCACGGCAAACATGTCGGCACCGGCCGAATACATGATCTTGGCGCACTCAACAGCTCCATGACCATAAGCATCGGCCTTGACCACGCAGCACAGGCGCTGACGTGGATTCAGCAAGTTCTTATAGGCCCTCGTGTTGCGACGGAGCGCCCCGCGGTCGATCTCGACCCAGGACCAGCGCGTCAAATCGGCTTTATTCATGATTAGTCATCCGACCCTTCGTCCATGATTCCCAGATCTTCGAGCGCATCCTTTGCCGCCAGTTCCATGGCAGGACCGATCAAGTCGATAAGATCGGTCGCGATGACGCTCTTCTCACCATACTCCGTCGCCGCAGCAAAACCGGCGTAGCTGTGAAGTGCGACGGCGTACGAATACAGCAACTCCCAACGATCCATCTCGTCGCGCATGGTGGCAAGCGTGCCGGCCAAAATACCCGCGAGAACATCACCCGAACCGGCAGTTGCCAGAGAAGCCGGACCCGAGAGCGGCAGCAGCACACGCTCAACGCCACAGATAGCCGTCGTCGGCCCCTTGGCAATGACCACCAGATTGTCGGAACCTGCAGCCCAGACAACCTTCTGCGCGGCCGCAATCGCGGTACCAAGGTCGTTCACCTCGTCGCCGGCAACCAGACGCGAAAGCTCACGATAGTGCGGCGTCATAACCAACGGCTGCTCGCGACGATACATCTCGGGATTACTATCAATACCGTCAATGGCAATCTTAGCAAGGCAGTTGAGTGCATCGGCGTCCAAGATAAGCGGCACATCAAGCTCGAGCAAGCCCGAAACCACCTGCATAGCGCCGGCAGACGTCGTCATACCGGGACCGCACAGTACACAGCTGTACTTCTTTGCAATCTCGCACACAGTCATGCGCGCAGCGGCGCCAAAGGAGCCGCGGGAATCAGACGGAATAGCAAAGACGGGAATCGAAGGAAGTGCCATGCGAATAAGATTGGCGCAGGCGTCAGGAGCCGCGACTGCCACGTAACCAGCACCCGCGCGAGCTGCAGACTTGGCCGCCATAATGGCAGCACCAGGATATTGCGCAGATCCGGCGACAATAAGCACAGAGCCACGGGAATACTTATCGATATTCGTAGGTAGTGGAGCAAAGTAATCAACTAAGTCACCGGGCTCGACAATCTCGGCGGCGTGGTCGACATCATCGATGACCTCGTCAAGACGGTCGTAAAGATTGCCGCAGATCAAATCGCCAGCATACTCAGGGCCATCAGCGCTATACAGACCAATCTTGGGCGCAATCATCGTCACCGTATGCTCGGCACGAATGCAATCGTCATCAACAACGCCCGTCTCGGCATTCAGGCCCGAGGGGACATCAATGGATACGACACAATCGGCGCATTCATTGACCGTAGGAATCCAGATGGAGAACGGCGCACGCAGATTCCCGTGGAAACCGGTACCAAAAATGGCATCGACAACAACATCGGCCTTATCGATCAAAACCTCGAGTTCGTCACGCGAGGGGCCGACGCAAACGTGCACATCGCGGCCGGCAGTACGACGAGCAACATGACGTGCCAGAGCAGCAGGAATCTCATCCGGCTCAACCGGAGAAACGATATCGACGTCCACACCCTTATGGCTCAGAATATCGGCGGCAACCCAACCGTCGCCGCCATTATTACCAAAACCGACCAGAACGAGAACCCGATCGGGATTGAGCTTCAAGACCTCGTTGGCGGCAAACTCACCCGCTAGCTCCATAAGCTCGGCCTTCGAAGTCCCTTCGCGTTCGATGATGTCCTCGAGACGAACGACTTCTTCGGTACTCAAAACCGGTTTCATCTATGCTCCTAGCGTATCTTGCGAAGCATCGCCCAGGTGCTCCGTCAATGCTGAATTCTGCAGCTGCTCAAGCTCATCTAAAACAGAGCGAGCCTCTTTAAATGTCTGCGCTACGCGTTCCTTGGTGCTCACCTTTTCTTCCTTAGGCTTAGGTCGAGCATCTTCGGTAATCGCGATGGCATTCGCAACGGCTAAGTCTCCTGTAAGCGTAATGGAAAGAGCGACCTCAACAACACCCAGCTCTTGAGCGATCTCGAGTGCACGGCCCGAAAGCAGCGCCTTCGGTTTGCCGAGTTTATCACGCGTTACCGAAACATCCTTGCGACCCACGCCTTGACTAAAACCCGTGCCAAGAGCTTTAAGCACCGCCTCGCGCGAAGCAAAGCGGCTCGCATAGTGAGCAGCGGGACGCGATGATGCATCGCAATAAGCACGCTCTTCTTCGGTAAACACACGCCGAGCAAACGACGGCGTCTTTTCAAGAATTGATTTCATGCGGGAAATCTCGACGATATCAACGCCGATACCAGCTTCAGCCATGTTCACCTCCATATCGCACAGACTAAGTTATTGTAGCCCGTTCACAGAAGATGCGACAAACGAGGGTTATAAAACACAGCTACTATGTGAGACACAATCCCGTAAACGCAAAAAAGGGGGAGGCCGCGAGGCCTCCCCCTTCCAAGTTCGATGACGGCTCGGTGCCGTCCACCGGTCAGCGGCGCCCTGGCCTCCCACGGGCTGACCCCGCAGTACTCTCGGCGCGATGGGGCTTAGCTTCCGGGTTCGGAACGGGACCGGGC
>CABUUB010000022.1 GCA_902494625.1 uncultured Collinsella sp.
GCGGACGACGCGGTGCGTCAGGCCCTTGAACTCAGGGGAGACGGCGCGCGCCGCGCGGCCCACGGCCACAGCGAAGCTGATCAGAGTCGGCGGAACGTTGAGCTCGCCGGCCTCGTCCTCAAACGAGCCGCTCATGGAATCCTTGCCACCGATGGCGCCGGCACCCAGGTCGACTTGGGCCATGAGGGCGCCCAGGACGGCTGCCGTGGGCTTGCCCCAGCGCTCGGCCTCGGTGCGCAGACGCTCGAAGTACTCCTGGAAGGAGAGATAGGCGCGCTTGTGCTCAAAGCCGGCAGCCACGAGCTTGGCGATGGACTCGACCACGGACAGGTAGGCGCCGGCAAACTGGTCGGCTTCCATCAGGTAGGGGTTGAAGCCCCATGCCATGGCGCTTGCCGTGGTGGTCTCGCCGTCCACGGGGAACTTGGCGACCATGGCAGAGCTCGGGGTGAGCTGCGTCTTGCCGCCAAAAGGCATAAGCACGGTCGCGGCGCCGATGGTGGAGTCGAAGCGCTCGGAAAGGCCCTTGTTGGAAGCGACGTTGAGGTCGGTGACGAGCGAGGTCATGCGCTCGGCGAGCGTGGTGCCGGCCCAGCTGGGCTGCCACACGCTGCGGGCGCACACGTGGGCGACCTGGTGCTTGGGCGCGCCGTTGGAGTTGAGGAACTCGCGGGATAGGTCGACGATGGCGACACCGTTCCAGGCCATACGCATGCGCGGCTCGGCGGTAACCTCGGCGATAACGGTCGCCTCCAGGTTCTCCTCGGCGGCGTAGCCCATGAACTCCTCGACGTCACCGTCGGCGACGGCGCAGGCCATGCGCTCCTGGGACTCGGAGATGGCGAGCTCGGTGCCGTCCAGGCCGTCGTACTTCTTGGTCACGGTGTCCAGGTCCACGTACAGACCGTCGGCAAGCTCGCCCACGGCGACCGAGACGCCGCCGGCGCCAAAGTCGTTGCAGCGCTTGATCAGGCGGCAGGCGTCACCGCGGCGGAAGAGGCGCTGCAGCTTGCGCTCGACCGGGGCGTTGCCCTTCTGGACCTCGGCGCCCGAGGTCTCGATGGACTCGGTGTTCTGGGTCTTGGAGGAGCCGGTGGCACCGCCGATGCCGTCACGGCCGGTGCGGCCGCCCAGCAGGATGATCTTGTCGGTGGGGGCGGGGCACTCGCGACGAACGTGGTTTGCCGGGGTAGCGCCCACGACGGCGCCGACCTCCATGCGCTTGGCCACGTAGCCGGGGTGATAGAGCTCGTTGACCTGACCGGTGGCAAGGCCGATCTGGTTGCCGTAGCTGGAGTAGCCGGCGGCGGCAGTGGTCACGAGCTTGCGCTGCGGCAGCTTGCCCTCGAGCGTCTCGGAAACCGGGACGGTGGGGTCGCCGGCACCGGTGACGCGCATGGCCTGATACACATAGCTGCGGCCCGAGAGCGGGTCGCGGATAGCGCCGCCCACGCAGGTGGCGGCACCGCCGAAGGGCTCGATCTCGGTCGGGTGGTTGTGGGTCTCGTTCTTAAACAGGAACAGCCAGTCCTGGTCCTCGCCATCGACATCGACCTTCACCTTGACGGTGCAGGCGTTGATTTCCTCGGACTCGTCGACATCGGTCATGACGCCGGTCTTCTTAAGGTACTTGGCGCCGATGGTGCCCATGTCCATGAGGCAGACGGGCTTGGCGTCGCGGCCGAGCTCGTGGCGCATCTCCATGTAGCGGTCGAAGGCCTGCTGCACCACGGCGTCGTCGATCGTCACGTCGTCCAGGACGGTGCCGAAGGTGGTATGGCGGCAGTGATCGGACCAATAGGTGTCGATCACGCGGATTTCGGTGATGGTGGGGTCGCGATCCTCATCGCGGAAGTACTGCTGGCAGAAGGCGATGTCCGCCTCGTCCATGGCAAGGCCGCGATCGGCGATAAAGGCGGCAAGGCCGGCCTCGTCGAGCTCGCGGAAGCCGTCGAGCACCTCGACGGGCTGGGGCTCGGGGGTCTCCATGTGCAGCGTCTCGGGCAGGTCGAGCGAGGCGATGCGCGCCTCGACGGGGTTCACCACGTAGTGCTTGATGGCCTCGATGGCGGCCTCGTCCAGAGCGCCCGAGATCATATAGACCTTGGCGGAGCGCACGGCGGGGCGCTCGCCCTGGCTGATGAGCTGCACGCACTCGCTGGCGGAGTCGGCGCGCTGGTCAAACTGGCCAGGCAGGAATTCGACGGCAAAGACGGCGCCATCGCTTGCGGGGAGCTCGTCGTAGGTCACATCGACCTGGGGCTCGCTAAAGACGGTCGGCACGCAGGAGCGGAAAAGCTCCTCGTCGATGCCCTCGACGTCGTAGCGGTTGATGATCCTCAGGGCCTCGATGCCCTTGATGCCGAGAATCTCGGTCAGCTCGCCCTTGAGCTGCTGAGCCTCGACGTCGAACCCGGGTTTCTTCTCCACGTAGATACGAGAGACCATTGGTTCCTGCCTTCCTGATCGGTTGGGCGTACGGTACGGTATGCGGCAGCGGTCGGTTTGCGGGGCCTGCCCTGCGGTCGCCTTGAGCCACATGTTTGTAAACCTCACTATGATACGACAGCTCGCGGCGCGTTGCGGACGGCGAGGGTGCTACAGTGAAGCGCAAACAAGAGAAAGGCATCACATGGCATTCGTTTCACTCGCCATCATCGCGCTCGTGGCCTTTGCAAGCCCCTTCATCGCCTCGGCGATTCCCGGAAAACCCGTTCCCGAGACGGTCTTTTTGCTCGTGCTCGGTGCGGTGCTGGGACCTCATATGCTCGGCGTCATCCATGTAGATGCCGAGGTTTCGCTTGTGTCAGAGCTCGGCCTGGCCTTTTTGTTCCTGCTTGCCGGCTTTGAGATCGACCCTAAGAACATTACGGGTGTGGAGGGGCGCTACGGCTTGGCGACGTGGGCCGTCACGTTTGGTATCGCCTGGCTTGCCGTGCGCTTTACGCCGTGGTTCTCGGTCAGCCATTTCGACGGTATCGCCGTGACGCTCGCCTTGACCTCGACGGCGCTTGGAGCGCTCATGCCCATCTTGCGCGAGCGGTCGCTTGCCGGAACGCGCGTCGGTGATTCTATTCTCGCCTATGGTACGTGGGGCGAGCTCGGCCCCGTGCTCGCCATGTCGGTACTGCTGTCTGCCCGTACGGGCATCGAGACGCTGCTGATCTTGGGCTTATTTGCCGCCGTGTGTGTGCTGCTTGCCGTGGTCCCCGGCCGTTCCAAACGCATCGGCAGCCGTTTTTTCGCCTTTATTCAGGAGCGCGCCGACACCACGTCGCAGACCTTCGTGCGCCTGACGGTGCTTATTTTGGTCACGCTCGTGGCGTTTTCCGCTATTTTTAGCCTCGATATCGTGTTGGGCGCTTTTGCCGCCGGCTTTGTCCTGCGCTACATCATCCCCGAGGGCAACCATACGCTCGAGACCAAGCTCGACGGCCTGGCCTATGGCTTTTTGATTCCGGTGTTCTTTACCGTATCGGGCGCGAAGATTGATCTGACGGCCGTGGCGTCGCGCCCGGGCTTGCTCGTGGGCTTTATCGTGGCGCTGCTGATTATTCGTGCCGTGCCCATTCTCATCTCTATGAGCATTTGTCCCGTGACGCGCGATGTGTCGGCGTATGGTCGCATTACGGTGGCCCTGTACTGCACCACGGCGCTGCCGATCATCGTTGCCGTGACAAGCGTTGCCGTCAACGCGGGCGCGCTGTCGCAAGACATTGCGTCGGTCATGGTTGCCGCCGGTGCCATCACGGTGTTCTTGATGCCATTGCTCGCGCAGCTCTTCTACCGCGTGGTCGACGCCGCACCGGTCGCCGCCGTGGCAGAAGTTGCCGAGCATCCATCCGATGCGCTCGACATTCTGCGCGCCCATCACGATTTGGCGAGTCTGCTCGCACGCGAGCACGAGCTGCTGACCTCGCATGGACATGGTCGTGTATTCGAGGGCCTGCCTACGCTCGATACGATTGCCGAGCGTCTTTCCGCCGAGGCAGCGAGCGGCCACATCGATGCCCGCATCGTGGACGCGGCGCACCTGCTTGCCGATAAGACCTATGGAGACGAGGTCGACCCGTCCGAGCTGACTCCGCGTGAGCGCCGCCGCCTGGAGCGCGCCAAGCTCGCCGTGCGCGAATACCGCCGCCGCATGCTGGAGCTCTACGCGCGCGATGAAGCCCAGGACGACGACGGTAAATAACGAGATGCTTCCCTAGGGGAAGGCGCGTCCCACTTTAAAGACCCGAAACGGGGTGCAGTTTCCGCATCGGCCCCCATCGGGAAGCCACATCCCAGAATGGACACTCAGAGTGGGATGCAGTTTCCGCTTTGGACCCCTGCCGGAAAGCACGTCCCAGTCTGAAGGTTCAAAATGGGATGTGGTTTCCGAAACAGGGGCCGTTGGGAAGCTGTGTCCCGGAATGGGCGCCCGGAGTGGGATACCGTTTCCGCAGGAGGCCCATTGCGGAAACGGTATCCCAGAATCGACGTTCAAAACGGGGTACAGTTTCCGCAAGGAGGTCCTGGGGAAACCGTGCCCCGTTCTGAGCTGAAATACCGGGACGCAGCTTCCCCTGCAAACAGAACAAGGCGCGCTGTCTGCGGTTGATGCATGCAGCGCGCCTTTTGCGTTGGGCCTCGTTGAGGTTCGAAGTCGTGGCTTGTGGCCCCTTAGGAGCGGGCGGCTCCGTCGACGGGGAGCACGGCGCCCGTGACATAGGAGGACATGTCGCTCGCTAGGAAAACGAAGGCGTTGGCGACATCCTCAGGCTCGCCCATGCGACCCAGCGGAATGGTGGCGATGATGGGCTTGATGACCTCTTCGGGCAGGTTGGCGACCATATCGGTCTTAGTCACGCCAGGGGCAACGGCGTTGACGCGGATGCCCATGGGGGCGAGCTCGCGCGAGAGCGACTGGACCATGCCGTTGACGGCAAACTTGGACGTGGGGTAACCGACGCCGGAGGGCTGGCCGTACTTGGCGACCATCGAGCTCGTGGTAGTGATGGTGCCGCCGTGGCCGGCCTCGGTCATGATCTTGGCGGCAGCCTGGTGACCATTAAAGACGGCGACGACATTGAGATCCATGACCTTTGCAAACTCCTCGGCCGTGTAATCCAAAAGGGGCGAGCGCTGGGAGATGCCGGCATTGTTGACGACCGTGTCCAGGCCGCCCATGTCGGTTGCGGCCTGGGTAAAGGCCTCGGTCACGGCCTCGAGTGAGGTGAGGTCGCAGGGACGGCCCCAGACCTTGGCGTCGGGATAGGCGGCTGTCAGCTTCTCAACGGCCGCGTCGGCAGTCTCCTGGCGCGAGCCAAAGACGGTGACGGCAGCGCCTTCCTCGATAAAACGGCAGGCGATCGCATAGCCGATACCGCGCGTGCCTCCGGTGATGATTGCTTTCTTGCCCTCGAGCAACATGGTGCTTCCTCTCATCGCGGGCGGACATACACGGCACAGCATAGCGGCGGCAAAATACAGCTGCCGTCGCATATCGGCAAACGGTATCCACGGTTGTTGACGAACGGTCAAGTTGTTCAAACGTTAGTCGACCAGTTCGCTCAAAGGATGTAACAAAAAGGGGCTCCCATCCAATCGGACGGGAGCCCCTCATGCGTTATTTGATTTGCCGAGAATCGGGCTAGTTCGCCATGACGCCTTCGGTCCAGGCCTCGACGTCCTCGATGCGCAGGACGTTGGCGACCTCGGCCACGCAGTCGACGCTGGCAAGCTCGGCGGCGGCAGCCTGGACGTCCTTCTCGAGCGCGCGGTGCGTCAGGAAGATGACCGAGCAGGTATCGCTGGCGCCCGATTTGCCGTCCTCGACCTGGTTGATGAGCGAGATCGAGATGTTGTGCTTGGCAAAGATGTTGACCGTCTCGGACAGGGCGCCCACGCGGTCGGCGACCTTCAGGCGCACATAGTACTTGGTCTGGAGCTCGTCCATGGGCTTAAAGGCGAGGTTGTGACCATAGGGCTCAATCTCGGGCAGCGGAGCCACGCCGCGGCTGATCTGCTCGGAGAGCGACAGGATATCGCCCACGACGGCGCTCGCGGTGGGGAAGGAGCCTGCGCCGGCACCGTAGAACATGGTCTCGCCCACGGCGTCGCCTACCACGTAGACAGCGTTCATGGCGCCGTTGACCTTGGCGAGCATGTGGTCGGCGGGGATCAGCGTGGGGTGCACGCGGACGTCGACGCCGGCGTCGGTGTTGCGGGCGATGCCCAGCAGCTTAATGGTGTAGCCGAGCTCGCGGGCCTGGGCGATGTCCTCGGCGCCGATGGTACGGATACCCTGCTGGTACACATCATCGGTGGTCACGCGGGTGCCAAAGCCGATGGAGGCGAGGATTGCCGTCTTGCTGGCGGCGTCGAAGCCGTCGACGTCGGCGGACGGGTCGGCCTCGGCATAGCCCTTAGCCTGTGCGTCGGCGAGCACGTCGGCGTAATCGGCGCCCTCGGCGTCCATGCGCGACAGGATATAGTTGGTGGTGCCGTTGAGAATGCCGGCGATGGTCAGGATCTTGTTGCCCACCAAGTCGTGCTCGAGCGTGCTCACGATGGGGATGCCGCCGCCGCAGCTGGCCTCGCACTTAATCTGCACGCCGCATGCGCGCGCCTTCTCGGCGAGCGTCTCGACATGACGGCCCAGCAGGGCCTTGTTGGCAGAGACGACGTGCTTGCCGTTCTCGAAGGCAGTGGTAAAGATCTCGGTTGCGGGATGCTCGCCGCCGATCAGCTCGACGACGATGTCGACGGCGGGGTCGGTGACGACATCGTGCCAGTCGCTCGTAAAGGCCTCGTGCTCAATGCCTGCCGCCTCGGCCTGCTCCCAGGCAAGCGCGCAGGCGCGGGTCAGCTTAAGGTCGATGCCGTAGGCTGCCAGATACTCATCGTGGTGGCTCTTGATCAGACGGGCCACGCCGCCGCCGACGGTTCCCAGACCGATCAGACCGACGTTCACGGTGCGCAGGGGTTCGCTCATAGATAGCTCCTTCGTGCATCTTATGGATGGATTAACCGCTTAAAGGTTGAGTGCATTCTAGCGTGAACCGAGGGCGCGTGCTCGCCAGGCAACAGGAGTCGCACAAAACGGCACCCCCGAAACGCTGCGGAAACATTGGAAACATGCTCACTACATACGACCTACAGCCTATGTGATTCAGGATGGCAAGTACATCGCCGCCTAAGTGCATATAACGACACCGGTGGGGCTGTTTTATTCAGGGCAAGGACGCCTGTAACAGAACGGAAACATTACTTTCACACAATAAAGTGGCTAAACTGCATAAACCGATAGGAATACGCAGAATTATGGATAAATGGGCAAAACAAAAGAAAAGTTGAAATAATCGCCACTTTTCTCAACTAAAGCGTCTACTATTTTGCGAACGCCGAACACGGCGAAGGATGGCCTGTCGGGTAACCGAAACCCGACGAGATTTGAGAGGAGAGCCGCATGTCGAGCCTCACCGGTAAGTCATTGAACCCTGTTATGAATCGCAGGAGCGTTATCGCGAGCGCAGCAGGTCTGGGGGCGATGTCCATTCTAGCTGGCTGCTCCTCCAACGGCGGCGACAGCGGTTCCGCGTCGGGCGACGCTTCGTTTAAGATCGGCACCATCGGCCCGCTGACCGGCGCCAACGCGTCCTACGGCAAGTCCGTTACCCAGGGTGTCGAGCTTGGCTGCAAGGATTTCTCGACCAAGGAGCTGCCGCTTGCCAGCAAGGCCGAGGACGACCAGGCCGATGGCGAGAAGGCCGTCAACGCCTTCAACACCCTGCTCGACTGGGGCATGCAGGCCCTCGTCGGCCCGACCACCACGGGTGCGTCGGTTGCCGTTGCCGCAGAGTGCGGTAACGACCCCAAGACGTTCATGATCACCCCGTCCGCGTCCTCCGAGGACGTCACCGACGGCAAGGATTGCGTCTTCCAGGTTTGCTTCACCGACCCCAACCAGGGTGTCAACGCTGCCAAGTTCCTGGCGCAGAAGTATGCGGACGAGAAGTTCGTGCTGTTCTACAACTCCGGCGACGCCTATTCTTCGGGCATCGCAGATTCCTTTAAGGCCCAGGCCGCTGAGTCCAAGCTCGAGATTGTCGACGAGGAAACCTTTAAGGACGACTCCGCCACGAGCTTTACCAACCAGCTGACCAAGGCCAAGCAGGCCGGTGCCACCATGATCTTTGCGCCGATCTACTACACGCCGGCGTCCGTCCTGCTCAAGAACGCCAAGGACATGGGCTACGACGTCAAGATGATGGGCTGCGACGGCATGGACGGCATCCTGGGCGTTGAGGGCTTCGATACCTCTCTTGCCGAGGGTCTGCTGCTCATGACCCCGTTCTCCGCCGACGACGAGAAGAACGCCGACTTCGTTAACGCTTACAAGGATAAGTACGGCGATACCCCCGACCAGTTTGCCGCCGACGCCTACGACGGCGTGCACGCGGTGGCCGAGGCCGTCAAGGAGGCCGGTCTTGGTGTCGACGCCGACCCGACCGAGGCCGCCGAGAAGCTGTCCAAGGCTATGCTCAAGATTACCGTTGACGGTCTGACCGGCAAGCTCACCTGGAACGATAAGGGCCAGGTCCAGAAGGAGCCCACGGAGTACGTCATCACCGACGGCAAGTACGTACAGGCCTAATTGGCCGCCTTACATAGAGCGGTTTTGATCCCAAGCAGGGGAGGTTTTGGCCTTCCCTGCTTGCTTGGTATCTAGGGACGATGTAACGTCCCTGTTTCATACATCAACTGGAAACCTATTCGAAAGGGGGATGTGGAACATGACGGTCTTTATCCAATACCTGGTCAACGGCCTGTCCATGGGCAGCGTCTACGCCATCATCGCGTTGGGCTACACCATGGTCTACGGTATCGCCAAGATGCTCAACTTCGCTCACGGCGACGTCATCATGGTCGGTGCCTATGTCTCGTTCTGTGCCACGTCGTATCTCGGCCTCCCGGGCTGGGCATCTGTAGTTCTCTCTTGTGTGGCCTGCACGGTTCTTGGTGTTCTCATCGAGGGTCTGGCCTATAAGCCGCTGCGCCAAGCAGGCCCGCTGGCCGTTCTGATCACGGCCATCGGCGTGTCTTACTTCCTGCAGAACGCCGCGCAGCTTCTGTGGGGCGCCACGCCCAAGAACTTCACTTCGCTCGTCACCTTCCAGGTGCCGGAGTTCTTGGCCAAGTTCAACGTAAGCGCCGTCTCACTCGTCACCATCGTCGCCTGCCTGGTTATCATGGCCGGCCTGATGTTCTTTACAGGTAAGACCAAGATGGGCAAAGCCATGCGCGCCGTGTCCGAGGACAAGGCCGCCGCTCAGCTCATGGGCATCAACGTTAACCGCACCATCTCGATGACGTTTGCCATCGGCTCTGCCCTTGCCGCCATCGCCGGCGTGCTGCTGTGCTCTTACTCGCCGGTGCTGCAGCCCACGACGGGTGCCATGCCTGGCATCAAGGCCTTCGACGCCGCCGTCTTCGGTGGCATCGGCTCCATCCCCGGCGCCTTTGTCGGCGGCATTCTCATCGGCATCATCGAGGCGATGGCGCAGGCCTACATTTCCACGAGCCTTGCCAACTCCATCGTCTTTGGTGTTTTGATCATCGTCCTGCTCGTCAAGCCTGCCGGCCTCTTGGGCAAGTACGTCCCCGAGAAGGTGTAGGTGAGCGTTATGAAGTTTCTTAAAGACAAGCAGACGCGTCACGACTTTGTTACGTACGCCATGTGCCTTGTGGCGTTCGCCATCGTGTTCTTTATGCAGTCTAACCACATGATTCCGCGCATGATCGCCGGTCAGCTGGTTCCCATCACGGCCTATATCGTCATGGCCATCTCCCTTAACCTCGTCGTCGGCATCGCGGGCGACCTGTCGCTGGGCCACGCGGGCTTTATGAGCGTCGGCGCCTACACGGGCATCGTCACCGCGGTCGCCCTCGAGAGCGCCGTTCCCTCCGATCCGGTGCGTCTGATCATCAGCATCGTGGTCGGCGCCATCGCTGCTGCTATCCTGGGCTTCTTGATTGGTATCCCGGTCCTGCGCCTGAGCGGCGACTATCTGGCTATCGTGACCCTGGCTTTTGGCGAGATCATCAAAGAGATCGTCACTTGCCTTATCGTGGGTGTCGACTCGCGCGGCCTGCACGTGATCTTTAACATCACGGGCAACTCTACGATCGACGACCTGCACCTGCTCGAGGACGGCACCGCCATCATCAAGGGAGCCCAGGGCGCCTCGGGCGTGTCGACGTACTCGACCTTCCTCGCCGGTGCCATCCTGGTCATGGTCGCACTCGTGATCGTGCTCAACCTGGTTCGCAGCCGTACCGGCCGTGCCATTATGGCCGTGCGCGATAACAAGATTGCAGCCGAGTCCGTAGGCATCTCCGTCACCGAGTACCGCATGATCGCCTTCGTGGTTTCCGCTGCCCTCGCCGGTGCTGCCGGAGCCCTCTTCGGCGGTAACTTCTCGCAGCTCTCCGCCACCAAGTTCGACTTCAACACGTCCATTCTCATCCTGGTGTTCGTGGTCCTGGGCGGTCTGGGCAATATGCGCGGCTCCGTCATCGCGGCGGCGTTGCTCACGGTGCTTCCCGAGCTGCTCCGTCAGTTCTCGGACTACCGCATGCTCATCTACGCCATCGTGTTGATCCTGGTCATGATCTTTACCAACAACCCGCAGCTCAAGGCGTTCTTCGGTCGCGTCAAGGACCGCTTTGCTTCCAAGAAGGAGGTGGCAGCCGATGCCCAGTAAGTTTGAGTTCAAGAAGGGCAAGATGGTCCCGTATCCTTCTGGCGCCATCGTTCCCGATCGTGACCTGGGCGAGCGCCCTGCACTCGAGTGCATCCACCTGGGCATTGAGTTCGGTGGCCTTAAGGCAGTCGACGACTTTAGCCTGACTATCGGCAAGACCGAGATCGCCGGTCTGATCGGCCCCAACGGTGCCGGTAAGACCACGGTTTTCAACCTGCTCACCAAGGTGTATCAGCCCACGCACGGCACCATCCTGCTCGACGGCGAGGATACCTCGGGCAAGTCGGTCTACCAGGTCAACCGCATGGGTATTGCCCGTACCTTCCAGAACATTCGCCTGTTTAATACCATGACGGTGGAGGATAACGTTAAGGTCGGCCTGCATAACCAGGAGCGTTACTCCGGCTTTGAGGGCGTGCTGCGCCTGCCGACGTATTGGAAGCACGAGAAGGCCGCCCACGAGCGTGCCATGGAGCTGCTGTCCATCTTTGATATGGAGCATCTGGCAAACGAGCAGGCCGGATCGCTGCCTTACGGCGCTCAGCGTCGTCTGGAGATCGTCCGTGCGCTCGCCACCAACCCCAAGCTGCTGCTGCTCGACGAGCCTGCTGCCGGCATGAACCCGTCCGAGACCGCGGAGCTCATGGAGAACATCGTCAAGATTCGCGACACCTTCGGCATCGCCATCATGCTTATCGAGCATGATATGTCGCTCGTTATGAACATCTGCGAGGGCATTTGCGTGCTCAACTTTGGTAAGGTCATCGCCAAGGGCACGGCCGAGGAGATCCAGAACAACGACGCTGTTATTGAGGCATATCTGGGCAAGCAGGATAAGGGGGAGAACTAAATGGCAGAGCCGATGCTTTCCGTCTACAACATCAACGTCTGGTACGGCGCCATCCACGCCATCAAAGACATCTCCTTTAACGTCAACGAGGGCGAGATCGTGGCCTTGATCGGTGCGAACGGTGCCGGCAAGTCCACGACGCTTAAAACCGTTTCGGGCCTGCTGCGTTCCAAGACCGGTTCCATCAAGTTTATGGGCGAGGACATTACCCATACGCCTGCCGATAAACTGGTGGGCAAGGGCCTGGCTCAGGTCCCCGAGGGCCGTCGCGCCTTCTTGCAGATGACGGTCGAGGAGAACCTGGAGATGGGCGCCTATACACAGCCCAAGTCCACGGTGGCTCCGGGCCTCGAGCGCGTCTACGAGCAGTTCCCGCGCCTGAAGGAGCGCCGTCGCCAGGTCGCCGGCACCCTTTCGGGCGGCGAGCAGCAGATGCTCGTTATGGGGCGCGCCCTTATGAGTAACCCCAAGCTGCTCATGCTCGACGAGCCCTCCATGGGTCTGGCGCCGATTCTGATTGAGCAGATCTTCCAAATTGTTGAGGACCTGCACAAGGCCGGCACCACGGTGCTTCTGGTCGAGCAGAACGCGCAGATGGCGCTCTCGATCGCCACGCGCGGCTACGTGCTCGAGACCGGCAAGATCACCATGACCGGCACCGGCCAAGAGCTGCTGCACGACGACAACGTGCGTAAGGCCTACCTGGGCGGTTAATTTTTCCAGCAAAGGGGCGCTGACTATCTCGGTCAGCGCCCCTTTTTAAGTTGCGGTGAAATAGGGACTGAATACGGGCTCCAGAGGCCAAAAGAGTCCCTATTCCACCGCAACTTCATGGGGATGTGTGACAATGCCCGTCGGAAAACATCTGCTGTCTTTGGGGGCCTATCTATGCTGTACGAGTTTTGTGCCGAGAACTTTGAGCGGGTGCCGGCGGCCATCGAGGCCGGTGCGGGTCGCATTGAGCTGTGTGACAACCTCGCCGTCGGTGGCACCACGCCTTCCGCCGGCGTTATTAGCGCTACGGTCAGCTATGCTCACGAGCATGACGCGCGAGTGATGTGCATGATTCGTCCGCGTGGTGGCGACTTTCATTACAACCAGGACGAGCTGCGCATGATGGAGATGGACCTGGGCCTTGCTGTAAGCGCCGGCGTTGACGGCCTGGTCTTTGGCTGCTGCAAGCCTTGTGCCGGTGGCTGGGCGCTCGACGAACTCACCCTCGGCGCCCTCGTTATGGCTACGGGCTGCGCGACCGAGGAATGCAAGCGCGAGTCCCTTGACATCACCTTCCACATGGCATTTGACCAGCTCTCGCCCGAGGCTCAGCTCGATGCGATTGATACACTTGCCGACTGCGGTGTTACGCGCATCCTCACGCATGGCGGCGCGGCCGGTACGTCAATCGAGGATAATTTCGATCACCTGGCTCGTTTAATCGAGTATGCGGGCGACCGCCTGACCATCCTTCCCGGCGGCGGCATCACTACGGCAAATCGCGACGCGGTCGCGGCGGCGCTAGGCGTCTCCGAGCTTCATGGCACCAAGATTGTGCCGCTGGAGGTATAACCCGTGACGCTGGTATTTGACGTTCAGCAGGCGAGCGGCAAGCCCGACGATAATCGTCGCCCTGGCACCGCGTGCCCCTTTTGCGACACGGGAGGGCTTGCCAACATCATCCAGCGCGATGGTGACTGCATCTGGCTCGAGAATAAGTTCAAGACCTTGCGGGCCACACGTCAGACCGTATTGATCGAGTCTGCCAATCACGACGCCGACCTGGTGACCTATGAACCGGATGAGCTGCATCATGTGATGCGGTTTGTCCTGGGCTGTTGGCAGCAGATGATCGATTCCCAACAGTACCGCAGTGTGCTCATGTACAAGAACAAAGGCCCGCTTTCGGGCGGCAGCCTGGTTCATCCACACATGCAGATTGTGGGTCTGGAGCGGGAGGACGGTTATGCAGCACTAGCCCCCGCCAACTTCGAAGGCATCGATGTTTGGCGACACGGGAGGGTCGCGGTCAACATCTCAACCGAGCCGATCATGGGATTCTTTGAGGTCAACGTCTCGGCTCCACAGGGAATCGCCGCCAGCGACGACGCCCGCGACCAAGCCGAAGCGGACCTGTTTGCCGACGCGATCCAGGTAGCTCTGCGCTATATCCTGCGCGAGCACCACGGCGGTCGCGCGGAGTCGTACAACTTGTTCTTCTATCACCTGGGCGGTCGGACCATTGCCAAGGCGCTGCCACGTTGGGTGGTATCACCCTACTTTGTGGGCTATCGTCTGGCCCAGGTCAATGCCGAGACAACGCTCGATGTCGATGCCGAGCGCCTACGCGCGCATCTGGAAACGCTCGTATAGCAAAGCTAACGCCCGTGCAATGCGGACAGTCTAGCGTGCCATCGCGTCGCGCCCGGCCTTGACCCGCTTGCGCTGTTTGGCGCGCTCCTCGCCGGTCAGGCGCTCAAAGAGATGTCCGATAATCGAGGCCAGCACCTGTTGAAACAGCGTACCGCACATGACGGGGAATACGACCTCGCCGGGAAAATACTGTGTCGCGATGACGGCGCCCAAAGAGATGTTACGCATGCCGCAGGTAAAGCACATGGTGGTCGTCTCGCTATACGGCAGATGCAGGGCACGTGCGACCAGGATGCCGATGATAAAGCCACTGATGGCGAACGAAAGGATAAAGAGGGCGACTTCCAGGCGCACCGCGTTCATGTGCAGCACGTACTCGCTCATGGCGGTGGAGTTGGACGCGATAACACCCATCATCATGAACTTGCAGGCGGGCGAAAGCGCGGGGGAGAGTTTCTCATGACCCCAGCCGCGCGTGAGTTCGTTGATCACGATGCCGAGCACGGCGGGGATGGCGATCATAAAGGCCATGTCTTGCATCATGCTCGGCACATCGATCGAGACGGTGGCGCCCAGCAAGAGCTTGAGCGTAAGAGGAATCGTCACAGGTGAGATGACCGAGGACGTCAGGATGATGGTGAGCGCGAGCGGGCCGTTGCCGCCGAACATGCTAATCCACATAAAGGCAGTGACTGCCACGGGTACGCTGTACTCGAGCACGATACCGCAGACAAGGTTGGGATTGGAGCCAAAGAATAACGATCCTATGGCATAGGCTGCGATAGGGATAAGCACCGCCGAGACGAGCAACGCCAAGACCAGGTGCAGCGGACGGCGGAACACCTCGGTTACCTGGTGGAAGGTGTTGCTGAGCGCACCCTGAAACGTCATAAAGGCAAACAGGGCGGGAACGATAGGCTTGAGTACGCCAATCTGCTGGGGAAAGAGCACACCGAGCGCCACGCAAATCGGAACGATGACCTGCATATGTCCCGCGAGAAACTTGCCCAGTCCAACCCATTGCTTCATATGCGCCTGTGACTCCCTTTGCTCGTGAATCCGTTTTGAATGGATATGCTAGACGCTCGCATGCGTTCGTGCGTCAGAAACGCTCGAATATTTCGAGGCTATTACCGGCATCGTTTACCGAAACCGCGGCGTGCTGCGGCGATTTGCGTCCGCGCTGCACGGTATAATAAATCCGTTCAACAGATCTGCCTGCCGAAGCGGGCATACACAGAGGACTCATCGCTATGAACCGTGAGAGGTATCGCGGCGACCTGCCCCTATCGGGGGTGGGTGCCTATGTCATCGCTTAAGACGACGCATCGCTGGGCGGTCGCTCAGCAAAACCCCGAGCTCGAAAAGGAGCTTTCGGCTGGCCTGGGCATACCCGGGCTGGTGGCGCGCATTATGGTTGCGCACGGCATTACATCCATCGAGGAAGGCCAGCTGTTTTTGACGCCTTCGCTCGATCGCGACTGGGCCGACCCACTCATTATCCCAGGCATGTCGGTCGTTGCCGACCGCGTTGAGCGCGCTATTCGCAACCACGAGCACATCGCGGTCTTTGGCGATTTTGACGTTGACGGTATTACGTCGACCTGCCTGTTGACCGAGGCACTGCGCACGTTTGGCGCCGATGTCACGCCGTTTATTCCGCATCGCTTTGACGAGGGCTACGGCCTGTCGCGTGCGGCGCTCGACCGCGTCAACGAGCTCGCCCAACCCAACCTGATCGTGACCGTCGATAACGGCATTGCCGCCAAGGAAGAGGTTTCCTATCTGGAGAGCCTGGGGATCGATTTGGTGGTCACGGACCATCACGAGCCCTCCGACCAGGTGCCGCAGGGCGTGCCCCTGACCGACCCCAAGCTCGAGGACGAGGGTCCCTCGCGTGAGCTTGCCGGTGCCGGCGTGGCACTCAAGCTGGTGCAAGTTCTGGGCGAGCGTCTGGGCAAGCCGTCGTATTGGCGTTCGCTGATCGAGGTTGCGGCGCTGGGCACCGTGTCCGACATGATGCCGCTGACGCCCGAGAACCGCGCGCTGGTCGCCGAGGGCATCCAGCAGATGCGCGTGACCGCCCGCCCCGGCTATATCGCGCTGGCCGCGCTCGCCAAGGCGGACCTTTCGAGCATTACGGCGGATGGCCTGTCATTCTCGCTCATTCCCCGCTTAAACGCTGCCGGCCGCATGGCCGATCCCAAGCTGGCGCTCGACCTGCTGCTTGCCCGCGATCCTATCGAGGCAAGCGCGCTGGCGGCCGAGCTCGAGGAGATCAACCGGCAGCGTCGCGAGATCGAGGCGGAGCTCACACGCGATGCCATGGCAAAGGTCGAGGAGACCTATGATGGCGGTCGCGCAATCGTCGTGGGTGGCGAGGGCTGGCACGAGGGCGTCAAGGGTATCGTGGCGAGCCGCCTGACCAACCGTTATCACGTGCCGGCGCTGCTGTTCTCGATCGAAAACGGTATCGCTCGCGGTTCGGGTCGCTCGGTGGGCAAGGTCAACCTGTTCGACGCTGTCGAGCGCTGCTCCGATCTGCTGATTCGTCGCGGCGGACATGCGGGTGCGGTGGGCGTGACCATCGAGGCGTCCAAGCTCGACGAGTTCCGCCGTCGCCTTTCGGCCGTGCTATCGGAGCTTCCCGCCGAGGACTTTGAGGACACCGACGAGGTTGCCGCCACCGTTGACCTCTCCGAGCTGAATATCGAGACCATCGAGCAAATCTCCCGTCTTGAGCCGTTTGGCCAGGGCAACAAGGTGCCGCTGTTGGCGGCCGAGGGCGTGACAATGTGCGATCGCGCCGTGGTGGGCAAAACCGGCGAGCACATGCGCTTCGTGGCGACCGATGGCGCCGCGAGTGTGCCGGCCATTATGTTCCGCGTGCCGCAGATCGATAAGCTCATCAATTGCGATAGCGCCGTCGATTTGGTGTTCGAGGCCGTGGCCGAGCATTGGCAAGGTCGCGTAAAGCCAAAGCTCATGATCAAGGATGTCTTGGTCCGCGATACCACGGCGCCCAGCGTTGACGACCCGGCATGTGAGCTTCGCCGCGGCGTGGAGCCTGCGGACGTCGGTCTTCGTCTGGAGTCCCGCAAGCGCCAAACGCTCGCCCAGCTTTCCTATACCGAGCTGACGCGCTCGCTTATCCATAGCTTTATCGGTTCGAACCAGCCGCACCGCGCGCAAGTCGAGGCGCTCGATGCCCTGGCCGATCACCAAAGTGTTCTGGCCGTTATGGGAACGGGGCGCGGCAAGTCTCTTATCTTCCATGTGCATGCCGCGCGCGAGGCGGTCCTTCGCGGGCGTGCGAGCATCTTTGTCTATCCGCTGCGCGCGCTCGTTGCCGACCAGGCCTATCACCTCTCGTCGACGATGGCCGCGCTCGGCATTGGCGTGGGCGTGCTGACCGGCGAGACCGTGGAGGCGGCGCGCGATGACGTGTTTGCCGGCTTGGCTTCGGGCCGCACCGGCATCGTGCTCACGACGCCCGAGTTCCTGTCCATTCACCGCGACCGCTTTGCGCGTTCGGGACGCATCGGTTTTGTCGTTATCGATGAGGCGCATCATGCCGGTCTTGCCAAGGGCGGTGACCGCAGCGCCTATCTCGACATGCCCGATATCCTCAAGGCCCTGGGCGACCCGGTCGTTCTGGCCACGACTGCCACCGCAACGGCTCCGGTTGTGGCCGAGCTCGCCCGCGTGCTACCGATTACCCGTACGGTGGTCGACGAGACGGTGCGCGAGAACTTGCAGCTCGAGGATGACCGAGACCTTGCGAGCCGCGAGAACCGCCTGGTGTCAATCGTGGCGACGGGGGAGAAGACCGTCATCTACGTCAACTCGCGCGACCAGTCCGTGGCGCTTGCTAAGACGCTGCGCAAGCGGGTACCCGATTGCGCGACCTGCATCGCGTTCTATAACGCGGGGCTTGCGCGCTCCGATCGTCGCCGTGTCGAGGAGGCGTTTCGTGACGGAAGCCTCAGTTGCATCGTTTCGACCTCTGCCTTTGGTGAGGGCGTGAACCTGCCCGATATCCGCCATGTCGTGCTCTACCACATGCCGTTTGGCGCCATCGAGTTCAACCAGATGAGCGGACGCGCCGGTCGCGACGGCCAACCTGCCGTGATTCACCTGCTCTATTCGTCGCGTGACGCTCGCATTAACGAGCGCCTGCTCGACTGCTACGCGCCCGAGCGCGATGAGCTCGTCACGCTCTATCGAGCGCTGCAGACTATGTGGCGCTCCAACCGCGGCAAGACCGGAGACGACTCGTTTAGTGCGAGCGATATCGACATCGCGCAGATGTGCCTTGCCATCGATGCCCGCACGCCGGTCGACGAGCGCTCGGTGGAAAGCGGCCTGGGAATCTTCGAAGAGCTTGGTTTCTGTCGCGTTTCGGGGTTTGACGACACCCGTCGCATCGCGATGGCGGAAAACCCCGGCCGTGTGCAATTGAGCAGGTCAATCCGCTATTTGGAGGGCTTGCGCTCGCGCATGGAGTTCTCGGCTTTCCGGAGCTGGGCGCTCGATTCGTGCGCTTCTGATATGCTAGCCAAAGTTAACCGCCCGATCGTACCGCGGGCCTAGGGGAAGGGGACCTCGATGGATGCCGCAGCCCGTACCGCCCATGATTCCACCCTCCAGCCGTTTTCGGAGATGGAGCACTATAAGCATGCCGATGAGCTGCCGCCCGAGATTATGGCGGACAGCTACGACAAGCTGGAGCGCCTGTGCCTCAAATATATGAATGAGGACGACTTCTCTAAGGTGGAGCAGGCCTACTGCTTTGCCGCCGAGAAGCACTGCAACCAAAAGCGGCGGTCGGGTGAGATGTACATCAACCATCCCGTCGAGGTGGCCATCATCTTGGCCGATCTCAAGATGGACTGCGATGTGGTGTGCGCCGCGCTGCTGCACGATACCGTCGAGGATACCGAGACCTCGCTTGCCGATGTTTCCGGCCTGTTTGGCGATACGGTGGCCGAGCTCGTCGATGGCGTGACCAAGCTCACCAACATCGAAGTCGACAGCATGGACGAGAAGCAGGCGCTTACGCTGCGCAAGATGTTCCTCGCCATGTCCAAGGACATCCGCGTCATTATCGTTAAGCTTGCCGACCGTCTGCACAACATGCGCACCCTTGCAGCTCTGCGCGAGGACCGTCGCCTGTTTAAGGCCCGCGAGACCATGGACGTGTATGCGCCCCTGGCCGACCGTCTGGGCATGAGCTCTATTAAGTGGGAGCTCGAGGACCTGTCCTTCTTCTACCTGGAACCCGATGCCTACCAGCGCATTGCGCGCATGGTGGCTGAGTCGCGCGAGGTTCGCGAGCGCTATCTGGCCGAGACCATCAAGACGCTCACCGACGAGCTCAACCGCATTGGCCTGGAGGGCTTCCAGATTAATGGCCGCTCCAAGCACTATTGGTCCATCTACCAAAAGATGAAGCGCAAGGGCAAGGAATTCTCCGAGATCTACGACCTGGTGGCGCTGCGCGTCATCACCCATTCGGTGCGCGATTGCTACTCCACGCTCGGCGCGGTGCATACGCTGTGGCACCCCATGCCCGGTCGCTTTAAAGACTATATCGCCATGCCCAAGGTCAATAACTACCAGTCGCTCCACACGACGGTTATCGGTCCCACGGCTCGTCCGCTCGAGATTCAGATTCGAACCTATGAGATGCATGAGCAGGCCGAGTACGGCATTGCCGCCCACTGGCTCTATAAGAAATCGGGCGGATCGTCTGCTTCCAAGACCAATGACGCTCAACGTTTGGACGATCAGATCAACTGGCTTAAGCATTCGCTCGATTGGGCTGCGTCTGATGAGATCACCGACGCCAAGGAATACCTGCATTCGCTGAAGGTCGACCTCTTCGATCAAGAGATCTTCGTCTTTACGCCCAAGGGCGAGGTCATGGCGCTTCGTGCCGGCTCCACGCCGCTCGACTTTGCCTACGCCGTTCACACCGAGGTGGGCAACCATTGCGTCGGCGCTAAGATCAACGGTGCGGTGGCCCCGCTCACGCACGAGATCAAGACGGGCGACCGCGTTGAAATCCTGACCAACAAGAGTTCCAAGCCGTCGCGTGATTGGCTCAAGATCGTTAAGACGCCTTCCGCCAAGTCAAAGATCCGCCGCTATTTTGCCGCCGCGACCAAGGACGACGACGCTGCTGCCGGCCGCGATATACTGGCCAAGGACTTGCGCAAGCGCGGGTATGGCATCTCTACGCCGCGATCCACGCGTGCGCTCAACGCCGTGGCGGAGCAGCTGAACTTCAAGCAGCTCGAGGACCTGTTTGCCGCCGTGGGCGCCGGCAAGGTTGCCCCGCGCGCTGTGGGTAACAAGGTCGAGCAAATCTTGGACCCCAAGCCCGAGGAACAGCTCACCAAGGCCGAGGCTATCGCCGAGGTCGTGAAACAGCCGGCCCGAGGCTCCAACCGAAAGCCGCAAAAGCGCGGCAAGAGCGCCAGCAACGGCATTATCGTCAAGGGCGAGAGCAACAGCGGCCTGCTGGTCCGTCTGGCGCATTGCTGCAATCCGGTGACGGGCGACGATATCGTCGGCTTCATCACGCGCGGTCGTGGCGTTTCGGTGCATCGCGCCAACTGCCCCAACGTCAAGGGTCTTATGGAGCATCCCGAGCGCATGATCGAAGTGGAGTGGGACGGCGCTGCCGACACCCTCTTCCAGGTCGAGATCGTGGTCGAGTGCCTGGACCGCATGGGCCTGCTCAAGGATGTCACCATTGCCATTGGCGATGCGGGCGGCAATATCCTTTCTGCCGCCACGTCGACCAACCGCGAGGGTATTGCAACCCTGCGCTTTATGGTCGAGATCTCGGACGCGAGTGGTCTGGATCCGCTGCTGGCTTCTATCAGCAGCGTTGACTCGGTCTACGACGCACGCCGCCTGATGCCCGGCGAGGGTGGAGCCCAGCTTAAGCGCCGCGTTTAGTCGCGACGAACGTGCCACATTATCAATATTCGCTACACTCGAGGCATCGTTTGATGCCTCGAGTTCTATAGAGAGGAGAGGGACATGAGTGCTATGTCCTTGGATTTAACTCCCAAGGGGTCGGTCGAGATCGAGACGCTCGTAAACGGTCCCATTCAGACCAATAGCTATGCTCTTATTTCGGGCAATGAGTGCGTGATTATCGACCCTGCGTGGGAAGGCGAGCGCCTGGTGGAGCATATTCGAGCCGAACATCCCGGCGTACGCGTGCTTGGCGCCGTATGCACTCATGGCCATGCCGATCATGTTGGTGGTGTTGCCGGCGTGCGAACCACCGTTGGCGAGGGCTGCCAGTATGAGCTGTGTGCTAAGGATGCGGCGGTGCCGCATACGAACATCAAGGAACAGCGAGCTATGTGGGGCATTGAGACGCCCGACCCCGGGGAGCCGACGTGCCTGCTCGCCGAGGGCGATGCTATCGAGGTGGGCGATATCTGCCTGCAGGTGATCGAGACACCAGGGCATACGCCGGGCGGAATCGTCTTGTTTGCTGCCACCGAGCAGGGGAACATTGCCTTTGTGGGCGACACCCTGTTTCCGGGCGGGCACGGCCGCACCGATCTTTCTGGAGGAGACGAGGCGGCGATTCTGCGCTCGCTCTCCAAGCTCGCCCGGCTTCTCCCGCCCGATACCGTTTGCCTAACCGGCCATGGCGATTCGACCACCATGGCACGCGAGCTCATGCAGAACCCTTTCATGCAGGTATAGCTTTACAGTCGGCTTCTAAAGCACGAGAAGCGTCCAAACGTCAAGCTATTTTTCCCCAACGGGTCAATTTCGTAGGGCAAACGGTCAAAAAAGTCTGTTTGGACGATATTCGTGAACAAACGAACGTTTATGCTCGGGTGCGCCGTGGTAAAATCACAGGCGTTATCGGAGCAACCTTACAGGAGGTTTCTTTTATGCTCGTCAACGCAGCAGACATGCTCAAGAAGGCCGAGGCCGGCAAGTACGGTCTCGGTGCCTTCAACACCAACAACCTCGAGTGGACCCTGGCTATTCTCCAGGCCGCCGAGGAGGCCAAGTCTCCGCTGATCCTTCAGTGCACCGCTGGTGCCGCTAAGTGGATGGGCGGTTTCAAGGTCTGCGCCGACATGGTCAAGGCTGCCGTCGAGGCCACGGGCGTTACCGTTCCCGTCGCCCTTCACCTCGATCACGGTTCTTACGAGGACTGCTTCAAGTGCATCGAGGCCGGCTTCACGTCCATCATGTATGACGGCTCTCACGAGGAGACCTTCCAGCTTAACCTCGACCGCACCAAGGAGCTCGTTGAGCTTGCCCACTCCAAGGGCATGTCCATCGAGGCCGAGGTCGGCGGCATCGGCGGCACCGAGGACGGCGTGACCTCCAGCGGCGAGCTCGCTGATCCTGCTGAGTGCAAGCAGATTGCTGACCTGGGCGTCGACTTCCTCGCCTGCGGCATCGGCAACATCCACGGCGTCTATCCCGCCGACTGGGCTGGCCTTTCCTTCGAGCGTCTGGGCGAGATCAAGGCCCAAACCGGCGACCTGCCCCTCGTTCTGCACGGTGGCACCGGCATCCCCGAGGATCAGATCAAGAAGGCCATCTCCCTGGGCATCTCCAAGATCAACGTCAACACCGACCTGCAGCTCGTCTTCGCTAAGGGCGTCCGCGAGTACATCGAGGCTGGCAAGGATCAGCAGGGCAAGGGCTTTGACCCCCGCAAGCTCCTCAAGCCTGGTCGCGACAACATCGTTGCCCGCACCAAGGAGCTCATGGAGGAGTTTGGCTCCGTCAACAAGGCGTAAGCGTCGCTAAACTTCCCGCCGGAAGCCCCGTCCCCCTACACTGTTTCCTTTGCGCTCACCTGGCTTCGCCAGAAGTCGCGCTAAGGAAACAGTTCCGGGGGACGGGGCTTCCTTCGTTTAACGCCGCAGGGTTACGAGTCTGAATTAAGGTGGCTACTGGCTTCGCTAGGAGTCGCGCGACGGAATCAGCTCCGGGGAAACGGGGCCCCTTTGTTAACTCGCTACAGGGTTACTGGGCTGAATTCATTTTTTATAGGTACCGTTTATCGGTGTTGAGGGTTCCTTTATTGGGGCTTTCTTTTTTATCTCGCTACAATGGGCTTCAAGAGTTCTAATGACTTGGAGTTTGGTATGGCTGTTATTAATGTGCTGCCTTCGGATGGGAAGGTTATTGACGAGGGTCCTGTTGGTTGCTCTGTTGATGTTTGCAATGATGACTTCCGTTTTCTAGATGTTGGCTTGCCACCCGAGATCCTGCGTTTAAAGGATGCGGGGTATCTTTCGCAGGCTATTGAGGCTTGCGACCGCCTACTTGCCCAAAATCCCGATCCCTCGCTTGCTGCCTGCGTTCGTGCCGAGCGGTATCGCATGATCGAGACGCCGCTTCATTTTTCGGTGTCGCGCGATCGAGCTATTGCGATGATTCGCGAGGAGTGGCCTGAGTTTACCGAGGGGCAGTTTGACGATCTGATTGACCGTAAGCGTATTGACTGGCGCTTTATCGATGGCGAGCTGTTCGTTCTCGACAACTTCCTCGATTCGCTTCGCGTATATCCCAAAGAGGTCCCCGGCATGCGTCCCGATCCTACGGACGGAATTGCACTGCGCAACGAGATGCTCAAGGAGATGGAGTTGCAAAATGGATTGGCTCGCGTCATTACGCTTAAAGCATCTGTGTCTGTCCCCGGCGCTCTAGAGGGGGAGACCGTTCGCGCTTGGCTTCCCGTTGCCGCCACCTGCCACCAGCAGTCTCGGGTCGAGATTCTCGACATGACGCCGGAGGGTGCTGTTGCTTCCGCGAACGCTTCGGCGCGTACCGCCTCGTGGTCTTCTTCGAGTGAACGCTCATTCTCGGTGACCTATCGTTATCACATCGATGCTGCTTATTGTGATGTCTACGGTGGCACACTTCCGGCTCATCCGCGTATGGACGCGCCTCTGCCCGAGGATATTTCCGAGGATCGTCCGCACATTGCATTTACGCCGTATCTGCAGCAGCTGACGGCCGGTGTTGTTGACGGACTCGAGGATCCGCTCGATCGCGCCCGTGCTATCTATGATTATCTGACGCAGTATGTCGACTATCGCTATCAACCGCCGTACTTGCTTTTGGGATCTATTGCCGATGACTGCGCGCATTCGCTCCGCGGCGATTGCGGCGTTATGGCGCTCACGTTTATCACCATGTGCCGCATCGCGGGCGTGCCTGCCCGTTGGCAGAGCGGCCTGTATGTTGCTCCCGATTCGGTGGGGCCGCACGATTGGGCTGAGTTCTATACGCCACAGACCGGTTGGCTTAACGCCGACGTATCGTTCGGTTCCTCGGCGCGCAGGATGGGGGAGGAGTGGCGTCGTCGTCACTACTTTGGCAATCTCGACCCGTGGCGTATGGTGGCCAACAATCGATTCCAGGCTGAATTTGTGCCTGCTTTCGATGGCGTGCGTGAGGACCCCTATGACAACCAGATGGGCGAGGCCTCGGTTGACGGACGTGGATGTCGTAAGCGGGAGATGTTGCGCAAGGTTGAGCTTATCGAAATGCTCGAAGTTCCATTTTCGGACTAATCAACAGAAAGCTGTGATAAACTAACTCACGCATTACGTGCCCGAGTGGCGGAATTGGCAGACGCAGTGGACTCAAAATCCACCGTTGGCAACAACGTGCGAGTTCGAGTCTCGCCTCGGGCACCATATATGCAAGTGAGCGTTCAAGGGGGTCAAGGCTCCCTTTTTCGTGCCGAACTCGCGTGAGCGCGCGGAGCGTCAAGCAAACAGGCCCGTGGCCTGTTTGTAGCGGAGCGTGGCGAGGGCGCCATGCGCCCGAAGCCCGGGGCTTCGCGGAGCGAAGGCCCTTCGAGTCTCGCCTCGGGCACCATACATGCACCTGCGCTTCAAGGGGGTCAAGGCCCCCTTTTTCGTGTACGTAATGTGATAACGCGCGGTACGTGTTATTATTCGCAAGGCGTTGTTCCCGCAATGCCCTAAAGAGGAACCCGAGGGTTCCCACCTTTTGGCGCCAATGAGCAGCTGACTGGTCATACAACTTAGATTCCCTTCCTCATTTCGAGGATGTCTATGTGTACGACCTGGTTGCAAAGAAGCGCCGGGTTATTTTTTTATGAATGGAGGTAGGGAAAATAGCTAAGTCTGATGACACCCGCATCAACGACGAGATCACTGCATCTTCGTGCCGTTTGATTGGCGTCGATGGCTCTCAGCTCGGCCTGTTCGCCATCCGCGATGCCCAGCGCGTCGCTGACGATCAGGGTCTCGACCTGGTCGAGATCGCTCCCAACGCGGAGCCGCCGGTCTGCAAGGTCATGGACTACGGTAAGTTCAAGTACCAGCAGGCCATGAAGGCCAAGGCCGCTCGTAAGAACCAGTCCAAGGTCGAGGTCAAGGAAATGAAGTTCCGACCCAAGATCGACGTTGGCGATTACGAGACCAAGAAGGGCCACGTTCTGCGTTTCCTCAAGAAGGGCGCACGCGTTAAGATTACCATCATGTTCCGCGGCCGTGAGATGGCTCACCCGGAGCAGGGTCTTAACGTTCTCGAGCGTCTCGCCGAGGATCTCAAGCCTTACGCTACGGTCGAGTCCAAGCCTAAGATGGAAGGCCGTAACATGCTTATGCTGCTCGCCCCGATTAAGGGCGCCTTCGATGAGGATAAAGCGGCAATCGATACCAAGTAACTAGTGTTCTGTAACCGATTAAGGAGTATTTCATGCCTAAGATGAAGTCCCACAGCGGCACCAAGAAGCGTTTCCGCAAGACTGGTACCGGCAAGCTTATGCGCGCCAAGGCTTTCAAGAGCCACATCCTGAGCAAGAAGTCCACCAAGCGTAAGCGTGGCTTCCGTCAGGAGACCGAGATCGCCGCTGCCGACCGCAAGGTCATCAAGTCGCGTCTCGCCTAAGTTCGCGTTCCCGTTTTTCGTTTTACCGTCTAGGAGTTGATAGAACATGGCACGTATTAAGCGCGCTGTTGCCGCCAAGAAGAAGCGCCGTACCGTTATGCACCGTGCGAAGGGTTACTACGGTGCCGCTTCGCGTACTTACAAGCATGCTAAAGAGCAGGTCCAGCACTCCCTGCAGTATCAGTATCGTGATCGCCGCAACAAGAAGCGCGAGATCCGCTCTCTCTGGATCACCCGTATCAACGCTGCTGCTCGCCTGAACGACATCTCTTACTCTCAGTTCATGCACGGCCTGAAGGTTGCCGGCATCGAGCTCGACCGTAAGGTCCTGGCTCAGATGGCTTACGAGGACATCGAGTCCTTCAACGAGCTGGCTGCCATTGCCAAGAAGGCTCTCGAGGCCTAATAGATTCTGTTGAATCGCTAGGGGAGTGTCGCACTGTGCGCGGCACTCCCTCTTTTTTATCGAAAGCGCTGGTTTACATAGCAAAAAGCGCGGGTAGATAAACACATACAGGTGACCGATCTTTATATATCTCTTAATCGAAGGGTCATCATCTGATACGTGCAGCATTTCTGCACCAGCCTTTCTATTGCTTATATAGGAAGCGATATGTTGTGTAGGACTTGTGAAGAGTGGAATTGACGTCCCACATCGCTTCGCGGTCTGGCAATATATCTCCTTGCCGCGCGGCCCGGTCGGACCGGGAACCAGCGCAGGCGTGCACCTTGAGAACCGGATACTGCGAGGATGGACACTTACTTCAGTGTCGCATCCGGGCAGACATCGAACCATTTGAAATGGTCTAACTTGGATTTGTTTTTCGCAAGGCCGCCGAGAGGCGGCCCCGAGAAATTCC
>CABUUB010000023.1 GCA_902494625.1 uncultured Collinsella sp.
CGCCCCGCGACCTAGCTGGTTCCATCATACCCACTTGGGCTAGACATTGTTCGGAAGTCAGAATGATTTATGCGGCTACTTCCAAAAGAGTACTGCAGATAGGCACAATTGCTGTACTGAGCCCGGTTGCCTTACGCCGCCGTCTGAGCCATGCGGGACAGACGGACCAGCAGCACAAAGCCAACAACCAGCAGAACACCGATAGAAAGGACGCCCAGCGACGGGTTGCCGGTCAGCGAGGTGACAACCGACACCAGGAAGGTGCCCATAACGCTTGCGTAACGGCCAAAGATATCGAAGAAGCCGTAGTACTCGTTGGACTTTTCCTTGGGGATGATGCGACCAAAATAGCTGCGGCTGAGCGCCTGCACGCCGCCCTGGAACAAGCCGACCAAAATGGCGAGCACCCAAAACTCAAAGGCAGTCTTTAAGAAAAACGCGGCAAAGAGCACGATGCCCATGTAGGCGGCGACGGCCACCATGATCATGTTGAGCGTACCCACGCGACTGGCGAGCTTGCCGTAGATGATGGCGGACGGGAAGGCTACAAACTGCGTAACGAGCAGAGCCAGCACCAGTTGGGTCGAGTCGATGCCCAGAGCCGATCCGTAGCTGGTTGCCATGGAAATGACCGTGTGCACACCGTCGATGTAGAAGAAGAACGCAATCATGTAGACCAGCACGGTCTTGTTGTGGGCGATCTCGCGCATGGTGTGTCCGACCTCGGAGAACACGCCGCCCACGATGTGGCCGATAGTGTCCTCGGGACCGCGCTCGCGACCGTACTTTTGCTTATAGGTGCGAATGAGCGGCAGGGTAAAGATGAGCCACCAGGCACCGGTGATGACAAACGACAGACGCGTTGCCAGCATGGTGGGGACGCCAAGAGCGGGGCCGCCCATGATAAGCGCCAGACAGATGATGAACGGCACGGTGGAACCGATGTAGCCCCAGGCATAGCCCGAGCTGGACACGGCGTCCATGCGCTCGTCGGTGGTAATGTCGGGCAGCATGGCGTCGTAGAACGTCATAGAAGAGTTAAGGCCGATGGTGCACAGCACGTACACGGTCAAAAATGCCATGGCGGACATGGGGATAGCCTGCGCCAGGCAAAGAACCAGGCCCGTGAGGAAGAAGCCCAAGAAGAACTTGATCTTGTTGCCAGCGTAATCGGCAAGCGCGCCCAGAATGGGCATGAGCATGGCAATGACCAGCGAGGCAATCGTCTGCGCGTTGCCCCAAGCGACCACCAGGTCTGCCGAGGAAGCACCGGTATTGATGGCGTTAAAGTAGATGGGCACCACCGAGGTATTGAGCAGCACGAGGGCCGAGTTGCCCACATCGTACATAACCCAGTTACGCTCGAGCTTGGTGTATTTCATGGACAGGGCCCCTTCGTATTCGCCCGATATGCAGTTAGTTCATCGTACCCCAATTGCCCAGAGGCGCCGGTAAGGATTCGGCAAAGGGGCACGCACGAGCCCTACTCCTCGCGGTCGAACTCTTCGTCGGCGCCGAGCACGCGACCGCTGTAATTGACGTGGTTGGTCACGGCTTCCATATCGCCGGTCTCGATAAAGCGGGCGACGGTGAGCTCGTAATCGAGCAGCGCGCGGTCAAAGACCTCGGGGAAGCTCTCGGTCGAGACTTCATCGGTAAAGGGGTTCTTCCATGCCAAGTGGCCCAGGTTGCCGGTACGCTCGGGCAGCTCGGTCGTCACGCGGTGCGCAAGGCCGTCGAGCAGCGAATAATCGTGCACCAAGCCCTCAAGCAGGGCAATCGCGCGCGTCTTGGCCGAACCGGCCGGCTCGATAGTGCGGTAGAGCAGCTGCATGTCCGAGACGGCGCCGCCGTACTCCCCCGCCGGGATGTCGATACCGTACACGCGTCCGGCGACGTAGCTCATCAGCACGCCGGCAACGCGATTGATGCGGTCGGTGGTGACGATCTCGCCCGCCGGCGGATAATCCTCGACCGTAGCCCCATCGCGCTTGAGCTGCAGCATCAGCACGTCCAAGTCGCTTTCGAGCACGGCATGAACTTGACTGCCCGAAGCCTCGAGCTCGGGATCGGACTCGACAATGCCAAACTGCTGCTCGTAGACGAAGGGATGGGCATTGCGATCGAGCACATAGTGCGACAGCAGGCCCAGCGCAAAGGCGCGACCCAGATTGGCATCGCGCGGCTGCAGGTGCGACACGCCGTCGCGCAGGCACGAGAACTGGCGCGACATGCGCGAGCGGTGCATGACCTGAGCAAGCGACATGCAGTCGGAAATGCGCGGCGTGAGCATGTGGAAGAAGAACGGGTCGGGACCTTGGTTTCCCAGGATAAAGGCGATGCGCTCCTCGTCGGACGTGATAACGCCTCGCGGAAGACGGTCGATGCTTTCCTCGCCAAACAGATGATGCGTAATGAGCGCGGGCATAATGATCCTTTCGATTTCATTCGATGCAATCCATTATGCCCACCGCACAGTCATACCAAACCTGCAACGGCAAACGATGGCGTACCGACCCTTACGCAAGCCCCAAGTGCGATTTGACCTCGGCAGCGCGACGACGCGAAACGGGCACCGTCGAGCTCACACGGTCGAGCCTGAGCTCCATCAGGCCCGTGGAGCCAATCTCGACATTATGCACGTCTTCCAAATTAACCAGATAGCTGCGGTGGACGCGGATAAAGCCCTCGGAGGCCAAGCGGCGCTCGAGCGAGGAAATCGACTCATTGATCAGGTATGTCCCCTCGGCGCAGACGGCGTTGCAAAAATCGGCGCGCGCCTCAAAGTAGCAGACGTCTGCGGCGGGAATGAACACCTTTTTGCCCCCGCGATCCACCGTCAGGCGCAAAGGCTGGCGCGGAGCATGGACGACACGGCGAGCGCCCAGGGCAGTCTCGATCTTGTCGAGCGCCTTTGACAAGCGGGCATCCTCAACCGGTTTGACGACATAATCGACAGCATCGAGGTTATAGGCATCGGCCGCATACTCGGCAAATGCCGTCACAAACACCACGACCGGCGGCCTCTTTAGGTTTTGCAGGGTCTCGGCAAGCTCAATTCCCGAGCGACCGGGCATGGTAATGTCTAAAAACAGCACGTCGGGCTTGCTCGACAGAATCAACTCCACGGCTTCGGTGACATTGCCCGCCTCGGCAATCTGACCCACACGCGCATCCTTTTCCAACAGATAGCGTAGCTCAGCCCTAATTGGGGGCTCGTCATCAACCACCAGGATGTTCCAGCCTTCGGACATATGCGCTTCCCCTCTTTTTTCTCTCAATCCAACCGCGTGCTACACCGTCAACGGCGCCGGCTCATGTGGCTCGCCGTTCAACTCAACGATGACCTGCGTCCCCACGCCCTCCTGGGACTTCACGCGCATGCCAGAATCTTCTCCGTAAAAGAAATGGATGCGCTGAAGCACGTTGAAGAGCGCCAGGCCGCAACCTCGCTTGACGGAGCCGTCGGCGGTAATGCTCTCGGGCTCCTCTCGGCGATGCTGCTCAAACAGATGCGCGCAGACTTCTTCGCTCATTCCGATGCCGTCGTCTTCGACGATGATCTCCAAGCCGTCATCGGTCTCAAAAGCCCTAACACGAATAGAAAGCGGCTCGGTCTCGCGCTGCGCATGCTTGATGCAGTTTTCGAGCAACGGCTGCAAGATAAACGGCGGTACCAGGCTGTCGCGCACCTCAAAGTCGATGTCGACCGAAACGCGCAGACGGCCGTCGCCATACCGGGCCTGCATAAGATTGATATAACGAGTGCCCTGTTCCACCTCGTGCTCGAGCGTGGTGAGCGTATCGGAGTCAGAAAGCGTCTGACGATAGTAGTTGGAAAAGTCGATCAGCAACGACCGCGCCTTGTCAGGCTCGGTTCGAACGAGCGACACGATAGTGCTAATGGTATTGAACAGAAAATGCGGGTCGACCTGCGACTGCAGGGCACGAAGCTCAACGCGGGCTGTGAGCTCATCCTGGCGCTCGAGCTCAAAGCTCGCGAGTTGCGTGGAAATTAGATCGGCAAAGCCCGAGGCCAACGCCGTCTGGCGCATATCGATGCTGCTCAGGCGGGGATAGTACAGCTCGAGCGTACCCACGCAATGTCCGCGCACGGTAAGCGGCGCGACAATGCCGGCGCGCAGACGGGGAAAATAACCGCCCGTCTCATTGGATGTGTCACGCGAAAACACGCTCTGCTCGCCCGTCTCAATCACACTGAGCGTGGTCTTGAGCACGACCGGGGTGCCGGCAGGGCACTTTGCCGAGTCCTCGCCCCAGCTTGCCAACACCTGTTTGCCATCGGTAAAGCAGATGGCAGAGGCGATGGTCTCGGACAGGATAATTTTAGAGGCGCCCAGGGCCGCTTCGGGCGTAAGGCCGCGCGACGTGTAGGCGAATATTTTTGATGCGATGGCGAGCGTACGGTCGGTTGCGCTCGATGTGAGGTCGTCGGGGACCACAAAGACATACGAGAAGAAGAAGCACAGCATGACCAAGCCGGCAATAACGACAACGCCCGGAACGGGATTGGGATTATCGGTTAAATCCCAGATAAGCAGCAGGATAAGCGCCGGAACGACAACACCGAGCAGGATGGCCTGGACCACATGCTGGGCCGTACGAAAGACCTTGGTAGAGTTGTAGCTCTTGCCCAGAATCAGCCTGTTTAAATCCACCGTCATCCCCTTTTATCTATCGCACCCATAGCAATAAAGAGGGCCGCAAGCGACCCTCTCCATTGCATTATGCAATCAAATACTGTGTTTTACATCCAGTCGTCGATGAACGGTAGTTTAGGCGCTGTATTTGTTGGCCTCGCCAAAAGTGCCAGCCTCGACGATCCAGCCGTCCTTCATGATGACGTCCATGTTGTCGGTGTTGAGCACGTGGATGTCGGCGGCGACATCACCGTTGACGACCAGCAGGTCGGCGCACTTTCCGGCCTCGATAGAACCGGTCTCGTCCTCGATGTGGCACATCTTGGCACCGTTGAGGGTGGCGCAGGTGATGGTCTCGACCGGGGTGAAGCCGATCTTGTCGACGAACTCGTACATCTCCTCGATGGAGCAGGTGCCGTACGGGGTGACGAAGGAGAAGGAGTCAGAGCCGATCGTCATGACGACGCCGCGCTTCTTGGCCTCGCGCAGGCAGTCGTAGTTGCGCTGCAGCTCCTTCTCGACCAGGGTGCCCTCGTACTTGTCGTGCAGCTCAGGCACGTAGACGGGCGGATAGGTGGCGTACCAGGTAGGCAGGAAGGCGATCGTCGGGGTGAAGAAGGTGCCCTGCTCGGCCATGAGGTCCATGGTGCGCTCATCGATATCGAAGCCGTGAATCAGCTGCTCGCAGCCAAAGCGAACGGAATCGTAGGCAGCGGCGTGGTTGTTGTAGCAGTGGCTCCACACGGGGATGCCGACCATCTTGGCCTCTTCGACCACGGCCTGGATCTCCTCGGAGCAGTAGTGCTGGTCGCGACCGGAGTCCCAGCGCCAGATGCCGCCACCGGTAGCCCAGATCTTGATGGCATCGGGGTTCTCACGCAGGCGACGACGGACGGCCTTGCGCAGATCCCAAGGACCGTCGACCTGGTCGCCCCAGGGATGGGATTCCTTGTTGAGCTCCTGGGTGCAGTGGTGGGAGTCACCGTGGCCGGCAACGCGGCAGAAGCCGAGGCCGGTGGCCAGAACGCGCGGGCCCTTAAAGACGCCCTTGTCGATGCAGTCACGGATCTGGATACCAAAGCGGCCGATCTCGCAGACGGTGGTGAGGCCGTGGGTGAGGCAGTCGTAGGCCTGCTTGACGGCGACGGCCTGCTTCTCGAGGAGCGGCTGCATGACCCAATCGGTGTCATCGTCGGTCAGGTTGCCCGAGAAGTGCAGGTGGGTGTCGATCAGGCCGGGAAGGACGGTCTTGCCGGCGGCGTCGATGACCTCAACGCCCTCGGGAAGGTCCTGCATAGCGCCGGCGTACTCGATCTTGCCGTTGTCGTCGACGAGAACGAGGGAGTTCTCGACCGGCTCGGCACCGGTACCGTCGATGAGCTTGCCGCCAACGATTGCATACTTAGTGGACATGGTTCCTCCTTATGGATCCATATGGTGGGCGAGGCCGTGTTGGGTTAAGGCCTCACAAAGCTACCCAAGTGGTGCCGGGTTCGGCGCGCGGGAGAGAGGGTCCCGCGCACCCGATCCGCCCCGGCTAGGCGTTACTTTTTGCGGGAATTGGTGAAAGCCATGAGGGCCAGGCCAATAGCCAACCAGCCGATCACGATGCTCCACTCCACCATGTTGAGGGAGGCGGGAGAGAACGGAATCACGAGCAGGCCGATGATGATGGCGCAGGCAGCGATAGCGAGGCCGATGCCAAACTTGCCGCCGGGCACCTCGTAGGGACGAGGCAAGTCGGGCTCGGTGAAGCGCATGCGCAGGCAGGCGAGAGCGACCATACCGCAGGAGAAGATGAAGGCGAGAGCCGACACGTTGGTCAGAGGGATGAGCATGTTCTTGCCCAGGAACGGACCGATGACGGTGATGACGCCCAGAACGACGCAGGCGAGCTTGGGAGCGCCGGACTTGGGGTCGACCTCGGCGAACTTCTCGGGCAGTTGGCCCTTGCGGCCCATGGCGAGCATGATGCGGCTCGTGGCGCCGTAGAAGGAGTTCATCGGGCCCATGGGTCCAAGCGTGGCGATGACGAGCATGGCCAGGTACAGGAGCATGTTGATGCCCTTGAGGCAGGCAAGCGCGGGAACCGGACTCTTAACAAACTCATGCCAGTCGAGGATGGTGCCGAACGAGTAGATGCAGACCATGTAGAAACCGCCAGCGGCCAGCAGGGCCAGGGAGATGATCTTGCCGAACTTGTTCCAGTTGAGGCCCTCGGCTGCTTCCTCAGCCTGCTGAGGAATGGTGTCGAAACCGGCGTAGAAGAACGGGGTCAGAACCAGGACCGACACGATGCCGGCGAACAGGCTGGTGCTCTCGGTAGCGGCCTTGCCGCCGCCAGCACCGGCGACCTGGGAGAACACGGGCATGGCGTTGTCCGGCGAGCCGGTGAACAGCGAGACGCCCATGGCGAGCAGCATGCCGCAGAGCAGGGCCTTGGTCAGGAAGGCCTGGAGCTTGGCGGCCGAGCTGGCGCCGCGGAAGTTGAGGAAGATGACGTAGACTGCAAAGCCGAGCGCGATCAGCGTCGGGAACAGGTAAACGTCGGCGCCCAGGATGGTGTAGAGCTTGACGGCGCGCAGCCACTCAAGACCGGGCAGGCTGCCGAACATCTCGGACACGAGGGTCGAAATGGCGATGGCCTCCCACGGGCACAGGATACCGTTGCCCAGAGCCAAAAGCCATCCGGTGATGTAGCTCAGCGTACGGCCAAAGCTACGATCGACATACTCGACGATGCCGCCCGAGATGGGGATAGCAGCCGTGAGCTCACCGAAAACAGCTCCGACGGGCACGAGGAAGATTGCACCCAAGAGGAATGCGATCATAGCGGGAACGGGACCGCCGCCCACGACCATCCAGTCGCCGACCTGCAGAACCCAACCGGTACCGATAATGGCACCGAAACCGATGGTGAAGAAGTTCCAGAGCGAAAGCGTTTTCTTCATGCCGCCGTTATCCTCGACTGCAACTTCTGCGTTCTTGTCCGCCATTGTTCCCCTCCTTTCCTTTTTGACGCCCCTTGACGTCACCCCTTGCGCGGTCTGTTTTGCCGCGCTCTTTTATTTCGTGGCTTTAAGATACGGCCTTGGCATTGCATTGCCGTCCAAGGCTCGACCGAAGGCAGAACTGCAAAACGAGCGGCGCCGTTTTTGGGACGAACGGCGGAAGACGTCATTCGTCTTGGACGCTTTCATCTTGTCTGCTTTTGAATACCTGTTGCCGTGACGCTTGGCGCGCGGCGCGACAACGTTCATACCATTTGTCAGGCTTTTGGCGCACATACCCATGTGTCGTGCATCTTTTTATGTAGGATAGACAAGTTACACATGAGGCAAGGTGATTCGAATGGCATACGGATACAATGACGGCGACCAACGGCCACAAAGCGTGCGCCTTGCCGGCCGCACCACGCCAACGCCCAGAAGCACCTCCGACAACGACAACCCGCAGCGCCCCCAAGAGCAACCCGGGGCTTCTTCGCGGCAACAAAGCCGTACCGTGCAGCAGTCAGACCGCGTGAGCACGAGCGCGCGCCAACGCCAGACCGACACATCGCAGCCACGCCGCTACGATCGCCGTACGACCGACTACTACGTCAAGCGCTCCTTTTCGCGACCTCAACGCAATCGCGGCAATTCCGCCCCTCACCCCGCGTCGCACACCACAAGCCACGCGCTTCCGGCCCGCCGCCTACGCCTTGCGCTTTGCTCCATCGCCGCCTGCCTCGTCTTTGTGTTTTTGGGATCCTGTATCTCCCACGGATCAGCTGGTCTTGAGCCCACTGCCGAGGACAAGCTGCTTAAAGCTCCCGTCGCGCCCGGTTACTCCTTTGCGTTCTCGACCCCACGCTCGCAATGGCAGGCCGGCACCATGCCCCACATCTACCAAATTGACCCCGCATGGTCGGAGCTGCCCTATGCCGGTGGCACTATTCGCGAAAACGCTTGCGGTCCCACCTGCCTCACCATGGTCTATATCTTTAAGACCGGCCACACCGATAAGACGCCGGTCGATATATGCGCACAGGCCGAAGCCGGCAACTACGCCCCCACTGGTGCCACCGAGTGGTCGTTTATGACAGGCGGTGCATGGCAGCTGGGGCTCAACGGAACACAGCTCTATAACGATCGCGAATCGATTACCCAAGCGCTTCGCTCGGGTGCGCCCGTCATCGCTGCAGTGCGCCCCGGTACGTTTACCAACGTAGGCCACTACATCGTGCTCTACGGCATCGACGATGCCAACCAGATTGGCGTCTACGACCCCAACTCGGCCAGCCGCAGCGCCCGTCGCTGGGGCGTCGTAGAGGTCCTCAACGAAGTCGAAGCCATGTGGGCCTACTACTAGTCGTTTAAGAACGTCCCCAATGACTAGGTGAATAGCAAAAGCCCCGCAGTCGGAGCGGACTGCGGGGCTCATGAAGAGAGGCTAGTTTGCGGGCGCTTTGCCTGGCGCCCACGAGAGAGGCAACAGAGCAGAGACTACTCGTGAATGCGGGTACCGGAGAGGCCGGCCATGGTCTCGGCGGCCTTGTCCAGGGCGCCGATGATGCAGGTGCGGCCCTTGCGGGAACGGGCGAACTTGATGGCAGCGCGAACCTTGGGCTCCATGGAACCCTTGCCGAACTGACCCTCGTCGGCCAGGCGCTCGGCCTCGTCGGCGGTGAGGTCCTCGAGCTCCTCCTGGTTGGGCTTGCCAAAGTTGATGGCGACATGCTCAACGGCGGTCAGCAGGAACAGAACGTCGGCGTCGCAGTCCTCGGCCAGCAGCTCGCCGCCCAGGTCCTTGTCGATGACGGCGGGAACGCCCTTGTAGCAGCCCTTGTTCTCGTAGTCGCGGACGACGGGGATGCCGCCGCCACCGCAGGCGATGACGATGAACTCGTTGTCGAGCAGGTTGAGGATGGAGTCAGCCTCGACGATCTTCTTGGGATCGGGGGAAGCGACGACGCGACGCCAGCCGCGGCCGGAATCCTCGACGAAGACCTTGGAGGGATCCTCGGCCATGAACTCCTTGGCCTGCTCCTCGGTGTAGAAGGGGCCGATCGGCTTGGTCGGGTTCTTGAACGCGGGATCATCCGGGTCGCACTCGATCTGGGTGACGACGGTGGCGGCGTGCCAACGCTTATAGCGCTTGTGCATCTCGCGGCCGATGCCCTGCTGCAGGTGATAACCAATGTAGCCCTGGGACATGGCGCCGCACTCGGGCAGCGGCATCTCGGGGGTACCGATGGCGTCGTGGGCGGCAGCGAAGGCGTTCTGAATCATGCCGACCTGCGGGCCGTTGCCGTGGGTGATGATGATCTCGTTGCCCTGCTCGATGAGACCGAGGAGAGCGTGGGCGGTGTTGCTCACGGCCTCGATCTGCTCGACGGGGTTGTTGCCGAGGGCGTTGCCGCCAAGGGCGACGACAATACGATCGGGCTTGCCAAGAGGCTTAGACATTGCTGGAATCCTTTCTGTAAAAGGCCTACAACCCATTAATAACCCGCGTCCGTGCGATACGCGAGTTTATTAAGGTTTATATTCTCTTTATCGCTCATTTTATTCATTTTGAAAATAGCGGAACGGTGAACGGTCGTTTTTATCCGCTCAGCGTACAGAACCCCAGCTCAGGCATATCTACGCCATTTACGTGCAACTTTATTTAAATGCAGCAAGGATTATGTCGGATTATGCAAACTACATCTCTGCTAAACACAAAACGGACAGCGTAAAATCTTACTCGCACTATACGAGATTCTATGCACTTATAAGTCGAGTATGCACCCCTGCAAAAACAAGGGGCTTTTCATCCAGCAAAAGGAATAAAGAAGGGCTCCGAAAAGGCGGCAACAGCCAAGTCCCCCATCCATCCCCAAAGTGGCGCGAGGTTTCGCGGCAAAGCCGCGAAACAGCGAAAGGGACGGAACGCCCGGCCAACTACGTCCTTCATCCGCCCACACAATCCGAGGACGTAGTCGTAGCAGGATCTGAGGGCTGACCTTCGCGGACACTCCCCAGGACGAAAGAACCCCCGCCGCACGTAGTGCGCAGCGGGGGTTCTTTCATGTCCGAGGACGTCCGCGAAGGTCAGCCCTCAGATCCTGCGGTGGGAGACTTAGGCCTCGTTGTACACCGTCTTGAGCTTCAGCAGGTGCTGATAGCGGTCCATAGCGGCCTGCTCGTTCTCCTTGAAGAGCTCCTCGGCGCGCTCGGGGAAGGAACGCGTCAGCGAAGCGTAACGGGCCTCGTTCATCAGGAACTCCTGATAGCCGCCCGCGGGCTCCTTGGAATCGAGCGAGAACTTCTTGCCGGCAGCAGCCTCGGGGTTGAAGCGGAAGAGGTTCCAGTAACCGCACTCGACGGCCTTCTTCATCTCGGCCTGGCAGTTCTGCATGCCGCCCTTCTTGATGGAGTGCATCTCGCAGGGGCTGTAGCCGATGATGAGGGACGGGCCGTCGTAGGCCTCGGCCTCGTGAATGGCCTTGAGGGTCTGAGCCGGGTTGGCGCCCATGGCGACCTGCGCCACGTAGACGTAGCCGTAGCTCATGGCGATCTCGGCCAGGGACTTCTTCTTGGTCACCTTACCGGCAGCGGCGAACTGAGCGACCTGGCCCAGGTTCGAGGCCTTGGAGGCCTGACCGCCGGTGTTGGAGTAGACCTCGGTGTCGAAGACGAAGACGTTGACGTTGTGGCCGGAAGCCAGGACGTGGTCCAGGCCACCGAAGCCGATGTCGTAGGCCCAGCCGTCGCCGCCGAAGATCCAGAAGGACTTCTTGGTGAGGTAAGCCTTGTCGGCGAGGATCGCCTTGGAAGCGTCGCAGCCGCACTTCTCGAGCTCGGCAACGTAGGCAGCGGCAGCGGTCTTGGAGGCCTCGGCGTCGTTGACGGAGTCGATCCAAGCCTGGCCGGCGGCCTTGAGCTCATCGGACGGACCATCGGCAGCGATGATGTCCTGGGTAGCGGCGATCAGCTTGTGCTGAACGGCCTCATAGCCAACGGCCATGCCCAGACCGTGCTCGGCATTGTCCTCGAACAGGGAGTTGTTCCACGCCGGGCCGTGACCGTCCTTGTCCTTGCAGTAAGGAGCGGTGGCAGCGGGGTTGCCCCAAATGGAGGAGCAGCCGGTGGCGTTGGAGATGAACATGCGGTCGCCGGCGACCTGGGTCACCAGACGTGCATAGGCGGTCTCGGCGCAGCCGGCGCAGGAGCCGGAGAACTCCAGGTAGGGCTGCTTAAACTGGCTGCCCTTGACGTTGGCCGCGATGAGCTCCTTCTTCTCGGAGACGTTCTCGACCATGTAGTCCCAAACGGGCTGCTGGTCCATCTCCTGCTCGGTGGGAACCATCTCGAGGGCGCCCTTGGGGCAGACCTTGACGCAGTTGGTGCAACCCATGCAGTCGAGCGGGGACACGGCCATGGTGAACTTCATGCCCTTTGCCTTGGGGCCCATGGCGTCGAGCGTGCGGGTAGCCTCGGGCGCGGCGGCAGCCTCGTCCTCGGTCATCGCGAACGGACGGATGGTGGCATGCGGGCACACGTAGGCGCACTGGTTGCACTGGATGCACTTGGTCTCGTCCCAGTGGGGAACGACCACGGCGACGCCGCGCTTCTCGTATGCGGAGGCGCCCAGCTCAAACTGGCCGTCGGCGCAATCGACGAAGGCGGAAACAGGCAGGCTGTCGCCGTCCATGCGATCGATGGGCTCGAGCAGGTTCTTGACCTGCTGGGCGATAGCGGACTTGGTCTCCTCGGAGAGCTCGACGGGAGCGGCATCCTCGGCGGTAGCCCAGTCGGCCGGAACCTCGAACTTGCGGAAGGCGGTAGCGCCGGCATCGATGGCCTTGTGGTTGGCGTCGACGATGGCCTGGCCCTTCTTCATGTAGGACTTGGTGGCCGCGTCCTTCATGTACTGCAGGGCGTCCTCGGCGGGCAGGACCTTGGCCAGCGCGAAGAAGGCGGACTGGAGCACCGTGTTGGTGCGCTTGCCCATGCCGACCTTAGCGGCCAGGTCGATAGCGTCGATCAGGTAGACGTTGACGTTGTTGTTCGCGATGTAGCGCTTGGCCACGGCGGGCATGTGCTCGGCGAACTCCTCGTCGCTCCACTGGCAGTTGACCAGGAAGGTGCCGCCCGGCTTGACGTCGCGGACCATCTTGAAGCCCTTGACGATGTAGCTGGGGTTGTGGCAAGCGACAAAGTCGGCCTTGGTCACGTAGTACGGCGAACGGATCGGGGAATCACCAAAGCGCAGGTGCGAAACGGTGACGCCGCCGGTCTTCTTGGAGTCGTACTGGAAGTAGGCCTGGACGTACTTGTCGGTGTGGTCGCCGATGATCTTGATCGAGTTCTTGTTGGCACCGACGGTACCGTCGCCACCCAGACCCCAGAACTTGCACTCGATGGTGCCGGGGGCTGCGGTGTTGGGCGCATCCTCGGCCTCGGGCAGGCTCAGGTTGGTCACGTCATCGACAATGCCGATGGTGAACTCGCGCTTGGGCTCGTCCTTCTTGAGCTCCTCGAAGACAGCGAACGCGGACGCGGGAGGCGTGTCCTTGCTGCCCAGGCCATAACGGCCGCCGACGACCTTGATGCCCGTCTTGCCGGCCTCGTAGAGAGCGGAGACGACGTCCTGGTAGAGCGGCTCGCCGATGGAACCCGGCTCCTTGGTACGGTCCATGACGGCGATCTTCTGGACGGTCTCGGGGAGAACGTCGACGAAGTGCTTGATGGAGAACGGACGGAACAGACGAACCTTGACCAGGCCGACCTTCTCGCCGTGAGCGTTGAGGTAGTCGATGACTTCCTCGAGCACGTCGCAGAAGGAGCCCATGCACACGACGACGCGGTCGGCATCGGGAGCGCCGTAGTAGTTGAACAGGCCGTAATCGGTGCCGAGCTTCTCGTTGATCTTCTTCATGTAGCCCTCGACGACGGCGGGAAGCTCGTCGTAGACCTTGTTGCAGGCCTCACGGTTCTGGAAGAAGATATCGCCGTTCTCGTGGCTGCCGCGGGTGTGCGGGTGCTCAGGGTTGAGCGCGTGGTCGCGGAAAGCCTGGACGGCGTCCATGTCGCACATCTCGGCCAGATCCTTGTAGTCCCACATGGCGACCTTCTGGATCTCGTGGCTGGTGCGGAAGCCGTCGAAGAAGTTAAGGAACGGGGTCTTACCCTCGATGGCGGCAAGGTGAGCCACCGGCGAGAGGTCCATGACCTCCTGGACGTTGCCCTCGGCGAGCATGGCGAAGCCGGTCTGACGACAGGCCATGACGTCGGAGTGATCGCCAAAAATGTTCAGGGCGTGGGAAGCGACGCAACGCGCGGAGACGTGGAAGACGCCCGGGAGCTGCTCGCCCGCGATCTTGTACATGTTCGGAATCATCAGGAGCAGACCCTGAGAAGCCGTGTAGGTGGTGGTCAGAGCACCGGCGCCCAGCGAACCGTGAACGGTACCGGCTGCACCTGCCTCGGACTCCATCTCGACGACCTTGACCGGGGTGCCGAAGATGTTCTTGCGACCCTGGGCCGCCCACTGGTCGACATGGTCGGCCATCGGGCTGGACGGCGTAATGGGATAGATTCCCGCTACCTCGGTGTACGCATACGAAACATATGCGGCCGCCTCGTTGCCGTCCATAGACTTAAACTTACGCGCCATATACCCCTCTCCTCTCATATAGGTATACAGGCCCCGGCGATCGCCGGGATGTTGGCGTGATGGGATTTACGCTGTTGCTTCCAATCATCTGGCAGGCAGGCTCAGCAGCAGGTACGTGGCGTGGAGAGAAGACATGCCGAGGCGAGGGGGCAGCTGATGCGCCCCACAGACCCGACCGCCCGTCTTGCACATGACCGAGCGCCGCAAAGGCCGCATGCCGGATGCTCCCGGGCACGCCCCGGCGATGGGAAGCGCCCGCAACGGAAATCCGCATGCGGGTTTATTGTACCCCGCCGTCAAGTGTAATTTCGGCAAATATAGGCGGGCGGTAAAGGTTTACCTCGGGTGACCGCCAAGGGCCAAAATGGCCCCTCCATCCCCGGGCGACCGGCTCTGGAGCGCCAAGGAGTGTCCCCAGCCGGCAGAAAAGGAACGTCCCTATCTGCCGGCTAGAGAGCACCGAAGAGGATGGCGTAGGTAGTGGATTCGCCGAGCTTGAGCTCGTCGCCGGGATTGAGTTGGGCGGAACGGCCGGGCTCGACCTGAATGCAGACGCGCGTGGCCCCGTTTACCACCACGGTTCCGTTGGTGGACGACAAGTCCTCGACGTGCCAGATATTTTGAGCATCGCACCAGATATGGGCATGGCGGGCCGAGACATCGTCGCCGACGTCGGTAATATCGCCCTCGCCAGTGGCCAGCGCGCCAATCTCAACACCCTGCTCACTCGGCTGAATCCAGCGCGGGGCGCTCACGACAAAACTGTTTTGCGCGCGCAGCAAGCCCAAGGGGTGCGCCGGGGCGGGTTCGCGTTCGCCCGCAGTCAGCGACATGCCAAGCGAACGCGGCGTGGAGGTGCCTCCGCCACAGGTCGCGTGTGCGTAGTCGATGGCATAGTTCACCGAGGACCGCACATCCGCCGAACAACCGACGGCGACAAACAGCACCAGCACGGCCTCGGCGCGCTCGGCGGGCATGAGTTCCGCCGCCTGGGACAGGCGATCGAGCGCGTTGCGATAGAGATTCGTGTCCTGGTGGCATTCTTCGAGCGCGCGTACCATCGGTTCACCTGCAGGACCGCACACCATATTGATCACAGCCGTGGAGTCCATGGGGTTGCGCTGGCGCAGGGCCAGTTGCGACATAATACGCGCAGCCGAGGTACCGTATTCGGCAAAGTAGCGCTGCTGAAGCGTGCCGACCGGCGCGCGAACGATAAAGCGGGAAACCCAAGAGCGATCGGCGGCTCGGCTCTGCGGGCTGCGGCCGTCGGCGAGCGGACGGGACGAAAGCACCAAGCCGCACAGCTCGATATGGCTCAGATGCGCCGCGCGCTTAAAGATGTCAAACATGGCCCCGCATGGGGTGAGCTCAACTTGAGATGCCATGACCTAGGCCTCCTTGGTCGTAGAAATAGAATCGGACGATACTTCGACAGGTCCGCCAAAAGTACGGGCAGCTGCGGCTCCACCGGCAAGCGGAGTCGCCATCTGGGCTTTTGTGCGTCGCGGTGCCGAAACGGGAAGTTCAAAGGCAAAGCCCATCGCAAGCAAAAACCACGTAAGCGTATAGGTTGCAACCAGAGCGGCAACAAGGCCGCCCATCACGGCGCGTTGGGAAAATACGCTACATGCAGCCACAACCAGCACCGGAACCTCGCAGGCAGAAAGCGCAAGCACACCCTGCAGGAACCCCGAGCGCCGATTGCGCGCAAGTGCCCCCGCAGTAACGCCGGCTATGCCTGGCAGCGCCAACGCCAGTGCGGCAATAATACCCGGTAGCGACCCAGACCACACGAGCGATCCCAAAGTCGCCGTCACGCGGGCGCCCGACGCCAGCAGCGCGGCCGAAACCACGACCACAGCCCAAACCACGCCACAGACGACCGTCGCGCCGACCATCAGCGCGCGACGAACCGCGCGGCCAGACGCATCCATGGGGCACGGCGTGAGCGGCTCGCCGCGAAGCGAACGACCGACATTTTGCGCATAGTGGTCACAAAACGCCGAGAGCGCCGCCTCGACCGCCGCCGGCTCGGGACGATCTTTTTGATGACTGGACAGACAGGCCATCACCACGTCGAACAGCTGGGCATCGACAAACGCCAGCGCATCGCGTAGCTCTTCGGAATCCGGCTCAAGCCCTAGCTGCTGGGCCTGCTCGGCCGCGGCGAGCGCCACATCGGGCTCACGACGAAGCAGCTGAGTCAAATCACAACCGGGCGCATGGGCACCAATGGGATAGTCGGGCCGCGTGTCCATCTTGAGACGGTAGGGGCTCGCGATGTCGCGCGTCTTTTTGCGCGAACCCGAGGTGCCCGAAGTGCTCGGCGCGGCTTCGTATGGCGCGACGCCGGCAATGAGCTCGTAAACCGTGCTTGCCGCGGCATAGACGTCGATCGCCGGCGACATACGCAAAGCGCGCAGGTCGGGAATATCGTCGGTGAGCATCTCGGGCGGGGCATAGGCAACCGTCGCGCGACGCAGCGTGGCATAACGCTCCGTAAACGACGCCTTGCCGCCGGTACCGGCCACGGCCGACGCAGGCTCGAGCGCCAGCGACGAGCCAAAGTCGATCAGGCACAGGTCAAAGGTGCCCTCGGCAAGCTGCCGGTCAAGCGGCAGACGCGCCGTACGCACCATAATATTAGCGGGCGAGATATCGCGATGGACAAAGCCCCCACCCACCAGGCTCATACGGCAGAGCAGATCGAACAGGTCGCGACCCAGACGCGCCGCCACAAGTGGCGACAGGCGTCCGGCATCGTCCACGGCGAGTCGCGAACGCAAGCGGGCAAGCGTCTCGCCCTCGACCCATTCCATGACAATTGCAGGCACACCGTCAACCTCGCCCCAGCCATAGAGGCGGGGAAAACCCTTAAGGCCCGAAAGGGCGCGATGGCATTCGTATTCCTCCCGAAACGCCGCCTTGAACTTGGCGACCAGCGCCTCGTGAGCGGCATCGTCGTCAAACTCATCGCGCGTCGGCAAGATGAGCTGCTTGAGTGCCACGGCCTCGCCTTGGGCGTTGACGGCACGCGTCACGCGGCCGATACCGCCACGGCGCATGGTGGCATCGTCGGCAAACAGCATCGTAAAACGACGCAGATAGGCAGGCAGTTCGTCCTGACCGAGCGCAATGGCCGGCTCAAACCCGTCGACACGCGCCAGGCGCAGGCCGACCATGGGATCGCGACCGAGCGATTGTGGTGTGGTGGATGCAAGATCGGTCATCATAGGGCAAGCGCCGCCACGTTATTGTTGAAGTTACCGAGCGCGACGTCATCATCGCCGTAATGGCCGACCCATTGACATAGGTTGGTGTAACAGCCCCACAGATTGGCATACTGCTGATACCACTTTGACCGGGGCGAGAATGTCTGACGACCGAACTCGGCTCGAATGACAAACATCTCCCCGACCAGGCTGTCGCACGGTCTGGGATCTCCCGTAGAGTTATAGGTCGAGACCACGTCATTGGCACGAGAGACATAGCCGTCGAGCATGTTGTACTTGGTCACAAGCCAACTGTGAATGCCCTCTTCCTCAGCAGCGGAAAGGCCACCGGAGTTTGCATCGTTGTCAGTGTTGCCGCCCGTCGAACCACCGTTTCCAGACCCTCCGGTAGAGGAACCCGACCCAGAGCCGCCGCCCGAACTCGACGAATCCGAGCCGGAGCCAGAAGTATCCGAGCTACCGGGCTTTCCGGACTGCTGGGCGTCCTGCCCCTTCTGCTGCTCGACCTTATTCACCGTTGCCGCCACGCTATTGTTGGACAACCGATCGATGATCTTGGTGTTGGTGAGCACGATGGTTTTGCCATTGGCAAGCGTGACTTCGTTGTCCGGGGCCTCGGCGCCGTCCGCATCGTCGGTGCCAAACACGATATGCGCGACCACACTTGCCCAAGCATATCCAGTCGTGGTGCCCAGGTCACTTTTGACCTCATGCCCCACGCGCGGTTCGCGTGCGGCATGCGCCTGCATCATGGACGGCACGGTCATGCCATAGGCCGAAACGCCAGCTATGACCAGCAGCAGCGAGCACGATAGCAGCGCGTACGCCCGAGGCACCAGGCCTAGCCGGCGTCGCATGCGCACCGCGGAGCCGCGCTTTGTCTGAGTGCCACCGGGCCGCATGCGCTCTCCTCCAACAAAAACACGCCGCTCGGGAGCGGCGCATTCATTCGAATCCACATTTGAGTGTATCAGCGAACCCAAAAGGTTGCGCAACGAATGGGCAAATTAAGGACGCGGGCGGAAGCATCCATGCGATAAGCGGATACGAAGCATCTTTGTTGCACAACAAACTCACAGTCGCACGGGGAAATTATGACTACCCCGTGCGTCGCGAGGAAAACATACGGCAGGAGCAGGCTCGCCACCTAAATCGCGCGACGGGCCTCAATGGCGCGGCCAAGCGTAAGCTCGTCGGCATACTCCAGGTCGCCGCCCACGGGCAGGCCGCTCGCCAGACGCGACACCTCGACGCCCAGCGGCTTGATAGTGCGGGCCAGGTAGCTCGCCGTGGTCTCGCCCTCGATGTTGGGGTTGGTGGCGATGATGACCTCATGGATATCCTCGTGGCCCAGACGCGCCAGCAGCTCGCGGATGTGCAACTGCTCGGGACCAATCTTGTCCATGGGGCTGATCACGCCGCCCAGCACATGGTACAGGCCATGGTAGCTGCCCGTGCGCTCGATTGCCTGGACGTCGCGCGGCTCGCCCACCACGCAAATGCGAGTGGTATCGCGCATCGGGTCCTGGCAGATGGAGCACTCGTCGGCCGTGGCGTAGTTAAAGCAACGGCTGCAAAAGTGGACCTCCTGCTTGACCTCCAGGATGGCCTCGGCCAGGCGGCGGGCCTCCTCGGCATCGGCCTCGAGCAGGTAATAGGCGATGCGCTGGGCCGACTTGGGACCAATGCCCGGCAGACGGCCCAGCTCATCGAGCAGTTTTTGCAGACTGTGATTCGCACTCATATATATGCGTGTCTTAGAACGGCATGCCCGGGATGTTGAGGCCGCCGGTGATGGCGCCCATCTGCTTGTTGGCGAGCTCGTTGACGCCGCGGACGGCCTCGTTGACGGCAGCCATGATCATGTCCTGCAGCATATCGACGTCCTCGGGATCGAGCGCATCGGGATCGATGGTGAGGTTGACGAGTTCCATCTCGCCGTTGACGGTCACCTTGACCATGCCGCCGCCAGCGGAGGCGTCGACGGTCTGGGACTTGAGGTTCTCCTGCGCGGCGGCAAGCTGCTCCTGCATCTTGCGAGCCTGCTTCATCATCTGCTGCATGTTCATACCGGCCATGATGGCTCCTTTACGTGCGGCCGCACGCCGAGCTGCAAGGGCAGCCGGAGCACGGCAGGACTTTCAAACTCAAAAATCGTACCACGGCGCGCGGCCAGCAAGCGGGGCGGACACGCTACCTCAGTCGATATACATGTCCTGGAGTGCAAACCGCACCCAAAGATTATGCGAAGTTGAATAATTCGCATCTGCATAATATTGAAAGCTAAATCTTGTAGAGCCGGAATCCGACATTTTCTGCATCCAGCTAGATAACAAAATGCCGAACCGCTGCTCGAGGCGGCGCTCATGATGGCAGGGTATAATTTGATTGTCACAGACAGCAATTTGGAGGTGCCCCCCATGAATGCCCCCGACGCGCTCCAAAACATCCGCTCAAAACACCCCGTTGCATATGTGGTTCTCTATCTCTTTGTCGGCTGGACATTGCTGGTTGTCATCACCCATGCCATAGCTTTTGGAGCAGAACTGCTGATAGCCAGCTCGGACCAGCCCGTCGTCAAATGGGAGACGACCGATGAGTGCACCGACGGAACCCGAACCGTTTACTACAACAGCCCGTCCCTCTACCAAGAGTTCAAGGTCAAGATAAAGGACTTCAAGATTGTCGATGCCGAGCCAGGCGTTTATTCGGCAATCGGAGCAACCCTCAACGCCGAGCAAGTCGAGCACACAGACAGCCATGCGACGTATCGTATCGACCTCAACATCCTAGGCCGACCGTCACGCACCTGTCTGCTCGAATGCGATATACGCGGCACCACGTTGCACATGTCCGAAATACAGATGCGCCCGGGCAAGGGGTTCTCTTCTTGAGCAGTATACCCGCCCGTACAGCTACTCCACCGGTTTGAAGATGGTGGCCTGACCGAAGACGCTGCGGATGAGGTCTTTGGCCTCGTCCTCGGTCTGCGGGATGCTCGGGGCTGCGCCCTGGTGGCCGAAGGGGCTGCCGGCGCCGGGGTTGGACTCCCAAGGGGCAGCGGGGGCGTCCTCCTCTTTGGGGGCAGTTGCAGCGGGCTTGGGCGCGGACGCCGCACCCGGCACGTCGAACGGAGGCAGATCGTCCCCGCTCGCATCGCCAGCGAAGCCACCGACCATGGCATCATCGTAGGGAACCTGCTCGGATTCCCACGGAGCGGACTGCGCAGACGGCTGAGCCTTGGGAGCGGACGCGCGCTCGGGTGCTCGGGGCGCGGGCTCGGTCGGGAGCTTGCCCGTGGCAGGTGCGCCGGCAGGGTTGTCGGAGCGCAGCCAGGGGGCCTTAGCCAGGTCGGATGACTTGGGCGCAGGCGCGGCGGCGGGCTTGGGCGCGGGTGTCGGAGCAGCCGGTTTGGGCGCCGCGGGCTTAGGCGCCGACGGGGTCGATGCCGCTACCGACGCCGCTTGCTGCTGCGGCGCGCTGGCGCTCGAGGATACAGGGGCCGCCGAGGACACGGGTTGCGGGTCCGCAGATGCCGCAGCCCGTGCAGATGGAGAATGCTCCTCATGTTGAGGAGCCGGCGTGCCACCCCCATCCAGGACATAGTCGACGGTACGACGACCGAAGACCGCGCAGACCGTCGGCAGGACCACCGATTGCGTGTCAGCGCGGCCGAGCATCTTGATGGCAAAGGTCGAACCCGCGGGGAACGAGACGGTGAGCTTGGAGCCGTCGTCGGCCGTGGCGCGGGCGTTGAGCAAAAGCCCTGCGTAGGAAGCCTGACGCGCCTTGACACGCTCGACGACCTCGGCCCATTTGCGCTGCAGCTCTCCGGCATCCTCGACCGCGGGCGTCTCGGCAGCACCGGCGGCGGCAACCTGGGCGGCATTGTTGGACTGGGGCTTAGGTGCCGGAGCGGTGGCAGGCGCGGGGGCAGCAACGGGCTGAGGCGTCGAAGCCGGCGCAGGCTGAGGTGCAGGCGCTGCAGACTTGGAAGCTGACACGGACGCAGAACGGGGAGCAGGCTGGGCAGCCGGAACAGCAGCGCCGCGGTCCCAAGGCATGCCACCCTGATGCGCGGACGTAGCAGCGGGGGCAGCGGATGCCGCCGGAGCGGCAGCACGGGCGCCCGAAATGAGCGTCGGCTGTTGGGCAGCAGCGGGTACGGATGCTGCAGGCGCGGCGGCCTGAGCAGCAGCCACGCTCGCCGGCACGGCGGCATTGGCAACCATGGCCTCCAGGCGTGCCACGCGCTCGGCCAATGCCTCAATCGTTATATCAGCCTCGGGACGTGCCAGACGCGTGCAGGCAATCTCGAGCACCAGGCGTACGTCGCTCGCGCCCCTCATCTCCAGTGCGGCATCGTCGAGCACCGTCAGCACACGGGCCAGGCGGTCGGCAGGATGCTCGCCAAAGGCGGCGGCCTCGGCAGCAAGCGCCTCGGCCTGCTCGGCACCGCCCTCAAACAACTCGGCACGGGCACCGGCAACGCAGGCAACATACACGTCGCGCACGTGCGCCACCAGGTCGCGCGTCAGCTCCAGCAGGTCGTTTCCTTCCTCGACCTGCGCACGGATCAGTCCATAGAGCTCGGCGACATCACGCTCGGCGATGGCGCGGGCAAACTCGCCCAGGATCTGGTCCGAAACCTCGCCTAAAAGCGAGCGGGCGTCGCCCGCATGCACAGAACCGTTGCCAAAGACGCTCAGTTGCTCCAGCGTGGACAACGCGTCGCGCATGCCGCCCTTGGCATGGCGCGCCACGATAGCCAGCGCCTCGTCGTCGTAATCGAAGCCCTCCTGCTCGCACACGTATGCCAGGCGATGCTCAATATCCTCGTTGCCGATGCGATGGAAATCGAAACGCTGGCAGCGCGAGAGGATGGTCTCCAGAATCTTTTGCGGGTCGGTGGTGCACAGCACAAAGATCACGTGTGCCGGCGGCTCCTCGAGCGTCTTGAGCAGCGCGTTGAACGCCGCCGTCGTGAGCATGTGGACCTCGTCGATGATATAGATCTTGTACTTGCCACGCACCGGGGCAAAGTTGACGGAGTTGATGATTTCCTCGCGCACATTGTCCACGCCCGTGCGGGAGGCGGCATCGAGCTCGTAGACATCGGGGTGGTTACCCTCGGCAATGAGCTCGCACTCCTCGCAAGTACCGTCGGGCATGCAGCCGCTTGCACCCTCGGCGCGCGCCGCCTCGGCATTGCGGCACAGCAGCGCCTTAGCCAGGATGCGCGCCATGGTGGTCTTGCCCGTGCCGCGCGGACCGCAGAACAGGTACGCATGGGACAGGCGTCCCTCGGTGATGGCGTGCTCGAGCGTCGAGACGATATGCTGCTGGCCCACCACGGAGTCGAAGGTGAGCGGGCGATACTTTCGGTACAACGATTCCATGGGTGCTCCCCCGGGTATACTGAGTCTTGTTGCCGCGGCGGCCATGCGGTCGCACGGCATACTGCATTCCATAATAACCCGTACGGCAAGCCCGCCGCGATAGGAGTCCAAAGAGCATGGCAGACGCAGAGAGCAACCTCGTTCCCTCCGAAGCAGCCGACCAGGTCGAGGTCGCGCTCGAGGAGCAGGCCGCAGCCGACGACGGCATCCTGTACCTCAACGAGTACCAGTACGAAAACGACCTCGTCACCGACTTCGCCCGCCTGGTCGCCTCGCCCAGGCGTCGCGGCTCGCTGTATGTCGCCGCCGCGATTGCCGCGCTCATCGGCATCGGCATGTTGGTGGCCGGCGGCAACTGGATCAAGTTCGGCGTCGTCCTGATCGTATTCGGCGCCTTTTTGGCCTGGTGGAGCAAGAACCTGCACCACACGCTCGCCCGCGACTTTATCGACGCCGTCGAGGCAGACGAGTCCATGGGCGGCCGCTACCGCCGCGTAGCCGCCAACGAGGACGGCCTGATGGTCTGGGGCAAGAGCGGCAAGTCGCAGTTCTTCCCGTTTGAAAAGCTCGACCACGTGCTCGACGGCGAGCGCATCTTTGTGGCCATGTTCGCCGACCAGGGCGTGACGATCCCTAAGGACACCTTTGTTCGCGGCGATGCCGAGCAGTTTGGCACCTTCCTTAAGGCACGCATCAACAAAAAACTCCGCATCGAGACCAAACGCAAGAAGATGAAGGCAGAAAAGGCCGCCGCCGAAGCCAAACAGGGCGACAAGCCCCAGGAGACCAAGGGCAAGCAGCGCAAGCAGAAGAAGAACAAGAAGAAGCGCTAAGGCCAAGCCAGACAGGCAGCCTCGCATCCCGCTATCCTCCCCATGCACCCGAGCGTGCTACACTAGCAGCATCTATGCCACCGCGAACGACTTGGCCCCGCGCCTGCCGCTCGCAAACGAACTTTAAACGCACGAGGGTTGGCCATGCCGCTTTTCTCGCAACATACCGCCCGGTTCTCGCCGGACGTTCCCTTGGAGGGCACCAGCTCTCGCGAGCTGCTCAAGCGGTACCAGCCGCTCGAGACACTTGCGACTGGCGGTTTTGGCTCCATCGAGATCTGCCGCGACACGCACCTGCGCCGCCGCGTCGCCATTAAGCGCATCCCCCTTATCAACGGCGCCGGCATGCCCGCCAGCGACATCATGGATGTCCTGCGCGAGGCGCACACTGCCGCCATGCTTCAACATCCCAACATCGTGCAGGTCATCGACTTTACGCACGACACAGCCTATGCCTACCTGGTTATGGAATATGTCGATGGCATGTCGCTGGCCGAGTTTTTGCATCGCGTGGACGGCCACTCACTTACCTTTGACGAGGCCGCGGCCATTGCCGATGCCCTGGGTCAGGCGCTCACCTTCGCCCATAGTAATGGCGTACTCCACCTGGACATTAAGCCCGCCAACGTGCTCATCGACCACTCGGGCAATGTAAAGCTCACCGACTTTGGCATGGCGCGACTGTCGTCCGCCGGTGGCTTTGGCGGCTCGCGCGGTGGCACCATCGGCTACATGCCACCCGAGCAGCTCGATATCGAGACCGGCACGGTCGACGAACGCGCTGATGTCTTTGCCCTTGCCTGCGTTATCTACGAGGGCCTGTGCGGCAGCGCTCCCTTTATGGCGGCCACGCCCGCCGACTCGCTCGACCGCATCATCGGCGGCGCCACCTATCCCAGCGAGCTGATACCACACTTTCCCCCGGGAGCCGAGGCCACGCTCATGAGTGCACTCTCCCCCATGCCGCAGGACCGCCCCAGCAGCATCGAGGCATTTTGCGACCAGCTCCTTGCCGGTCTGGGCAGCGTGCGCGAGGGCCGTCGCAGCCTGGAGCAAATGATTGGCGAGCTTTCGGATGACGAGCAGGAGCTCGACGATATCGAACCGTCGCACTACGGGGACGACGCCATCGAGGTCGACCCCGCACTCGGCTGGGCGGGCACGCGCTGGAGCCATGCGCGCGACTACACCATGCGCGCTATCTCGGCGCTAACGTGCGGCACCTTTAGCTTTTTGCTGATGCAAACGGCCGGGGTCGCGGCGCTTCCAGGCCTAGTCATTGCGGCCATCGCGATCGGAGCGGCGGCTGGCCTGGCCCCCCAGATTGGCTCGGCCATCTCGGCTGTGGGCTTTTTGGTGCTCATGGCCAACGCCACCATGCAGGCACAGGGCATCCTGTCGATGCTGCCCGTCGCGGTGATCTTTGCCGCCGCCATGTCCGGTTGGTGGATCGCCTGGGGTCGCACCGAGACTGCCGCGAGCGCCACGCTCACCTGTGCACTCGCGCTTGGCTGTCTGACCGGCAATACCTTCCTGGCAGCTGGGGTCGCCGCCGGCGTCGCGTCATTTTGGCTCGGCCCGGCAAGCGCCGCCGCGGCAACGGGCATGGGCGCGCTTTTTGCCCGTCTGGCCACGGTCGCGCTTTCAGCCGGAGGCGTGCTGGGGCTCGGTAACGTTGCCGCAGCGCTGGGAGACCCGCTCCTTTGGGCTGCCTTTGTGCTGGTCGCGGCAACTGCCGCAGCGTCATCCGCGCTGCTCAATGCCCATGCCAAGCGTGCCGATCAGAGCTCAAACCTTGCCGCAATCGCCGCAATCGCTGTCACCGGCATCGGCTGCGCAGCGGCGTCCTGTCTTGCACACCATATGGAAATTGCCGGCCTTGCAGCCGCGGTCATCGCCAAGGCGGCGGTTGCGGGAATCCTATCCTCTATAATCGTTGGGATATGCCTATATTTGCTCGGATACCAAAGAACCTATACGGAGAGTGATCTTTCGTGAACTTCCTGAACATCTTCGAGGACCACGTGGCCGGCATCTTCGGTGCCACCCGTGCCCCGTTCTCCTTTAAGAAGCTTGCCAAGCAGGCCGCTCGCGACATGGAGGATCAGACTCTGGTGATCAACGGCGTCAACACGGCGCCGGCACTCTATACCATCCTTATCGCCGCCGACGACGATCCCATGCTCGCCCCGTTCTACCCCGAGCTTTCGCGCGAGGTCCGCGAGTTTGTGAAGGCGCAGGCCGAAAAGCGCCGCTATGTCTTTGTCGGCGAGCCCCTCGTGCGTTTTATGATCGATCCGCAGCTACGCGCCGGCAAGTTCTCGGTCTTTGCCGAGAACGTCGATACCCCCACGCTCGGCCGCCTGTACGAAGAAGAGCGCGCCTATCAAAACGGCCTGGGCCAGAACAACTCCGCGGCAAGCCGTGCCGCCAGCGCCCCGCGCGCCGGCCAGCAGCAGTTTGCTGCCCCGCAG
>CABUUB010000024.1 GCA_902494625.1 uncultured Collinsella sp.
GGCGAGATGCGCATCGCAGCCGTTCCGCCGGCAAAGCAGGAGCTCACCCGCGTGATCAAGTATCAGTACCGTCGCCTGGCCGATGCGGGCGTAAAGTGCATCTTTGGCACCGAGCTTACTGCCGAGGACATTCAGCGTGACTACGCCGGCTACGAGGTCGTCCTGGCTTATGGCGCCGAGCCCATCGCTCCGGCCTTCATGCAGGGCTTTAAGCAGGTTATGACGGCCGACGACCTGCTGGGCGGCAAGGCTTTCCCGGGCAAGAAGATCGTCATCGTGGGCGGCGGCACCGTCGGCTGCGAGACGGCCGATTACCTGGCCCCGTTGGTCAATGACCTCTCGCCGGCCAATCGCGATGTCACCGTTATCGAGATGACCAAGACGCTCGCCGCCAACGAGGGCGGTGCCGGTCGCGCAGTGCTCATCACGCGCATGCTCTCCAAGGGCGTTCACGTGCTGACCGAGGCCAAGGTGACCGAGATTACCGAGGACACTATCAGCTACGAGAAGGACGGTGAGGTCCACACCATCACCGGTGCCGATACGCTGGTGCTTGCCATGGGCTATCGTCCCAACACCAAGCTGGCCGACGACCTTGCCGCTGCTGGCGTTGCTGTCCACGTGCTGGGCGATGCCCAGAAGTGTGGCAACATCCGCGATGCCATCGGCGATGGCTATAAGGTTGCCTGCGAGCTCTAGTCAACTCCTTGATGCATGGGGACCTGTCCCCGCGGCGCCAGTCGACAGATAGCAAAAAGCGGCGGTCGTCCCGTACGTGGGACGGCCGCCGCTTGCGTTAGTTGCAATAGGTCGTGCGATTAGAGCCCCAGGAGCTCCTTGACCTTGGCGATGATGGCCTCGTCGGTGGCGTTGGCAAAGAAGTACTCCTGGAAGTGCTCGCCGGCAAGTGCGCCCTTCACCAGGTCCTGATCGATTTCGCCCAGGATGTCGACGAGCGGACGCATGGTCACAGCGCGCACGCCGTCGAGGATCTTCTTGTTACGCTGCTCGGGCTCAACACGCTCGGCGGGGTAGCCGTTGCCCGAACCAAAGCCAAAGAGCTTCTCGAAGGTGTACTCAAGGTTGAGCTCCTGGCCCCAGCCGTTCTTAAGAGCGAAGGGCATGGCGACGGCGTTGCCGTCGTTAACCTGGGCAAAGGTGTAGGCGTCGAGCGGGTCGGCAACGTGGCCGCACAGCACGCCGGGGAAGGAGTTGCAGGCGAGCATGGCGCCCTCGCCGGTGCCGCAGCCGGTCACGACGTAGTCGGCAGCACCGGAGTTCAGCAGCACGGCGGCAAGAATGCCGTTCTGCACGTAGGTGAGAGGCTTGGAGTCGGCGTCGGCATACATACCATAGTTAAAGACGGTGTGCCCCATGGGCTCGACAACCTTCTTAAGGGCAGCCTCGATCATAGGGTTCTTGGAGTTCTGAGAGTTCTCATTGATCAGAGCGATTTTCATGATAGATAACCTTCCACTATTTTCTAAATTAATTGTTAGTTATGTTGCGTGGCATCTCCAACAGAGAGGCCGCTCTGCGGGCGGCGGACGATAAGGTCTGTCGCGAGTTCCGCACGAGCCGAAGAGCACTTAATGTGCTCTTCGTGCGAGTCAGGACTGTTCGAGCAGCAGACCTTATCGTCCGCCGCCTCGCCCAGACGTCTTACTGCGGTTGCTTGCCGATGTAGGCCAAGATTCCGCCGTCGACGTAGAGGATGTGGCCGTTGACGAAGTTCGATGCATCGGAAGCCAAGAACACGGCGGGGCCCTTCAGATCCTCGGGCGTGCCCCAACGGGCGGCCGGCGTCTTGGCAATGATGAACTGGTCAAACGGGTGGCGGCTGCCGTCGGGCTGCGTCTCGCGCAGGGGTGCGGTTTGCGGCGTGGCGATGTAGCCGGGTCCAATGCCGTTGCACTGGATATTGGCCTCGCCAAACTCCGAGCAGATGTTCTTGGTGAGCATCTTGAGTCCGCCCTTGGCGGCGGCATACCCGGCGATGGTCTCGCGACCTAGCTCGCTCATCATCGAGCAGATGTTGATGATCTTGCCGTGACCCTTGGCGATCATGCCGGGCAGGCAGGCCTTGGACACGATAAACGGTGCGTTGAGGTCAATATCGACGACGTGGCGGAAGTCCTCGGCGCTCATGTCGAGCATCGGGGTGCGCTGGATAACGCCGGCGTTGTTGACCAGGATGTCGGGCGTGGTGCCAAAGTCGGCCTCGATCTTGGCGATGAGCTCGGCGACGACGGCCTCGTCGGTGACGTCTGCCACGTAACCATGAGCCTCAAAGCCTAGCTCGCGGTAGTGCTTCTCGGCCTCGGCTACCTTGTCGGCGTGACGTGCGTTAAAGGCGATCTTGGCGCCAGCCTCTCCGAGCGCCTCGGCGATAGCCATGCCAATGCCATAGGTGGCGCCGGTTACCAGTGCGACCTTGCCGTCCAGACGGAAGCTGTCCATAAGATCAGACATAGCGATCCTTTCAAAAGAAACGTTCATCTATATAAGTCTTGCTTTTCATACAAGGTCAGTATAGGAGAAGAGGAGGATTTAAAAATCAGATTCTCCTAAAATCAGGTGAACGTTCACTTTTAAAAGGTAAACGGTGATCTCGCCCTTGCCGCGCGGACGTTTATTCGCTCTGTTCCTGCGTGCCCTCTGCGATCATGTTGCGGTTATACACCAGGTGCAGATACATCGCGTCGTGCGCGGCGGTGGGATTGCGCGAGGCGATGGCGTCGGCCACATCGCGGTGCGTGCGGATAGTTTCCTCGACGAGCTTTTTGCCGGTCACGTCGATAAAGAGGGGGACGGATGCCTTGAGCACGCCCATCAGGCGGGGAACGACGAGGTTTCCGCCATTCAGGGTGGCTACATGGAGTAGCGCCCGTGCGCATCGATTCCCTCTCATAGATGTGCGGCACAAAGAGCCCCGAGCTCACACGAGCTCGGGGCCTTTTTCGTCTGGATTGGGGACGCATAGTCGGACGAAAGCGTGTTGCGTTTGGCGTAAAACCATACGAAAGTGCAATTTGCGTCTTATTTCCGAACGTAAAACAGACGAAAACCGTTTACGTCTGCTTTAAATCCGTACGCAAACGGTTTTCGTCTTGCAGGGCAGTTGTCGTTTCTACAGTTCAACTTCCAGTTCGGCTTTGTGTTCGCAGAGGTAGTCGCGCATGTAGGGGATGGCAAATGAGACCTTGCCGTACGAAGGAGCCTCGATAATCGATTCTCTTAACAGGCGGCTGCGGACGGAACTCACCTGTTGAGGCGTTTTGTTTAGGGCATCGGCAACCATGCTGGTCGAGCTCGTCTGCCCCAAAGACGCCATGCTCAGCAGATAAGCGATGCACGTGGGCGGAATGCGCTGCAGCGCGGGCTCAATCACCATGGCGCAGAAGCGTTCGCGTGCCGTTGCAATGCCACGCTCGGCTTCTTCTTCTCCAATAATCGCTGTATGTGCGCGTCTTGCCAACTGCCATGCGTAGTATCCAACGAGTTGGATCATGAAAGGATAGCCTTGCGTTGCCTCGGCAAGTTGGCCGGCAATACCTGGCTGCAACTCCATGCCAGACGCTTCAATGGTTTCCTCGAGGGAGTACGACACTTCGGTTACTGCCACAGCCTTCAGATCAAAGGGGAGGGCACGGCGCAAAAACGTAAGTGTCTTTCCGTTGATGATGCTTTCAATCATCGAAGGCAGCCCAGCAAAAACAAAGGCGATATCAAGGTCTTCGCCGATAACCTGCTGAATCGCAATGGAGAGCGTTCGGACCTCATCGAGCTCTGCGTCTTGAACCTCGTCGAGAGTGATGAGCAGGCCATTTCCATTCTTGGATATTGTCTGTCTCATGGCGTCGCGTAGCGATGGGCCGATTCGCTCAATATCTATGCTGCCGATGGATATGCCAGCTACGGTGGGCTCAAATCTGGCGTGTTTGGCCTGGAATTTGGGCTGCAGCTGTTCGAGAATGCGCTGGCAAAGTCCCTCGGTTGCGACCTCTTTTATGACCGTCCAGCCACGGCTTTGCGCCAAACGTGAGCACTCGTCAAGGAGGACCGTCTTGCCCGTTCCACGGACGCCGGCAATGCGCATTAGGCGCCCCGGGGCACCAGGCCCGTTGTCGAGGCCCTCATTGAATTCTTCGAGCACGTCTTCGCGGCCGATAATCGTGGGAGGTGTTTTACCTGCTGTGGGCTTAAAAGGGTTTGTTTGCATGTGAGCCACCTTTGCTCAAGATATAGCAAGATATAGCAAAGTATAGCAAGATATAGCAAAGTATAGTGAGATATAGCAAAGTAAGCGCTACTCGCGGGTTTTGCGGTGGTGTTATTTTCCAAATGCCGCGCGGATAAAGCGCTGGGCGAACAGCTTGTTGGCAACTCACGAGGGCTCGGGGTGCCAATTTGGGATGGAGTAGTGCTGTGCCACGAATAGGGCCTATCTACTACGTTTAAGCCGCAGAGGTCAACCATAGCCGGCTTTTCCGAAAATCGACAAGCTGTCTACCTGCGGTTTTGTTTTCACGGTTTTCGGTATGGCCGAGGCTATCCGTGTTAACGTAGTAGATGGGCCCCTTTTGTGGCAAGGGGCCGACCTGCGGCTCGGGGTAGCCAAAAAAGCCCCGTCCCAAAAAGACTGTTGGAAGTTGCGGTGGAATAGTTCCTGTTTTTGCTGCTGAAGGCTTTGAGCAGGAACTATTCCACCGCAACTTATGAGGGGGCGGGGGATGCGATAGTATTGCATGGTGGTATTCGATTAACCGAGGCTTCATCCGAGGGCTTTATGGAACAACACCAGCATTATCAGAGCCTGCAAGATCAGGCATACAACGCATTGCGCTCCAAGATCATCTATGCCGAGCTCAAGCCCGGCACGCGCCTTTCGGCGATTGGTCTGGAAAAGGAGACGGGAATCGGGCGCACGCCCATTCGCGAGTCCTTTGTGCGCCTGCGTGAGCAGGAGCTGGTGGAAACGCGTCCCAAAAGCGGCACCTATGTCTCAAAAATCAGCATGGAACGCGCCGAGAACGCCTGCTTTTTGCGCGAGAAGCTCGAGAGAAGCGTGCTTATTAAATGCTGTTCGGCCGCCTCGCCCGAGCAAAAGCAGCGGCTTGAGCAGATTCTTACCGAGTCCGAGTCGCTCGACCATAGCGAAACGCGTCGCTTTTTTGATCTGGACAACCTGTTCCATGAGACGTGTTTCGTGATTGCCGGTCGTCACATGTTGTGGGATTGGATGAAGAGCATCAATACGCATTTTGAGCGGTATAACTGGCTGCGTATGGTGTCGCAGGATCTGGATTGGGAGCCGATTCGTCGGCAGCATCGCCGAATTCTCGAGGCTATTAAGAGGGGCGATACCGATGCGGCGAGCTATCTGGCAGAGACGCACTTGCATCTGATGCCCGAGGAGCAGGGCCCGGTTATCGCCTTGCATCCCGACTACTTTGAGCTGTCCAAAGATACGGCCATCTAACTCGCCCCCCCCTCATTAGTTGCAGTGAAATAGGAATTGTTTTGCGGCTCTGATGGTGTAAGCAGTCCGTATCTCACCGCAACTGCCGGGGCACTATCGGGGCACGAAAAAGCTGCGGCGCCACTTGGAGGAAAAGACCGGAAGCAAGGGTCCATTCCTCCAGACGGCGCCGCAGCTGTTTTGATGGCTCGGTTTTTGTCGATGTGGCTCAACTGGGCGCGATTGCCAGCCGAGTAGGCAAAACGGCTCGGGGGCGTGTCGCTTCCGTCACGTTCTATCAGCATACAAGACGGTTTTGGTTCTTGTTCGTGACGGAAACGGCGCGCTTCCGAGCCGTTTTAAAAGAAAGGGGGCGAGGTCTAGGGCACGCCCCCTTTCACGATAGAGAGCTAAACCTAGGCGCGAACCTTCTTGACGACGTCCATGGCCTCGCGGGCAATCTGCTCGACCTTGGAGAAGTCGCCGTCGGCAAACAGGGCCGGCTTGACCATCCAGGTGCCACCGCAGGCGATGATGGCAGAGGAGCTCAGGTACTCCTCGACGTTGTCGGTGCTCACACCGCCGGTGGGCATAAAGCGGTGACCGACAAACGGAGCGGCGAGGGCCTTGATGGTGTTCAGGCCGCCATACTGGGACGCGGGGAAGAACTTGGTGACCTTGAGGCCCAGGTTCTCGGCTGCGGTGACCTCGGAGGGGGTCACGGTGCCGGGAAGGACGGGCAGGTCGATGTCGATGCAGTGCTTCACGACGTCCTCGTTGTAGCCCGGGGAGACGATGAACTTGGCACCGGCTGCGCGGGCCTGCTCAACCTGCTCGACGGTCAGGACAGTGCCGGCGCCAACGCACATCTCGGGTTCGGCCTCGGCCATAGCGGCGATGCACTCGGCGGCGCAGGCGGTGCGGAAGGTGACCTCGGCGGACTTCATGCCGGCTGCCATAAGGGCGTGGGCGAGCGGAGCGGCGTCCTCGACCTTGTCGAGCACGACGACTGGCACGATACCCAGGGACTCAAGCGTGGTGTAGAACTGATCGAACATGATGTTCCTTTCGATGTGTGGCGCGCATGGGCGCGTGATTGCCAAATGTGCTGGTCAGGAGCCGATTTTGGATTGGTTATCGGAGGCACTGCTTGGGGTTCAAGCAATTCCAAAACCGGCTGCTCGACCAGTCATGTAGGGAATGCCAGGCAAAACCGGAATGGGACTGGTGATTTTGCCCGGCCGGAAGAATCGGGGAGCGGGCCGCAGGGGTATGGGATTGGAAAGCTGCGGCCCGCGGAATGGAGACGGACTAGCGTGCGACGCGGGTGCCACCGTCGGCGGCGTTTGCCACGGCGGCAATCTCGTCTGCGGTCACCAAGTTGGAATCGCCCTTGATGGTGAGCTTGAGGATCGAGGCTGCAATCGCGTAGTTGACGGCGTCCTGCGGGTCAAAGTCGTTGATGAGGGCATGGACGAGGCCGGCGTTGAAAGCGTCGCCGGCGGCAACGCCCTCGAGCACGTGTACGTCGTGAGCAGGGGAGAACCAGTGCTCGCCGCTCTCGGCGTCAAAGAGCATGCCCATCCAGATGGAGCGCTCGACGCAGGAGATGTTGCGGACGACCGAGGCGACCTGTTTGCAGCCGTACTCGGCGCAGATCTGACGGGCCATCTCGACATAGGTGTCGCGCTCCTCGATGCCGTGGGCAAGGGAACCGGAGACGCAGGTCATACCGAGGCCGGCAGGCGCATCCTCGTCGTTGGCGATGCAGATGTCGACGAGTGGCAGGAGTTCCTTCATGGTGGCCTGCGACTTCTCGGGCGACCACATCTTGCCGCGATAGTTCACGTCGCACACGGTGGTGATGCCCTTGGCGCGGCAGACGGCGAGCGCCTCCTTGCAGGCGGCGGCCATCTCGTCGGAGACGGCGGGGGTCACGCCGGAGAAATAGAAGACATCGATGCCCTTGAGAATCTCGTCCCAGTCAAAGACGTCGCGCTTGGCCATGTTGATGGCAGAGTACTTGCGGTCGTAGACGCAACCGTTGCCGCGCTGCGAGGCACCGACCTCAAACACATAGGAGCCAAGACGGTCGCCCTGACGCACGACGCGCGTTGTGTCGACGCCGTAGGCCTTCAGCGAGCGCAGCGCGCACTCGCCTAGGCGGTTGGCCGGAACAACGGAGACGTAAGCGGTCTTGTCGCCTTGGTAGGCCAGGGAAAGCGCGGTGTTGGCCTCGGCGCCGCCGTAGCGAACGTCAAACTCGGTCGCCTGCTCAATACGCAGGTGATCTTTGGGCGAGAGCCTCATCATGATCTCGCCGAAGGTAAGAACCGTTTTACCCATGGTCGCGCAGCTCCTTCTTGCTCGTGCGTACACCTTTGATATGGCGTTGGCACGGAGGTGCCAAGACGGTAGGGTACATCTTTGCACCTGCGTGCCAACGCTTTCCGAAATCGGTTTACGAAATCGGTTTCGTTTCGAGTTGTAGTATACTCACCTACAGCGTTTTGCAAGCGAGATTTTTAAAAAAATGCCTAAAATGGCTCAGACTGCCGACAATTGGGAAACGGGGTGCGCCATGGCGCAGATGAGAATCAAGGACATTGCCGCCGAGGCGGGCGTGAGTCCGGCCACGGTCTCGCGCTATCTCAATAACCGCCCCGGGCAAATGACCGAGGAAACCCGTGCTCGCATTGCTGAGGTCATCGAGCGCACTGGCTATCGCCCGCGTGCCGCTGCGCGCAATCTGCGCAGCTCGCGCACCAATCTCATTGGCGTGATCCTGGCCGACATCGCCAACCCGTTCTCGAGCGCCATGCTCGAAGGACTTTCCGCCAGTGCCGCCGCGCGCGGCTGCTCGCTTATGACGGCCATTAGCGGCAACGACCCCGCCAAGGAAGCGGAGTCGCTCACTAGACTTATCGATGCTGGCGTGGACGGCCTGGTCGTCAACACCTGCGGAGGCAATGACGAGGCGATCGCCGCGGCAGCGGGACGTCTGCCCGTTGTGCTGCTCGACCGCGATGTTGCCGCCGGCGGTGTCGATCTGGTGACATCTAACAACCGTGAGTTGGTCGCCGGCTTGGTAGACGCCTTGGCCGCTGCGGGCAGCGAGCGCCTGTGCCTGCTCACCGAGGCAAGCGACGACAGCCCCGTGCGTCGCGAGCGCGCCGAGGCCTTTGCCGACGAGCTTTCGCGCCGCGGGCTTGCGGGCGAGGTCGTCACCATGGCCGACGGCGGCGCCACGGGTGTCGGTCGCTTGGACGAGACCATCCGCGGCTATGCAGGCAAAAAGCTCGGCCTCATTGCCGTCAACGGTCTGGTCTTTCTGCGTCTGACCGAGGCGCTGGCGCAGCTGGGACCCTCGTTGCCGGCGGGGCTCAAGATCGCGACGTTTGACGACTACCCCTGGAACCATGTGCTCTTTGGCGGTGTGACCACGGCCGCGCAGGACACCATCACCATTGCCGAGCGCGTGGTCGAGCGCCTGTCCGAGCGCATCGACGTCGTCACCACCACGGTGGGCGAGGCCGCAAAGCTGGCGCCCAAACGCATCGAGATCCCCGGCCACATCGAACACCGCGCCTCAACCTCGCGCTAGTCTGTGTGATAATATATAGACAATGTCATACAGGAGGTATCCATGGCTGCGTCTGTGCTGAGTGTGCGAGTGGACTCGTCAATTAAAGACTCATTTGCCGAACTGTGCGAAGAGCTTGGCATGACTTCGTCTGTTGCGGTCAATATGTTTGTGAGGCAGATGCTGCGCGAGCGCTCTCTGCCGTTTGTTCCCTCGCTTGGAAAAACTGTGGCAGATAAAGACGTTGCTACCAATGGTTTGAATATTGCTCGGATTGAGTCCGCCGTCCGCGAGGCAGCCAGCTCGATTCCCGCCATCAAAACCGTGATTCTTTTTGGTTCGTATGCCCGTGGCGAGGCGCATGCCGATAGTGATATTGACTTGCGTCTCGAAGTCGATCGCGAGCAGGGCTTTGGTCTTTTCGCGTTGTCCGCGTTTGGCGAGGCGGTGCGCAAAGAAACCGGGAGGCAGGTTGATCTCGTCTCTAGTGATCATCTTGATGACGATCTTGCCGCGGTAATTGAGCGCGAAGGAGTGATCCTTTATGATCGCGCGTAAGTCAGACAACCTGTTCGCGCACGTTTTTTGAGCGCTTGATACGCTTTAACCCTGCGGAAACATTTTTCTGCGATAGTATCTGCGATATAGACCAGTCGAAACCCGCCCGAAAGAAAGGGGAGCGACATGAACCAGCAGAACATCGATTACGTACTCCGCTCCGTAGAGCAGCGTGACATCCGCTTTGTGCGTCTGTGGTTTGTCGACATTCTCGGCCGCCTCAAGAACTTTGCCATTAGCCCCGAGGACCTCGAGGTCGCTTTTGAGGAGGGTATTGGCTTTGACGGCTCCGCCATCGAGGGCTTTGCCACGCCCGAGGAAGCCGACATGCTGGCGTTCCCCGATGCTTCGACCTTCCAGATTTTGCCGTGGCGCCCGAGCCACAACGGCGTCGCCCGCGTGTTCTGCGACGTGTGCACTCCCGATCGCAAGCCCTTCGCCGGCGACCCGCGTGATGCCCTGCGCCGCATGTTCCGCAAGGCTGAGAAGGCTGGCTACCTGCTCAACGTGGGCGCCGAGCTGGAGTATTACTACTTCCCCGACGAGCACACCCCTGAGCCGCTCGACAATGTGGGCTACTTCGATCTTTCGGTAAGCGATGCCGCCCGCGACCTGCGTCGCAACACGGTCCTCACGCTCGAGAAGATGTCCGTGCCCGTGGAGTACACCTTCCATGCCGCCGGTCGCTCGCAGCACGGCATGAGCCTGCGCCACGCCGAGGCCCTGAGCATGTCCGACGCCATCACCACGGCCAAACTCATCATTAAGCAGCAGGCCTACGAGAGCGGTTGCCATGCCTCCTTTATGCCCAAGCCGTTGGCGGGCGAGGACGGCAGCGCCATGTTCCTGTGCCAGTCGCTGTTCGACCACGACGGCAACAATGTCTTTTGGGGCGAGGATGACGAGAAGTACCACCTCTCCGATATCGCCAAGCACTACATGGCCGGCATCCTGGCGCACGCGCGCGAGATCAGCGCCATCACCAACCCCACGGTCAACTCGTACAAGCGCATCACCACGGGTGGCGACTCCGTGCCGCAGTACGCCACGTGGGGCCTGCGCAACCGCGCGAGCATGATTCGCATCCCGGTCTACAAGCCCGGCAAGCAGCTGTCCACGCGCATCGAGCTTCGTAGCCCCGACCCCATGGCCAACCCGTACCTGGTCAACGCCGTCACGCTGGCGGCTGGTCTGGACGGCATCGAGCGCAAGCTGGAGCTCCCGCCCGAGGCCACGGCCGAGACGCTCAAGCTCACCGACCGTCAGATGCTCGAGGCCGGCTACACGCCGCTGCCGCGCTCGCTCAAAGAGGCGCTCGACGTCTTTGAAGACTCGCAGTTTATGAAGGATGCCCTCGGCGAGCACATTCACAGCTTCTTCCTCAAAAAGAAGCGCAACGAGTGGCATAAGTTTGAGTCTACGATCACCGAGTGGGAGATCAAGCACTACCTGGCGAACTCCTAATCGCGCTGGCTTGTTCCAGTACGATTGAGCTCATTTCTTTGGAGGCCGATATGTCCGAAAAGAGTGCCCTGTTCATGGCGCGCACGACGCGCTTCCACGAGTTTGCCCGCAGCTTGACGACCACCCTGGGTGTCGAGGTGAGCCTGGCAACTCCGGATTCGCCGACTGCGGCGCACGACTTTGACCTGCTGATCCTCGATTCCGACGGCATTCGCAGCGACCGCATCGATCAGATTGCCAAGTGGCTTGACGATCGCGGCGGCATCCCCATGCTGGTGATTGTCGACGACGAGGCACTCGGCACCCTGCGTCTGCCGAACCACGCGCATGCCGACTTTGTATGCCCCACGGCGACGCCCAACGAGCTCAAGGCTCGTGCGCAGCGCCTGATGGGCGAGGAGGAGACCGTCACCGCCGACGATGTGCTCAACATCGACAACCTCGAGATTAACCTGGCCACCTACCAGGTAACGCTCGATAACGAGCCCATCGACCTGACGCTGATGGAGTACTCGCTGCTGAGCTTTTTGGCGACGCATCCCAACCGCGCCTACAGCCGCGAGGTGCTGCTGCACCGCGTGTGGGGCTTTGAGTACTGCGGCGGTACGCGCACCGTCGACGTGCACATTCGACGCATCCGCTCCAAGGTGGGCCCGCAGATCGCGGCACATATCACCACCGTCCGCGGCGTGGGCTATCTGTTTAAGGACTAGCAAGTAAATAGAGGGCAATGTGAGGGTACCGGAGATTTCTCCAGTACCCTTTTCTCGTTTAGGGCGAAAAGAAGACCTTTCACCGATTAAAAGTGTGTCAGTAAAAACAATATCAAACGTATAACACTATCTAGCGAATATCATTTAGTTACCGTATCTCCCTACTACACGGATGGAGGAAGAAATGCGTTATTCGAGAAAGGTGATTGTCGGATTCATAGTGTTGCTTGCCGCCCTGATGTCTCCAAGGTTGGTTTTTGGAGACGACGACTTGGTCCGTGTCACACCGCAAATAGCTGTGGAGCAAGCGCAGGCTTTCTTTGATGATGTATCGGATGAGCCGGTGACCGCTTGTGACCCAGTAAAAATGGTGAATTCCGATGGGGAATCAATCGGGTATATCGTTCGTGCGAAGCGGGATGACGTTAACTATGGCTACGTCGTATTTGATTCAGAGCGATCTTGGTGGATCAGCGAATACTGCTTGGCTCCGAACGCTCTTTTACCTATCGAGAGTGCAAGCGAAGAAATTGCACTCCTCGCATCCTCGGATAACGTCGTTGCGTTAAAGATTGACGAGCTAACTGTTGGCGTTGCCGACTTAGATAAAAACATTGTTTTAGACGCAAGTGGAAAAAAAGTACCAAATAAATTGTCCTCGGGAGGCAATCGCAGCGGATCGCCGGAACATTTCGATGACGTTTTTGTATCTGCCAAGGATTTGTATAAACAGGGATATGTTGTTGATGCGAGCAAAACGGTTTCGGGAATAATAACGCCAACGCAAACAGAAGTTATCAAAGAAACGGGGACTTATGCTTGCGCTGTTTCGGCAATGTTTGCAGTTAGCAGTCACTATGTGACTTTGAACCGCCTTAAATTGTCCGATTTATACTCGGAGCTTTGGAGGCTGTCGGGGACATGGGAAGAAGAAGAAAAGAAATATGATCAAGCGACTGGTTTGTACTTTACTCAAGGCAAGACTTCTCCTGACAAACCCGCTCCGGCCTTAAAGGAGTTTTGTGCAAGACGAGGCAAGGAGCTTGAGACGTCATTCGTTTGGTATCCGTCATGGGATTCCTTTAGGGTGAATACCGACTCGGGGAATCTGAGTATTTTCTCTGGAAGGCTCCGGTCAAATGGCAGCGGGCACGCAATGGCAGTTGTGGGCTACGTGGCAATGCATAACACATACTCGAATGCCAAGAAGTACCTGCTTGTTGTTTGGAATGGATGGACAAACCAGCTACAGTTTCTTCCATATGACGTATCAATTTACACGTCTCACGATGGCACATATTGCAAGGGTTGATTGTACTCGTGAACGGCGACAAGTTCATTCGAAGGGCAATGCTCCTATTGGTGCTTTCCTTTGCTTTGCTCACCGCAGCGAGCTTCTTTCTGTTAAGGGCGACTAATGGGGGAGAAAACGACACGGTTGTTGCAGTCGAGGTGCGCGCTCTATCGGATGTTCATAACGGGCAATTTGAGGCGCTTATGCCAAGTGGTTGCCGTAAGAGAATCGATATGCGCCGTAAGTCAAGTTCCGGATATGTCTCAGGGTTGAAAGCAGGTGATAAATGGATTCTAGTTTTTGTGGAAGATAAGGAACTTGACGGGACTGTTCTGTATCCCCATTCAGCTGAGAAAGTCAAATCAAGTAGACAAGGGGAATGAAGAATGATTGATAGAAAGCAGTTCTTAGGTCTGATGGCGGGGGCTCCTATTTTGATGCGAGCCGGGATGGCAGAAGCCGTGGAGTTGCCGGACGCTCAGAAGCGATTGACGCTCGTGGTCGACACGGTGGTCAGAGATGAAAATGGCAATGAAAAAACGCGAACAAGAAGCAGAGAGACTATTTTCACGCCAGAGAGCAAAACTGTGTCTGCCGACGCTATGGCCGGTGATGTCATAACAATCCAGAGGGAATCAGATGAAACGTTGCCGCTGCTTGCCAAGATTGAGCTCACAGTCGCTTATTATAACGATAAAACAGAAATTGAGATTCGTTCCGGAAAGTACTCGATAGTCCAAATCGATCCGCTTGTGATGTATGCAAACGCTTGGTACGCGCTCATGCAGAAGGATAAATACGTGATGAATAACTTCACGGAAAGCGAAGCATCATATGAAACGGGGTGGGAGCCAACGCCATACGACGCGGAGAAAGATAAGTGGACGTGCGGATCAGGCATGGGCGCGACGATTACGGACTTCATTAACGATTCAACATATAGCTTTGCTATCGACTGTTATATCGAATAGACATGACGGCATAGAACGAATTGGCCTATAAGTATGTCATTACTTAAGCAAAGCTGAAATCTTGGCATCTAGTGCTCGGGACTGCCCAGCTTGGGGTACAACTCAACGTGAACAATGATGGCCCGCCACGTGTTTGGCGGGCCTTTGGTTATTTGACGAAAGGATTGCAGCTATGAGCGAGAACGATTCCCAGCGTCCCCAGGATGCGGGCCACGCCGGCGAGACTCAGCAGCAACCGCGCGTGCAGGTGGAGTCGACGCCTGCCGACGGCAACATTCCCTACGTGCAGGCCTACGACACGCAGACCGGCAAGCCGCTGGGCGGCCAGCAGGTTGTAAACAAGCACACAGTGGTCAAGACCAAAACCAAAAAGCTGCCGATCTTTATTACGGCGCTCGCCGGCTGCGCCTGCGGAGCCCTGCTGGTCATTGCGCTCATTATGAGCGGTACGCTCAATATCGGTGGCGGCAAGAATGCCGTGACGGCGGGCGCTTCGGGTTCGTCGACGCAAAAGATCACGATCGACTCCGAGGACACCACACTTGCTGAGGCCGTTTCTGCCAAGGCCTTGCCCTCCGTTGTTTCCATCACCGCCACTTCGAGCGGCAGCCAGAATGGCTCGCTTTCGCAGTCTGCCGACGAGTCGGATAGTTCGGGCAGTGTCGGTTCGGGCGTGGTGCTCGATACCGAGGGCCATATCCTCACCAACAACCATGTGGTCGATGGCTATGACCAGTACGTGGTGACCATGGACGACGGCACCACCTACGAGGCCGAGTTCGTGGGCAACGACGCTTCGAGCGACCTGGCCGTCATCAAGCTCAAGGATGCCGACGCCTCCAAGCTCACGCCGATCGAGATCGGTGAGTCCTCCAAGCTCAACGTGGGCGAGTGGGTTATGGCGATCGGTTCGCCGTTCGGCAACGAGCAGTCTGTCTCCACGGGTATCGTCTCGGCGCTCTATCGCTCCACGGCCATGAGTTCTACCAGCGGTAACACCATCTATGCCAACATGATCCAGACCGATGCCGCCATCAACCCGGGCAACTCCGGCGGCGCGCTCGTCAACGACAATGGCGAGCTCGTGGGTATCAACTCGCTCATCGAGAGCTATTCGGGCTCCAGCTCGGGCGTGGGCTTTGCCATTCCGGTTAACTACGCCAAGAACATTGCCGACCAGATTATCGACGGCAAGACGCCGGTGCATCCGTACATGGGCGCTACGCTTTCGAGCGTCAATGCGCTCAACGCCCGCACCAACAAGCTGAGCACCGATAGCGGCGCGTATGTGGCGAGCGTCGTTGAGGATGGTCCTGCTGCCAAGGCCGGCATTCAGGAGGGCGACGTCATCACCAAGCTGGGCGATGACGAGATTACGAGCGCCGATGGCCTGATCATCGCACTGCGCAGCCACGAGGTGGGCGAGAAGGTTGAGATCACGCTCATGCGCGGCAAGGAAGAGAAGAAGGTCACCGTCGAGCTGGGCTCCGATGAGGAGCTACAGAACCAACAGCAGGACGACAGTTCGACCGACACCGGCAACGGCGGTATTACCGACGAGCAGCTGCGCCAGTACCTGGAGGAGCTGCTAGGCCAGCAGGGCCAGGGTCAAGGCTACGGTCAGGGTTTCTAACGAGCCGTATCGCACATACCGATGCCAGAGGGGGCTGTTCCGCCAACGCGGGGCAGCCCCTCTTTTCCTATTGATCCGTTGGGGACAGAGGAAAACGGATCAGTTTGGTTGGTCGTCGTCGCGGGGCAGGCTTCCAAATGCCTCGATGTATTCTTCATCCGACATCCAGTCGATGATGTCGCCAGGTTTGCAGTGAAGTGCCTCGCACATCGCGGTCAACGTCGAAAAGCGAATGCCCTTGAGCCGCCCCGTTTTAATGCGCGAAACGTTAACGGGCGAGATGCCGATAATGTCGGCAAGTTCTTGAGAGGACATTTTGCGATCCGCCATGACGCGATCGAGTCTCATGACGATTGGCATGCTGCCCTCCTTCTAAATAATGGCGTCAACGTCCGACTGCAAGAGTCGCCCGTACTCAAAGATAGCCGAAAGGGACAGGGCAAACAAAGCGAGAACGAGTGTCCAGGCGTTAAAACCAAAGATTCCAATCGCGCTCGTGTTGACGTCGTTGGGGAGTTGAACGGCACACAGGCTGTCGAAGACAATCGAGACAATTGAAGAAATGAGCAGCAGAAGCCCTACAACCAGAAAACGCCGGCATTGTTTTCGCGTGAATATCGACTGAGTGCTGACGACGTCAAGGCAGAAGTTCAAGTAGACAACCAGGCATGCGATTGAAAGCGCCAGGGCCAAAACGTCGCGGATGGCGAGCGCGGTAAGGACGGCGCTCGGAATGGACTCACCGTTAATATAGAAGGGAGTGGGTGCAAAGAGAACCTTCCGCGCCTCGTTGGCAACGCTGAATGCTGAGAAGGCCGCCATGATTGCTGCGACAGACAAAGTGGCGAGCAACATCACACTGCTAAAACGGCATCGTTTATCTGAGCTTTCCATAATTAACCCCAAAAAGGCTGCGGCAATGCCGCAGCCAAAAAATCCTAAGCATAGATGGTTCTTGCTTCAGAATGCCAACTGCCGTTGTAATAGTAAGTAACAGTTACGACGACGCTTCCGTTGCTGAGTCCGTATCTATGAGTCCAGCTGATGTTGCTAACTCGAGAATTGGAGGTCCAGTTCTTTATGGATTTGATGCCTGTTATCGTTCCATAGGTATCGTTAACGGTGTAAGTAACATGGAGCCTGACGCCGTTCGAATAGGCGAGGGTGGTTTCGGCGGTGTAGATTGAACGACTTTCGGCAACTGGCGAAATGATAGAGGAATGGGTTTCTGCTGCGAAGGCGGGCTGCGCGGTCATGCACGATAACCCAACAAGGCAGACGGCGAGTAAATAAGCAACCTTTTTCATCATTGGCTCCTAACTATCTGGTGATTATTTTTTAAACTCCTTTCTGACATCGAGCTATTCTTTTTGCGTAATCATGATGGCTGTTGGCGTTATGAGGGCGGGCAGCTTTGTTGGATCGGAATCGCTGCTGGTGTTGACGGTGCAGGTTACGTCAACGTAGACGCCTTCTTTGATGGCTCCGACTTCTGCCTTCTTACCATCCTGATCCTTGATGGGGATGGTCGAATCGACTTTGAAGTTGAGGTGCAGTGGTGCGGACTGGAATTGCTCGCTTGCGATCACGAAGCGACCTTCACTCGCCCCGCTGGCGGAAGGGTGATAAACAGCAACGACTTCACCCCGCAAGGAAAGTTCCTTCGAAAAGGGGATGTCCTTCCAGAAAAAGCCGAGCAAAGCGGCTGCTATAAGGACAAGGGGGACGAGGATGGCTAGGAAGCGTTTGGACTGATTCTTCATTTCATTCACCTCACGTTGATAATACCAAAATATATTGCAAACACAATATAAAATATTAACTGCAATGAATTGAGTTACATAAAGGAGCGTATGAAGTTGCTCGATTCTGGGTGAGCCTGGACAGCTAGTTCAGATACGTATAAATCTGGGGCAGCTTGGGATGCGTTTTGAGCAATTTTTTAATTGGGATGGGGCTCGAATGGGTGTTTGGGAGGGAGAGCGGGACGTTTACATGGTCTCAGGGAGCCCAAATTAGTTGAAGCAGGGGTGTTCGTGCCTGATCCAGCTCTAGGATTTATGCATATCTGAACTAATTGTCCACCTCGGTCCGGCCGCTGCCGATTCGGTGCGGTTCGAAAGGGCGATTTGGCTCCATCGCGACCGGTGGTACTCTTGTATCCGTTTGAAATCGAGCGAAGGAGTGCCGCTATGGAGCAATCGAGCCTGTTTGGTGACGGTGTGGACATCGATACCGAAACGCCCGCGAGCACGGATGCTGTCGCACCGACCGACGCCCGTGCCCAGGCGGCAACGCGCGCGGCCGAGCTGCGCCACGAGCTCGATTACCACGCCTATCGCTACTACATGCTCGACGCGCCCGAGATTACGGACGCCGCCTTTGACAAAATGCTCGTTGAGCTGCAGGAAATCGAGGCCACCCACCCCGACCTGGTGACGCCCGACAGCTATACCCAGCGCGTGGGCGGCTACGTGAGCGAGCAGTTTACGCCGGTCACGCACATGGCGCGCATGTATTCCATGGACGATGCCATGGATCTGGACGAACTCGACGCGTGGCTCCAGCGCACCGAGGATGCGCTCGGTGCTGGTAGCGTCACCTATACCTGCGAGCTTAAGATCGACGGTCTGGGCGTGGCCCTTACCTACCAAAACGGAACCTTCGTACGCGCGGCCACACGTGGCGATGGCATCACGGGCGAGGACGTGTCGCTCAACGTCCGTACCATCAAGGATGTGCCCATGCATCTGTCCGAGGCGGCGCTTGTCCACATGGGCGCCGACCGTGAGCGTACCATCGAGGTGCGCGGCGAGGTCTATATGCCCAAGGGCAGCTTTGTTCGTCTGAATGAAGAGGCCGATGCCGAGGGCCGCGACCCCTTCGCTAACCCGCGCAACGCCGCCGCCGGCAGCCTGCGCCAAAAGGATCCCAAGGTCACGTCACGCCGCGACCTGGCCACCTTTATCTACGCCATCGCCGATACCGACCCGCTGCACGTCCACAGCCAGCGCGAGTTTCTGGACTGGCTGCGTAGCGCCGGCTTTAGCGTCAACCCCAACGTGGCTCGTTGCGCCATGCCGGCCGAGGTCCACGAGTTCTGCGCCCAGGCGCTTGAGCACCGCGGTGACTTGGACTACGACATCGACGGCGTGGTTGTAAAGGTCGACAGCTTCCAGCAGCAGCTCGACCTGGGCTTTACCGCCCGCGCGCCGCGCTGGGCCATTGCCTTTAAGTTCCCGCCCGAGGAAAAGCAGACGGTGCTTCGCGAAATACGCATCCAGGTGGGCCGCACCGGTGTGCTCACGCCGGTCGCCGAGTTCGACCCGGTGACGGTTGCCGGCTCCACCATCGCGCGCGCCACGCTGCATAACATCGATGAGATCCGTCGCAAAAACGTGCGCGAGGGCGATACCATCATCGTGCACAAGGCAGGCGACGTAATCCCTGAGGTCGTGGGCCCGGTGCTCGACAAGCGCCCGGCCGATTCGGTCGACTGGCACATGCCCGAGGTCTGCCCCGTGTGCGGCAGCCCCGTGGTCCACGAGGATGGCGAGGTCGCTTACCGCTGCGTCTCCATCGACTGCCCCGCGCAGCTCAAGGAGCGCCTGCTCCACTGGGTGAGCCGTGGCTGCATGGACGTCGACGGCCTGGGCGACGAGATCGTCGACAAGATGATCGCCGCCGACCTGATCCACGATGTCGCAGACTTCTACCAGCTCACGGTCGATGACATTGCCGGCCTGGACACGGGCCGCGTGTACGCCAGCTCCAACAGCAAAAAGGGCGTCAAGAAAGGCGATCCCATTCCGGTGGGCTTCAAGACGGCCGAGAAAATCATCGCCGAGCTCAACAAGTCCAAGAGCCAGCCGCTCGGTCGTGTGCTGTTTGCCCTGGGCATCCGCCACGTGGGCAAGAGTGTGGGCGAGGTCATCGCCGAGCGATTCCTGTCGATTGACAAGCTCGTCTTGGCGAGTGAAGAGGACATCGCCGAGTGCGAGGGCATCGGTCCTAAGATTGCGGCGAGCGTCAAGCAGTTCCTGGCCGTGCCCGAGAACCTTGCCGTGCTGGAGCGCCTGCGCCAGGCGGGCCTGTCGCTCGAGGTCGATTTGAGCGCCACGCACGCGCAAGCCGCAGCCGACGCTGGCGTGGCAGGCGAGCTCGCCGACGCACAGCCGCTTGCGGGTCTGACCTTCGTGCTCACCGGTACGCTCGTCAACCGCACGCGCGATGAGGCGGGCGCGGCGCTCAAGGTGCTCGGCGCCAAGGTTTCGGGCAGTGTGTCGAAGAAGACGAGCTATCTGGTCGCCGGCCCCAAGGCAGGCTCCAAGCTCACCAAGGCCGAGCAGCTGGGTGTACCCGTGCTGGACGAGGATGCGCTCGAGCAGATCCTGGCGACTGGTCAGGTGCCCCAGGCTTAGCGCATTGATAGCCTAATTGAAGAACCGCCCGGGAAGCATGATTGAACTGCCTTCCGGGCGGTTCTTATTTGGACGGGGCAACGGGTACTGCGATCTGCGTCACATAGGTCGCGGGATCGTCGCTGATGATGTCGTCGATCAGGGCAATCTCGCGCGATGGACCGGCGGGCGTCAGGTTATGTTCGCGAATATAGCCGAGCAGCTGCTCATAGCGCGGGCCCGCTTGCCCGTGCGTGCCGCGGAAGCTTATGGTCAGGCAGCGCGCGGCGGGTCGTGTCTCGACGTCGCCCAAGTACTCATCGGTGTCATCGAGCAGCAGAAAGACCTCGTCGTAGCCGTCAAAGTCACCGGCTGCGAGACGCTTGACGCTGATCCCAACGCCCAAGTTGCCCAGAAAGACAAAGGTCTCGTGCTGGCCCTTCTGCAGCTGACGAATCTGCCACTCCAGCGCATAGGCGTCGGTAGGGTTGACGCGTTCGCGCAATACGGCACAGCGAAGCTCGGGCGCATCGATTGTGCAAATGGTATCGAGCTCGGTGTTCAAGGCATCGTGCAGCAGCGCAAGTCGGTTATCGATCTTGCGCGACACGCGCTCCAGCTCGCGGCGCTTGCGCTCGATGAGCTCCTGCTGCTGAGCCAGCTGTCGCTGCATGAGGTCCACATCGCGCGTGGTCACAAACTCGCGGATTTGTGCGAGCGGCAAGTCGAGAACGCGCAGGTGGCTGATGGTGTTGAGGGTGGAGAGCTGCCGAGATCCGTAGTAGCGGTATCCACTTGTCGAATCGATGTGCGCCGGGTCCAGCAATCCCATCTGCTCGTAATGGCGCAACGTGCCCACACTCAGGTTGAACAAGCGCGCCACCTCGCCAATGCGGAGCAGGCCCTCGGTATGTTCAGTTGGCGAGTCGGTCATAGGACCGCTCCTTTCGATAAAAAGCAGGGGAGGGGAGCCAGACTCGCCTCGCTACGCCACCAACTTGTCAAAAGCTCCGCGGCGGTTGAGCGCGGTAAACGCGACAACACAGATGGCTGCCGACAAAATCGATCCGCACGGCGAGGCGATACCCATGGGAAACAATGTATCGGAATAGGCGTTCGACAGCAGCCACGCGCCGGGCACGCGAATGAGCGCCACGGCCAGCACGTTGTGCGCAAAGCCGATGTAGCTCTTGCCATACGCAGCGAAAAAGCCGCTAAAGCAAATGTGGATGCCGGCAAAAATCGCGTCGAAAATGTAGCTGCGCATATAGCCGGTGCCGGCGGCGACCACCGCGGCGTCCTTGGCAAAAAAGCCGATAAACGCCGGTGCCACCAGCCACATCAGCGCTGTGATCAGGCAGCCATACACTACCGAGATTGTCATGGCATCTTTGAGCACCTGACGTGCACGATCGCCCTTGCCCGCGCCGGCGTTTTGCGCCGTGAGCGCGCTGACGGTGGCACCCATGGAACTCGGCACAATGAACAAAAAGCTGATCATCTTCTCGACCAGGCCCACGGCAGCGGCATCGACCAGGCCGCGATGGTTGGCGATGACGGTGATAAACATAAACGCCACCTGGATGCAGCCGTCCTGCACGGCCACGGGCACGCCGATCTTAAGAATGCTGCCGAGCACCTCGGGCTGGGGACGCAGGTCGCTGCGCTTAACGTGGATGTTCGTACGGCGGCTCTTAAGCCACACGAGTGCGAGCGCAACGCTGGCCGTCTGGGCGGTTACCGTGCCGAGCGCCGCGCCCACGGGGCCGAGCCCCATGTGGCCGATAAACAGAAAGTCGAGCGTGATGTTAATGATGCACGCGACGCCAATCACGTACATAGGCGAGCGCGAATCGCCCAGCCCGCGAAAGATGGCCGAAAGAATGTTGTACGCGGCGATAAAGGGAATGCCGATAAAGCAGATGCGCAGGTAGGCGGCGGTGCCTTCGACTGCCTCGGCCGGCGTGCCAATGAGCGCCACGATTTGCGGGCATAGTGCAAACAAGATGGCGGCCAGCACCACCGAGACGCCCATAAAGAGTGTGATAGTGTTGCCGATGGCGGTCTCGGCACGGTCAAACCGGCGCGAACCCACGGCGTGGCCGACGATGACCGTCGTTCCCATGGCCAGGCCAACGAGCGTCACGGTAATGATATAGAGCGTCTGCGCGCCATTGCCCACGGCGGTGATGCCGGCGGCGCCGCTAAACTGCCCCATCATGTACAGGTCGGCCATGCCGTAGAGCATCTGCAAAAAGTACGAGAGCATATAAGGCAGGGCAAAGACCGCGATGGTCTTGAGGACATTGCCGCGTGTGAGGTCGTGTTCCATGGGCGGGGTACTTTCTGGCTTGGTTCGTTTAGGTATCAGTGTAGTGAAAACCCTATAACGATTGTAGAGTCAAGGTTTGTGTTGACGACGGGGCGAAAAAAATAGTCACGCTCCAAGCACGATGCTTTGGCCCTCTGTGCCCCTCACCTCGCCTCAAACCATCGCAACATTCAACGTTTTTTGCCAAAATCGGGAAAAGCATCGAATGTTGTGATGGTTTTTCTGCCACTCGGCCGGGTGGAATCGCTTTCTTGCGCACGAAGGTGTGCGGACCCGTGGGCAGGGGAATAAGGTTGGTTATTCGACTCCATTGGAGGGCTCATGGACCTGCCGATCGTCCTGTCCCATAAGACTGCCTGGCTGTACCACAACGTGGCGCGCCCGTCCGAGCCGCTCTCGCGAGCAAGCAGTCTATACGATGAGGACTCGCTTGCTAACGAGGCGGAACCGGTCGCGAGCCTGCCCAAATTGGGACTCGATGCCAAGGGGCTGAGGGCTTCAACGGCAGTTGGGATCGTTGTCGACTATCTGGTCTCGCTTGGTATTCCACGAGAAGAGCTCGATCATATCGACACGCTCGTCAACTTCGATTTTGAGCGCTCGACGCCGGCTGGATTTAGGTGCCACGTGTTTGGAGCGCCGGTACCTCCAGGTCATCTTATCGAGGTGGCAGAGGGCCTTCTAGTGGTTGATGAGGCCATGTGCTTTGTCCAAGCGGGTTCGTGGATGAGCGAGCCCGAGCAGCTGGAATATGGCTACGAAATCTGTGCCCGATACCATTTGAATCATCTGTCGACAGACGATTATATCGAGATGGGGCAGAGGTATACCGTTGCCGACTTGATTGCTTATTGCAATGAGAACCGATCTCGTCAGGGGGCCATACGCGCGGCCGCCGTGCTCAGGCGCGTGCACGATGGCGCGCGGTCGCCCATGGAGACGGCCACCGCAATCATGGTCGTAGCAAAACGTTCCCAGGGCGGTTTGGGATACGCCAAGGTTGAGCTCAACCATCGGGTCGATGTTCCCAACGAGTTCAAATATCTCGCTAAGGCCGGGTATTTCGAGATCGACGTATTTGCGCCTGCAAACGGTACGGGGATTGAATACAACGGCTCGGACCATTTTGATAAACAGCGCAGCGCGTCGGATGCGGAGCGTATGACCGTGCTGAGCGCGCTGGGCTTTAGGATGATCGTTCTCACCGGGACTCAGTTTGCCCATCAACTGCAATTGCATCGGGCGATGAATGCCATCGCGCTCGCTATGGGCCTTAAGTGCGACCGAAGCGAAGCGTTCCAGAAACGTCAGAACGACCTACGAGAATTCGTGATTCGGCACTGGGACGGCGGCCTTTAGGGACGTTCCGGTCCTTCTACGGGGTGCCGTGGGCAGGCAAAGCATCACAACATTCGACGTTTTTTGCCAAAAACGGGAAAAGCATCGAATGTTGTGATGGTTTGCGTGCTGAGGATGGGCTCGGGAAGCCGGTCTTGCTCGCAAAGGCTTTTCGTGTCGTACGTATGTCGACCCATTCTTCCCGTGCGGTACTATATTCCCTGAAGAATAAAGACTGGCGTGAGGGGAGGGCTGCGTGGACGGGCACGTGCAACATGACGGTTTTGGCCGTGATATCAACTACCTGCGCATTGCCGTTACCGACAAGTGCAATTTCCGCTGCATCTATTGCATGCCAGCCGACGGCGTGGCACCCCGCGCGCACGACGAGCTGCTCAGCGCCGAGGAAATCGCCCGCTTTGTGCGCTTGGTAGCGGGGGAAGGCATTCACCGCGTGCGTCTGACGGGTGGCGAGCCGCTGGTCAGCCGCCGTATCATCCCGCTCATTCGTGACATCCGCGCGATTCCGCAGATCGAGGACATCTCGCTCACCACCAATGGCGCCCTGCTACCCAAGCTGGCGCCGCAGCTCAAAGATGCCGGGCTTAACCGCGTCAACATCTCGCTCGACACGCTCGACCCCTCGCTGTTTGGAAAGATCACGCGCCTGGGTCGGCTCGAGCAGACCATGGCCGGCATCGATGCAGCGCTGGCTTGGGGCTTTGAGCCCGTTAAGGTGAACTGCGTTGTTGTGCGCCGGCTTAACCAGGATGTAGCTGCCCTCGCGCGCCTGACGGTCGATCGCCCTATCCACCTGCGGTTTATCGAATACATGCCCATTGGCGACGAACGTACGAGCTCGCATTGCGCCGTGGACCCGCATGCGCCCACGCTCAATCCCGAGCTGTGGGACGCAAGCGACACCGTGCCGAGTGACGAGCTGCGAGCGCGCATCAATGCCGGGGCCGCTGCGGTTGGCCTGGGTGAGCTTGAGCCGCTCGAGACCAACGACGCCCCCGCCGGCGCGGGTCCCGCGCGCTATTGGCACTTTCCGGGCGCGGCGGGAACGGTCGGCTTTATTAGCGCCATGTCCAACCATTTTTGTGCGAACTGCAACCGCCTGCGCCTGACGGCCGATGGCAACGTGCGTCCGTGCCTGTTCAGCGATGCCGAGTATTCGGTGCGTGAGGCACTGCGCCGCGGTGATGATATGCAGGTACTTTCTATTTGGCGCGATGCCGTGGCCCACAAACCGCAGGAACACGCGATAATTGAGGGCACGCAACGATTTATGTCCCAAATCGGAGGATGATCATATGGCCAAGAGCAGGTACGCCGATGCCACCAAGGCCGCTCGCAGGGCCGCGATGTCTGCCCACAAAGTCACGGCTGCGGCGAATGCTGGCAACGCCGACACGTCCGCGCAGCCGACTGCCAGTGCTGCCACCGAGCCCGCCCGCGACGCCCGCCGCGACGAGCTGACGCATGTGGACGCCAAGGGCGAGGTACGCATGGTCGACGTGTCCGACAAGGCCGAGACCCATCGCATCGCCATCGCCGAGGGCACCATCCTCATGCATCCCGAGACGCAGGCCATGGTGCTGCAGGACCGCGCCAAAAAGGGCGACGTGCTTGCCTGCGCACGCGTGGCGGGCATCATGGCCATCAAGCGCACGAGCGACATCATTCCCATGTGTCATCCGCTGCTCATTACCAAGAGCAAGTGCGACATTGCACCCATCGCTCCGGCGGGGACGCCGGCCGAGGACGTGCCCGAGGGCTGGGCGCCGGCGCGTTCGGACGGGCAGGTTGGCTTTCACGTGCTGGTCACGGCGGGCGTGACGGGCAAGACGGGTATCGAGATGGAGGCTCTGACCGGCGCGAGTGCCGCGTGTCTAACGATCTATGACATGTGCAAGGCCGTCGATCGCGGCATGGAGATCGTCGACGTGCGCCTGCTGCACAAGGAGGGCGGCCGCTCGGGCGTGTGGGATCGTGCAGAGCGTCAGGTTGCTGCCGCCGAAACCGCGCTTGCCGCCGCAGACGGTAACGCGCCCGCGAGCGCACCCGTCGCCGTCGCGCCCGCAGTTCCGGCACCGGCCGTCCCCGCGATCGCGTTTATCGGCTTCCAAAACTCGGGCAAGACCACGCTCGTCGAGAAGGTTATCGCCGAGCTCAC
>CABUUB010000025.1 GCA_902494625.1 uncultured Collinsella sp.
AGCGCGACGCCGCGGTGATCGCGCGGACCGCCCTGGGCGTGCCGGACTCCCTGTCGGGGGTCCCGGGCCGCGGCGAGGCCCTCGAGGCCGCCCGCGCCCTCTCGTCGCAGCGCGACCACGTCGTCGCCTGCGCGACCAGGGACAAGAACCGCCTGCGCGCGGTGCTGCTCGAGTCCTGCCCGGCCCTCGAGGCCGCGGTCGACCTGTCGGACCGGCGGTGGCTTGAGCTGCTCGCCGGGTTCGGCGGGGCGTGGGGGATCGCCCGCTCCGGGGCCGGGGGCCCGCGGGCCGAGGCCGCCGGGGAGGCCGCGGCCGCCTCCACCGCGCCCCCGCCGGCGCTCGTCGAGGCCGAGAACAGGCAGGTCATGTTCCTGGCCGCCCGGATATCGGAGGCCCTCGACGAGGCCGGGGCCCTCGAGGCCGAGACGGCGGCGCTGCTCGAGGGCGACGAGACCTACGCGTGCCTGCTCACCGTGCCCGGCATCGGCCCGAGGACCGCGGCGCAGCTCGCGGTGTCGGTCGACATCGGGAGGTTCCCGGACCACGACCACCTGGCCTCGTACTGCGGCATAGCCCCGAGGGTGAGGAGCTCCGGCACGTCGGTGAGGTCGGTCAGGGCGTCCAGGCGCGGCGACGCGAGGCTCAAGTCCCTGCTGATCTTCTCGTGCAACAGCCTGGTGAGGTCCTCGGGGCGCTACGGCGAGTACTACCGGGCCTGCAGGGCGCGGGGCATGGGGCACGGGCGGGCGCTCAAGGCCGTCGCGAGGAAGCGGCTCAGGGCGATATACGCCGTGATGCGCGACCGGGTGCCCTACCGGGAGTAGCCCCGACGGTTGACAAAACTATAGGAACACCCAACGACTACGTAGCATGAGAGTGGATAATCTCCCGGTATGAGCCCATATTCATGCTCAAGGTGGGAGATTATCCACTCTCGTTTCGTTTGTTGATTTCGATGCCTACATTTGTAGGAACAGTTCGTGGAGGCGGGTGTCTTCGTCGAGTTCGGGGTGGAAGGTTACGCCGAGCTGGTTGCCCTGGCGCGCGGCGACGATACGGCCGTCGACTTTCGCTAAGGCCTTTGCGTCGCCGTGGACCTCGACGATGCGGGGCGCGCGGATAAACGTCAGCGGCACTTCACCGTCGATGCCAGCTACCTGCCCCTTGGTTCGAAAACTGCCGAGCTGCCTGCCGTAGGCATTGCGCTCAACGAGCACATCCATGGTTGCCAGGCGCGGCGTGCCCTTATCGTCATGGGCGGCAAAGTCGTGAGCCAGCAGAATCAGGCCGGCGCAGGTGCCCAGGACGGGCATGCCTTCAACAATGCGGGTGCGAAGCTCCTCGAGCATGCCCAACTCATCAAGCAGCTTCCCTTGAACGGTAGACTCGCCGCCGGGAAGTACCAGACGGTCAAAGTCCTGCTTCAAATCAGCCGCCTGCCTCAGCTCAATACAGCGCGCGCCCAGCTCGGATAGTCTTGCCTCGTGCTCGGCAAATGCGCCTTGGACCGCCAGCACGGCGACCGTTTGGTCTGCATAATCGCTCATGTGCGATCCTTTCTGCTGGACTAGCGCCCGCGCTCTTCCATGATAATCTCGATCTCGTCGGCGTTGATGCCCACCATGGCCTCGCCCAGGTCCTCTGAAAGCTCGGCAATGAGCTTGGCATCGGTGAAGTTTGCCACGGCCTTGACGATGGCGGCTGCGCGCTTGGCGGGGTCGCCGCTCTTAAAGATGCCCGAGCCGACAAACACGCCTTCGGCGCCCAGCTGCATCATCAGCGCGGCGTCGGCGGGGGTCGCTACGCCGCCGGCGGCAAAGTTCACGACGGGAAGCTTACCCGTGGCATGGACCTCGCGCACCAGCTCGACCGGAACCTGCAGTTGCTTGGCTGCCTCAAAGAGCTCGTCGTTGCGCAGGGCAACAACGTCACGGATCTGCTTTTGGATCTTGCGCATGTGACGCACGGCCTGAACGACGTCGCCCGTACCCGGCTCACCCTTGGTGCGAATCATCGTGGCGCCTTCGGCAACACGGCGCAGCGCCTCGCCCAGATCACGGGCGCCGCAGACAAACGGCACGTCAAACTGGGTCTTGTCGATGTGATAGACGTCATCGGCAGGGGAGAGAACCTCGGACTCATCGATGTAGTCGATCTCGATGGCCTGCAGGACCTGCGCCTCGACGATGTGACCGATGCGGCACTTGGCCATGACGGGGATGGAGACGGCCTCTTGGATGCCCTTGATCATCTTGGGGTCGCTCATGCGCGAGACGCCGCCTGCGGCGCGGATGTCGGCCGGGATGCGCTCGAGGGCCATGACGGCGCAGGCGCCTGCCTCCTCGGCGATGCGTGCCTGCTCGGGCGTGGTAACGTCCATGATGACGCCGCCCTTGAGCATCTGCGCGAGCTCGCGATTGAGTTTGACGCGGTCGGCCTTGCTGTTCTGTTCTGCCATGGTTGCTCCCTTGGTTGGCATGTGCATTGCTTGACGGAACATCCTATCGGGGAGCTGGGTATGACAAAATACTCAGTTTTCGAGATAATTACAAGGTCAGACTAATACCAGATTGAATGACTTAATAAGGTCAGGTGATAGGCTCATGCTTGACTACAATTTGGAAAAACGCGGCGAAGCATCGCTCTATGAGTATGTTTACCAGCAAATTCGAGATGATATCGTAGCTGGACGCATTGTGGCGGGGGAGCATTTGCCGTCTAAGCGCGCCTTTGCCAGTCATCTGGGAATCAGTGTTATTACCATCGAGAATGCATATAGCCAGTTACTCGCTGAGGGCTATATTTGCTCAATACCACGTCGTGGCTACTACGCTTGCGAGCTTCCGGATGCACCGGTTTTGGCTTCGGCTGCGGAGGGCATCGACCGAGATGCCGTCTCTGTGGGCCCCAGCGTGCATGATGTCAACGGACAGGTCGAGCGATTCGATGCGCTTTCTCCTTCTGCTTTGGAGGCGGCGCGGCTTTGGCAAAGCGCACTGCGGGCGACGCTGGCATCCGAAGACGAGCGCGAAATCTTTTCGCCCGCGCCAGCACAGGGCACCGCTCGGCTACGACGCGCAATTGCTCATCATCTGCGCGGGACAAGGGGCATGAATGTCGACCCCTACAACATTGTTATCGGCGCGGGCGCCCAGCTGCTCGATACCATGTTGGTTCAGCTGCTTGGAGCCGACAAGGTGTATGCCGTTGAAGATCCGGGCTATTTGCGCCTGACGCGCATCTATCAGGCTATGGGTTGCAAAGTTCGGCATATCCCGTTGGATGGTGAGGGCGTGGATTTGAGCGCTCTGCAGAAAACCGGGACCGACGTTCTTCACCTGATGCCGTCCCATCAGTATCCGACCGGCCTTGTGACGAGCATTGCACGTCGCTATGCGCTGCTGAGCTGGGCCGCCGAGCGGCCGGGCCGGTATCTCATCGAAGACGACTTCGATTGTGAGTTTCGCCTTGCCGGCAAGCCGATTCCCGCGCTCGCGTCAATCGATGCCGCCCAGTCGGTTATCTATACCAACACGTTTTCGAAGAGCCTTTCATCGGCGTTGCGTCTAGCGTACATGGTGTTGCCCGATGAGCTGATGGAGCGGTTTAGGCGCAACCTTGGTTTTTACGCTTCATCGGTGAGCTCTGTTGACCAGGTCGCTTTGGCTCGTTTGCTGGAATCGGGTGATTACGAGCGACATGTGAACCGCGTGCGCGTGCGCGCTCGCGAGGCACGCGATGGCCTGGCGGCGCTTGTGCGGAAGGCGTTTCCGGCAGGGGAGGTCTCGATCGAACATGCAGACGCGGGCCTTTACTGTACCGTTGCCCTGGCCGAGGACAAGGCGGGGGAGAGTTTCGCGAAGGCTCTTGCTGACGCTCGTATTTCCTATGTCAACATCGCCGATTGCCTGTGGACGGGTGATCGGGCATCGACTAAGAACACTCCATCTCGCGTCCTCATTCAATACGACGACCTGAGCCCTCATTCGCTCGTCGTTCTTCAAGAACAGCTGCAATAAGCCCACGAAAAAGGCCCGAACCAATACGGTCCGGGCCTCATCGAGCTAGAGGTTATGTCTCAGGCGGTTGGCTTAGCCAAAGTAGCGCTTAAGCAGGCCGGCGAAAGCCTTGCCGTGGCGGGCCTCGTCGCGAGCCATCTCGTGCACGGTGTCGTGGATGGCATCGAGGCCGGCGGCCTTGGCGCGCTTGGCAAGATCGGTCTTGCCGGCGGTGGCGCCGTTCTCGGCCTCAACGCGCATCTCGAGATTCTTCTTGGTGGAGTCGGTCACGACCTCGCCCAGGAGCTCAGCGAACTTGGCGGCGTGCTCGGCCTCCTCGTGGGCAGCCTTCTCCCAGTACAGGCCGATCTCGGGATAGCCCTCGCGATGAGCGACGCGAGCCATGGCCAGGTACATACCGACCTCAGAGCACTCGCCCTCAAAGTTGGCGCGCAGGTCGGCAACGATGTCCTCGGAGACGCCCTCCATCTTGGCGACGCCCACGACGTGCTCGGCAGCCCACTCGAGCTGACCCTCCTCCTGCTTCAGGAAACGAGAACCGGGAACGCCGCACTGGGGGCACTTGAAGTCCTCGGGCAGCTGGTCGCCGTCGAACTCTTCCACATAACCGCAAACGGGGCAAACAAACTTCATGATTCGATCCTTTCGATCGATGGCGATGGGGCGCTTGTCCGGTCCCGTAAGGGCCCTCTCCGGACGTGCGTCTTGACGAGTTCTATTATCCATAAATGCAACCAAATGTGAAGCCTATTAGGAATGATTTTTAATAAAACAATTTTGAGATATGAAGATGTTGATTGATTAACGATTGGCGGGCCGTCTTTGACCGCCGCTGAGTACAATCGGTCGAGCAAATGTTGACCAATCAACAAATGAAGGAGTTTCCTTTATGCATCTAGCCCGCCGCGCCTGGTGCCGAACGTATCAAACGGTTTTTCGCATCGCATTGCCGGTGCTGCCCTATACCGAGCCACGCATTCTGGAGCACGCTGAGGATGTGCCCACAGTGCTTCAAAAGCGTTCGATACAGCGGGTTCTTATCGTGACGGATCCCGGCATTGCCCGTCTGGGGCTCACGGCACCGCTCGAGACAGCGCTCGCGTCCAAGGGAATTGGCGTTGCGGTCTATGCCAAAACATCAGCGAACCCCACGGTCTCAAACGTGGAAGAAGCGGCGTCCCTGTATCGAGAGCGCGCCTGCCAGGCCATTATCGGCTTTGGCGGTGGCTCGGCCATGGACTGCGCCAAGGGCGTGGGCGCACGCATCGCGCAGCCAAACAAGCCCATCAACAAGATGCGAGGGCTGCTGCGGATTCATCGTCGCCTGCCGCTGCTTATCGCCGTTCCCACCACGGCAGGTACGGGAAGTGAGGTCACGCTTGCGGCAGTAATTACCGATGACGAGACACACTACAAGTATCCCATTAACGACTTTGTGCTTATCCCGCGCTTCGCGGTGCACGACCCCGAGTTTACGCGCGGCCTGCCCGCTTCCATTACGGGACAAACGGGCATGGACGCCCTGACGCATGCCGTCGAGGCGTTTATCGGGCGAAGCACCACACCCTATACGCGCAAGATGGCGCGACAGGCGGTTCAGCTCATCCACGACAATTTGCTCGAGGCCTATGAGCATGGCGATGACATGCGTGCGCGTCGCAGTATGCTTTCGGCGGCGTATAAGGCGGGTGTTGCCTTTACGCGCTCCTATGTTGGATACGTTCATGCCATCGCACACAGCCTGGGCGGGCGTTACGGGATTCCGCACGGCTTGGCCAATGCTATCATCCTGCCGCACATGCTTCGCGCTTATGGTGAAGCTGCTGCTCCTAAGCTCGCTGATCTCGCCCGCATGGCCGGCATCGCGCCGGTTAACGCGCAGGACAGCCTGGCGGCCGAGGCCTTTATCGATTGGGTCGACCGCATGAACGCCGCCTTGGACATTCCCAAATATGTGGCGGGCATTCGCCGCTCTGACATTCCGCAGATGGCAGCACATGCCGATGCCGAGGCCAATCCTCTGTACCCCGTTCCGCTTTTGATGGACCGTTTGGAGCTCGAGCGTATGTACGAAGTCGTCGCGGGTGGTATGTTTGAGGACAAGAACTAGGAGGGCCCATGAACACCGAGGAAATCGCGCGCATCGTCGGCGATCAGCGCACCTACTTTAAGACGCACGCTACGTTTGATGTCGATGCTCGACGTCGCACGCTCGTGAGTTTACGCGAGGCGGTACGGGCGCACGAGGCCGATATTGCCCATGCGCTCAAGACTGATTTGGGAAAGTCGCATGACGAGGCATATATGTGCGAGATCGGCACATCGCTTTCCGAGATTCGTCATCAGATTGCGCATGTGGCTCGATGGAGTCGTCCGCGCCTGCGTCCGTGTGACCTTGCCAACGCCGTGAGTGTGTGCAAAACGCAAGCCGTGCCCTATGGCGTCACGCTCATTATGGCTCCGTGGAACTACCCGTTTTTGCTAACACTCGAGCCGCTCGCCGGGGCCCTTGCCGCGGGCAATACCGTGGTCATCAAGCCGAGCGCCTATGCTCCGGCATCGAGCGTGGTGCTCAAGCAAATCTGTGAAGAGGCATTTGATCCGCGCCTGGTGACGGTTGTCGAGGGTGGGCGCGCCGAGAACGAGGCGCTGCTCGATGAGTGCTGGGACAAGATCTTCTTTACCGGTAGCGTTCCGGTCGGCAAGCTCGTCATGGAGCACGCAAGTAAAAACCTTACGCCCGTGACGCTTGAGCTGGGCGGAAAGAGTCCCTGCATCGTGGATGCGACGGCAAACTTGAAGGTTGCGGCACGGCGTATCGCCTTTGGTAAATGGCTCAACGTGGGGCAGACCTGCGTAGCGCCCGACTACCTGCTGGTCGACGCGCGCGTGCACGACGAGCTGCTGGGCCTCATCAAGGGGGAGGTCCGCCGTATGTTTGGCGAGCATCCGCTCGATAACGAGGACTACGGACATATCGTCAACGCCAAGCATTTTGCGCGCGTGCGTGGGCTGATCGACCCCGATAAGGTTGTGCTGGGAGGCACGGCGCGCGAGTCGTCGCTCAAGATTGAGCCGACGATCCTAGACGGCGTGACCCCCGATGACGCCGTGATGCAGGAGGAGATTTTCGGTCCCATTTTGCCGGTGCTGACGTTTGAGAGCCTAGACGAGGCCGAAGCGTTTATTACGGATCGTCCGACGCCGCTGGCCCTGTATATCTTTAGCCAGGATCGCGCGGCTCAGCAGCGCTTTGTGCGCTACGTGCCCTTTGGCGGCGGCTGTGTTAATGACACCATTATGCATTTGGCTACGAGTCATATGGGCTTTGGCGGCATGGGAGCGAGCGGTATGGGGCAGTACCATGGACGCGAGAGCTTCGATACGTTTAGCCACAAGAAGAGCATCGTGAGCAAGGCGACGTGGCTGGACGTGCCATTTCGCTATGCTCCTTACGCAAGCTGGAAGTACAAGTTCGTGCGCATGTTTGTGCATTAGAATCAGATAAGGATGAATTTATGTCCGCACGGGCCCGTAGACTTCTCGATAAGGTCAAACGCTGGTTTATCCGGCCGTTAGAGGAGTTGCCATGTACGAGCCTTCACGTGTTCTTCTGTCGTTTCATATCGCAGGATTTCAATATGCCGACGGTGCTTTGGTCCTAGGCGATCTTAAAGTGGGCGATAAACTGACGCTGTGCGCCGAGCGCGATAATCCCCATGATCCCGAGGCGGTTGCGATTTACTGTGGCAACACCAAGCTTGGCTATGTTCCGGGAAACGAGGTCGGCCCGCTGTCCTTGATGATGTATTACGGCCATGAGGACGTATTTGAGGCCCGCGTGCAACAGGTTGCTCCCGAGCGCAGCCCGTGGCATCAGGTGCGTGTTGGACTCTACGTGGTGGATGCTCGCTAATCGATAAGGGAGACTGCCATGTTTGATGACGACGACCAGTTCGATCTGACAGACGATTCGTTTGAGTGGGATATGCTACTCGATGACGATGAGTTGGAGCGGGATCGTAAGAAGCGGCAGGATAAGAATGCCCAGGGTGACGCTTCGAAAAAGCAAGACAAGCGCCGCCGCGGACTGTTCGGTGGGCTCTTTGGATAACCGCCGCATCGATGCGTCTGTATACTTAGCACGAGTTGAACGCGTTGCGAAATGAGGGCATAGACGATGATGTGGTTTACCGCCGACCTGCACCTGGGCGATACGAATATCTTGCACGACATGGACCGGCCGTTTGGCTCGGTCGAGAAGATGAGCCGCAAGGTCATCGATGCCATCAATGAGTGCGTGGCCGCGGATGACCGTCTCTACATCCTGGGAGACTTTACCTATCGTTTGCCCCTAGCGGATGCCGTGCACCTGCGCAAGCGTATCGAATGCAAGAATGTGACGCTCATACGGGGTAACCATGACGGCGACTGGGAAGATTCCGACATACCGCAGATTTGGGAAGACGTGCGCGATTACCTGGAGATTGCTCCCGGCTATGCCAAGGGTCATCGTCTGGTGATGAGCCATTACCCCATGCTAAGCTGGAATGGCAAGGCGCGTGGCGCAATTATGCTGCACGGGCATATCCACAGCAGGGGAGACCGCACCAACGCGCGCAACCGCGATCGCGAGCGCCCCATCTTTCGTTACGATGTCGGTCTCGATGCCAACGAGTACAGGCCCGTAAGCCGTGACCAGATTCTCGGCTTTTTTGGACTGTAATTCTCGAACCACCACACAAACCACCACAAAGGGGACAGGCACCTTTGTGGCGGTTCTGGCGCCGTTGCCATTATGGCGGCGGCGCCTTTTTTGTCCGTGCGGCGCGGTAGAGTGTAGGCGGTTGAAATTTGCGTCCATCGAGGAGCTGCTATGAATGAGATCAAGTGCCCGCATTGTGGCGAAGTGTTTAAGGTCGATGCGTCCGGCTATGCGGATATCGTCAAGCAGGTGCGCGATGCTGAGTTTTCGCGCGACCTGGATGAGCGCGTGAAGGCAGTCCAGCGCGAGGGCGAGCAGGCGCTGGAACTTGAGCGCTCTCGTTCGACGGCTGCCTTGCAAAAGGCAGAGTCTCAGCGCAATGCTCAGCTTGTCGAGCAGAAGAATGCTGCAGCTCAGCAGCTGGCACAAGAGGTTGCCAAGCGCGATGCCGAGCTTGCCGAGCTGCGCGCCAAGCTCGAGGGCGCTGCCACGGAGCGCGAGAGCGCAAGCCAGCGCGCGGCGGTTGAGGCCCGTGCGGATGCGCAGAAGGAAAACGCAGAGCTCCAGCGTGAGATTGACAACCTGCGCGCGCAGCTGAGACGCAAGGATGACGAAGCCAAGCTTGCCGAGGCTTCGGCGCGCAATGCTGCTCAAAACGATTTAGCTGCACGTGATGCCCAGATTGCCGAGCTGCAGGCCAGGCTTGCCGCGGCGGACAAGGCCCAGGAGATGGCGCTTGCCGCTGCCGCGGCAGAGTCGCAGCGTGAGCTCGATGCCGCTCGCAGCGAGGCCGAGCGCGCGCTTGCTGACTATCGCGCGAAGGTACAAGAGAAGTTTTCCGCCGCAAAGGCTCAGTCCGAGCAAGAGGCCGAGGGCCTGCGTGCCCAGCTGCGCGAACAGGAGCTGACGGCCAAAATGAACCTATCGGAGGCGGTCGCCGCGGCGGAGCGTGAGCGTGATGAGGCGCGTGCCAAGCTGACGAGTGAGCTGGCGGTGCGCGATTCGCGTGAGGAACAGGCCAAGGCAGCCCACGAGCTTGAGCTCGCGCAGGCCAAGCGCGTGAGCGACGAGTTGATCCGCTACAAGGACGAAGAGATTGAGCGCCTTAAGGAAATGAAGATCCGCCTGTCCACCAAGATGGTGGGCGAGTCGCTCGAGCAGCACTGCGAGACCGAGTTTAACCGTCTGCGCATGACGGCGTTTCCTAACGCGTACTTCGAGAAGGATAACGATGCGTCCGAGGGCACCAAGGGCGACTTTATCTTCCGCGAGTGCGACGCGAGCGGCAACGAGGTCATTTCGATTATGTTCGAGATGAAAAACGAGAACGACGAGACCGCGACCAAGCATAAAAACGAGGATTTCTTTAAGAAGCTCGATCATGATCGTCGCCAGAAAGGCTGCGAGTATGCGGTGCTCTGCACGCTGCTCGAGCCCGAGAGCGAGCTTTACAATGCCGGCATCGTGGACGTGAGCTATCGCTACGAGAAGATGTACGTGATCCGTCCGCAGTTCTTTATTCCCATGATCACGCTGCTGCGCAACGCCGCCATGGGTTCGCTGCGCTATAAGCAGGAGCTGGCGGAGTACAAACAGCAGAATATCGACGTCACGAACTTCGAAGCCAAGATGGAAAAGTTCAAGAACGATTTCGGCCGCAACTACGAGATCGCGAGCCGCAAGTTCCAAACGGCAATCGATGAGATTGACAAGACGATTAGCCATCTGCAGAAAACCAAGGAGGCGTTGCTGTCCTCCGAGAACAATCTGCGCCTAGCCAACAAGAAAGCCGACGATCTTACCATTCGCAAGCTCACGTGGGGCAACAAGACCATGAAGGCGGCGTTTGACGAGGCGCGCGGGGCTGCGACGGAGACAAACGATGAGCCAGCCGAGGCGGATTCGTATGAGGTTGAGGATACCGAGTAAGGCATAGCGTATAGTGCAAAAGTGGGGCCGCTGGCGATGTTGCCAGCGGCCCCACTTCATTTCGTTCCAGTATGTGCGGCTAGTCCTCGAGCAGGTCCTCGATAAAGCCGACGCGGTAGTTTTTGAAGATGACCTCGCCGCCGTCTTGCGTGGCGTCCAGATCGACATCGCCCATGATGCCAAAATCGTGGTCGCCATCCTCGTCGGCAAAGATCTGGTGCACGTGCCACACGTGCGCGGTCTTCTCGTCGGACTCGTCGATGGAAAACATCGCGGCGCTGCGGGCGTCTCCGTCGGTGAGGATTTCCTCGTGCTGCTCATGGTAGGCATCGAGCGCCTTTTGCCAGCGGACCTCGCTCATGCCCCAGTCCTCGTCGAGCTCGCCCAGATCGCGAACGTGCTCGCGGGCGGCAAGGGTCACGCGGCGGAAGAGCGCGTTGCGCACCAACAGCGTGCAGCCGCGGCGGTCCGCCACGACCTCGTCGATGCCCTGCGGCGGCGCGGCGTCGAGTGCAGCGGGGTTGCCGGCGTTTTCCCACTCGTCCACCAGGCTCGAGTCGACCGAGCGCACCACAAAGCCGAGCCACGAAATGATGTCGCGCAAGCGCTCGTCGCGCTTCTCGATGGGCACGGTGCGGTCGAGAGAACGGTAGGCCTCTGCCAGGTAGCGCAGCAAAATGCCCTCGGAACGGGCGATGCCGAGCTTTTGGATATAGCCCTTAAAGTCGCTCGCGCTCTCCAGCATGTCGCGCAGAACGCTCTTGGGCGAGAGCTGGTAGTCGTTGGCCCAAGGTACCTCCTGGCGGTACTTGTCGAAGGCGGCATCGAGCAAGTCCTCGAGCGGCTTTTCGTAGGTGACATCCTGGATGCGCTCCAGGCGTTCCTCATATTCGACGCCGTCAGCCTTCATCTCGGCCATCGCGCGGTCGCGCGCGGCGCGCTCCTGTGCGCGCAATACCTGCTTGGGGTCCTCGAGCGTTGCCTCGACCATCGAGATTAGATCCATGGTATAGGTCTCGCTCTCGGGGTCGAGCAGCTCCAACGCGGCAAGCAAGAACGGCGAGAGCGGCTGATCGAGCGCAAAGTCCTCGGGCAGATCGACCGTCAGCGCATAGTCGATGTCTGGTGCGGCGTCAGTCGGGGCGTCGGGCGCGGGCGGCACCTCGGTGCGAACGACGACGCCGGAATCGATGAGCGTGGCGAAGATTTCGTCGGCGCGAACCTCGAGCTTGGCCTTTTCCTCGGGAGTCTGCAGGCTCGTCTCGATGAGGTCGTGTACGCGGGCTCGGGCATCGCCGCCCTGCTCGACCACACTAATCACCATGGAGTGCGTGATGCGCAGACGCGGCTTGAGCGTTTCTGGCTGCGTCTCGATCAGGCGCTCAAAGGTCTGTTTGTTCCAGGTGACAAAGCCCTCGGGGGCCTTCTTCTTTTTAATCTTACGGAGTTTTTTGGGGTCGTCGCCCGCTTTGGCCATAAGCTTGGCATTCTCGATCTCGTGCTCGGGTGCCTCGGCAATCACCATACCCTCGGTATCGAAGCCCGAGCGGCCGGCGCGACCGGCAATCTGATGGAACTCGCGGGCGCGCAGACGACGCATCTTGTAGCCATCGAACTTGGTGAGCGCGGTGAGCACCACGGTGTGGATGGGTACGTTAATGCCAACGCCGAGCGTGTCGGTGCCGCAAATGACGGGCAGTAGGCCCTGCTGCGCCAAGCGCTCGACCAGCAGACGATAGCGCGGCAGCATACCGGCGTGGTGCACACCGACGCCACATCCGAGCAGACGTTTGAGAATCTTGCCAAAAGCCGTGGAGAAGCTCGTGCCTTTGGCAGCTTCCTTAATAGCCTCGCGTTGCTCCTTGCTGGCAATGCCAAAGTTGGCGAGGGATTGCGCCGTCGCAAGGGCGGCGTCCTGGCTAAAGTGCACGATATAGAGCGGGGCCTCTCCACGGCGCATGGCGAGCTCGACCGTGCCCTCGAGCGAGGTCGTCACGTAGTCGTAGCTCAGCGGCACGGGGCGCGGGGCATCGACGACCAAGTCGCAGGTAGCACCGGTGTGTTCCTCGAGTGAGGCGGCGATGGCAGTGACATCGCCGAGCGTGGCGCTCATGAGCATGAATTGCGTGTGGGGCAGGGTGAGCAGCGGCACCTGCCAGGCCCAACCGCGGTCGGGGTCGGCAAAGTAGTGGAACTCGTCCATGGCCACGCAGCCCACGTCGGCATCTTCGCCCTCGCGCAGTGCGTCGTTGGCAAGGATCTCTGCCGTGCAGCAGATGACGGGTGCCTTGGTGTTGATATGCGTGTCGCCGGTGATCATGCCTACGTTATCGCGGCCGAGCACCTGCACAAGGTCGAAAAACTTCTCGCTGACCAGAGCCTTGATGGGAGCCGTGTAGTAGCAGCGCTTGCCCTGAGCCATGCCCATAAAGAGCATACCCAGCGCGACAAGCGACTTGCCCGATCCGGTCGGTGTTCCCAAAATGACATGGTCACCGGCGGCTAGATCCATGAGGGCCTCTTCCTGGTGGTCCCACAGCTCAATACCGCGATTGCTCGTCCATTCAAAGAAGCGTTCGAAGGCCTGGTCGGGCGTGAGCCACGGTTCGGGCTCGCTGCCGTCCTCGGGCTCCCACCAGGTGGGGGAGAGCGCACCGAGTGAGCCGAATTCGGCTTCGGTTCCCGTGCCGCCCGAGAACGAGCTGGCGGCGCCGGCGCCGGAAACGGTGCTGGCGGAAGTATCTGTCGTGGTCTGTGCCATGTGGTTGCTTTCTCTCGCGTTTGTCCGCCAACTATTATGGCGTAGCGGCGGCGCGGGGTGCCAGCGCGCGAGAAAATGCAGGAAATGGGCGTTCTGTCCAGCTGTTTGGTGCAGTTGCCAGCTAAGTGAGTAGACTTTTTGCGATATCGCGAGCACATGGCTTTTGCGCAAGGGATCTACCTGCGGTTTTAGTTTTCGTTATGCGGGTTGTGCTTGGCTATTGCAAAAAAGTCTACTCACTTAGGTTTGAGGGTCGTTTGCTGGCGCCTATTTGCGCTTGTTTGCTGACGCCGCGACCATCAGAGGCCCCTAGGACTCTTGTGGCAGGCGCTTCTTGCCTTTGCGGGCGCGGTTTTTAAAGTTCTCGACGGCTTCTTCCATGCCCAGAGGTACATAGGTGAGCTCATCGAGGTTATCGGGCAGGTAGCAGGCAAGGCTTTGCTCCTGCGCTCGGCCTGCTGCGAGCTGTTCATCGCTGGGCTGCGCGCCGGGTGTGGCACAAATGCCGTAGACGGTGGCACCCATCTCGCGCGTGCGGCGCTCGTATTCGGTCTCGGGATGCTCCGGATGGTCGCGGCGTACGTCGTCACTTACCCAAAGCGTATCGTAGCCGGCCGCGGCAAACTGCCCCAGGGCGTAGTCGCGCAATGGCTTGCTGTCGGTTCGCAGCGTGACGGTAGCGCCGGCCACAAAGAGCGGGCGGTAGAGCATCAGATGGTCGACATGGACGAGTCGTTTTTTGGCGTACTTGGCCTTGGGCTGCGGCGTGGGAAAGTTGATGGTGATGGCATCGAGCTCGCCTACGGCAAACAGCTGCGGCAGCGATGCGGCACCTCGGGGCAGGACGAGTGCGTTGGACAGCTCCTGCTCGCAGATTTTCTGCGCGGCATAGGCGATGCAGATGGGCTCCTGGTCCATACCGATAAAGAGGGTGTTTGGCTCGTGGGCCGCGCGCTCTACAAGGTACGTTCCCTTGCCACAGCCAAGATCAAGGTGAAGGTGTTCGAAGGGTTTGCTGTCAACTGGCGCGCAAGCCTCGCGCCAATCTCCGGCATAGGCCTCGGGGTTCGTCTCAATCGCATCGGCGTAGCGCTCCAGGCGCTCCTCGAGCACAAAGTTCTTAGGCGTGCGAACGTGGACGGCTCCCATGAGGCTCCTTGGTCATAAGTATGGAACGCATGGCTGCGCGTTCCGTTAATGGGTTGAAAAAGGGGTGGGCATGGTTTGCCCGAAAATTGCGACGCGGCTCGACGGCGAGTCGTCAGTGCCTACAGGCGCTTGAGAATCACATAGCGGTTGAGCTCGCCGCTGCGACCGTCGGCATGGAAACGCTCAAGCTCGCGCACGGGGACCTCGCCGCTCTTGTAGAACGTACGGACGCCGCGCACCAGGTCGGTGATCTGCTGATCGTCAAAGTGATGGCAATAGCGGTAGGCGTGGCGGTCGTTTTGCCAGCCAATGAGGTGGTCGCCGGCTTCAAACTGCGCTGAATCGTATCCCTCAAACGGCGGGGTGAGCTCGGCGCGGGCTTCGGCTCGAACGGCCTTGCGCGCCATGCGCTCGTCGTTCATAAACTCCCAAAAGCTGATGGCGATGATGCCGCCTGGGCGCGTCTGGCGCACCAGGGCGTCGAGCACGCGTACACGGTACTCGCACGACGGCACGTGGTGCATAAAGCCAAAACAGACCGAGATGTCGGCGAGCGGGGCGTCGAAAAGCACGTCGGGTGTCTCGGCGGGGTTGAGCTTCATAAGGGCGTCGAGCACATCGAGCTCCTGGAAGTGCAGGTTGGGAATGCGCAGGGCGTGGCCGCGTGCATCGATAGCCAGGTCTTGGCACGAGTCGACGCCATAGAACTCAAACGGACAGCTGGCATCTGCCGAGGGGTTTGCGCCGTCGACGCCCTTGGCGGCAAGTGCGCCGCCGGCGGCAAAGTTCTCGAATCGCATATTGCCGCAGGCGAGATCGAAGACACGGACGGGATGCTCGATCGTGGCGACGTCGAGCTGCCCGAGCGCGATATCCATGGTGCGCACCCAGCCGGGCCACGGGGCCTGGCGCGTATCGGAGAAGGAGGCGGAGTGCTCGCGATAGAACGTGTTGTTGAGCTGGATGAGCGATGAGGCGAAATCGCGGTTCACGGCGCGGAACTCCCTCCGTTGGCGGTGCGGAATAAACAGTACGACCATACTACCGTTAACGCCGCAACAGGGACAACCAAGCTACGGGTCATTGCTTTGTTTGGACACATTTCCGCAGCTCATATGCACCCGCAACCGCCGGTTGTCAAAAATCTCACTAGAATAGGTGGCATGCTTTTGGCGGTGGCGGATAGATTTTTAACTGTGCAAGGCGCCTTAAGAACAAAAACGGTCCGGCGGCACGGCTGGCATCACATAGGAGGAACCATGAATGTAGAAACTGCGCAGCGGCTCGCCGACCTTCGCCGCAGCAAGGGCTTTAGCCAAGAAGGGCTGGCGCGAAAGCTGGGGCTGTCGCGCCAGGCGGTCAGTAAATGGGAGCGTGCGGAGAGCTCGCCCGATACCGAGAACCTGATCTCGCTCGCCAAGCTCTATGGCGTGAGCCTGGACGAGCTGCTCAATCCGAGCGATGAGATCGAGGACGATATCGAGTTTGAGAACGAGGACCGCGCCCGCCAGCGCGAGGCCGAGGCGGCAGAGCGCGCACGCACCCATGAGGCGGCGGCACGAGCTACCGAGGCGGCAACACAGGCGAGCGACGCCGCCGCCAAGGCGGCGCAGGCGGCAAGCTGGAGTGCACAGGCCGCCAATGCCGCTACGGCGCAGGCGACGAGTGGCACCGCGATTGGCTCGACTCCGGTGAAGGGCCCGTTCCAGTCGTTCCCGTATTGGGCCGTGTGCTGGCTACTGTTCTTTTTGCTGATGTTCCCGTTTGGTGCCGGCCCCTTTGCCGCGCTGATCTTCTTTACGATTCCCATCTATCACTGGGTGGCGCGTGCGCTCGATGGTGATTGGGCGCGTGGAGATATTCAGGTTGGTCCGGCGCCGGTGGCGGTCAGGGCCCAGGGGAAGGATACTTCTGCGGAACCTGATGCTGACGTGGCTACCGCGGCCACCGCTGAGCCATGTGCCAAAGAAGGTGACGAATGATGAAGCTTTCGCATGAATCCAAGCTGCGCCTGGGCGTCGGCATCGGAGCGTTTGTACTGATTATCGGGCTTGTTTTTGGCGTTTCGCGGACTTTGATTCATTTTGATGGCCCGTGGGATCTCGACGATGTTATACCCGGCTTGTCCGGTATGGACGATGTGGTTGATGACGACGATTTTATGAACGATAGCGGTAAATATTCCGCTCGGCCTCAGCAGCTTTCGTGTACGACCTTTGATGCTGATGAGTTTCGCTACCTCGATTTCGATATCGATGCGGCTACGGTGGACGTCAAGGTTGTTGATGGCAACAAGGCTCGCGTTATCGAGCGGGGACGCGTTGCCAATGGTATGGATGCCTCCAAGGCCGCGACGCAGAACATCGCGTCCGTCGAGGACTCGACGCTCAAGGTTTCTCAGTTTGGAAGTGATGACGGTAAGGCAATTGACCGCTCGGTTACGGTTGAGCTGCCGCGCCGTGTTGCCGAACATCTGAAGGGAATCAACGCGCACGTGGGCTCGGGTGATCTGCAGATTGCCGGTGTCACCTGTGATGGTTTCGACCTTTTCCTGGGTGCGGGAGATGTGGAGTTTGCGGGCAGCGTGACTGATGCGCTTAGTGCAGAGGTCGGGTCGGGCGATGTAACGTTCGAGCTCTGCCAGGCCCCCGCGAAGTCGATGGACGTGAGTGTGGGCTCGGGCGATGTGGAGATGACGGTTCCGAACTCTACGGGCTTTAAGGCAAGCCTCACCTTGGGCAGCGGCGACTTCGAGAGCGATTTCCTTCCGCTTGACTACGACGGCGAGACCATTTTGAATCTTGAATTCGATAATGGCGATAAGTCCGCCACGTATCGTTTTGAGGTTGGTTCGGGTGACATGTCATTTGGTTCAGAGTGACGGGCGGTTATCGAAGACTTATAAACCATAGCTGCGCTCTTTGATGAAGGCGCCGAAGCGAGGTCGGCTCCGGCGCCTTTGCCTTTACAATGGGGGCATGGAACAGATTATCTTGAACATACTCGAGGCTCTGCGTCGCGGCGAGACCGTGGACGACAAAGCGCTCGTCAAACTGATACATGCCGAGGCGCGCCGTGAGGGTGCCGACAAACGCGATTTGGCCAAGCGCCGCCTGCTGCCGTTTTACCAGCGGGTGAAGCGCGAGGAGCCGGCACGTTGGGCTGGGTGGAATGTCGATTCCGATCTGGAGCGTCAACTGCTGCAGGTGTTGCGCATGAAGCCGCGCCGCACGGCTTCGGGCGTGGCGACCATTACCGTCATCACCAAGCCCTGGTCGTGCTCGGGCGATTGCCTGTTTTGCCCCAACGATCTGCGCATGCCTAAAAGCTATCTGCATGCCGAGCCGGCGTGCGCCCGTGCAGAGCAAAATTGCTTTGACCCGTATCTGCAGGTGAGCGCTCGTCTGACCGCGCTTTCGCAGATGGGGCATGCGACCGACAAGATAGAGCTCATCGTGCTCGGTGGCACCTGGAGCGACTATCCGCAAGGGTACCAGACATGGTTTATGTCGGAACTTTTCCGTGCGCTCAATGACGATGCCGTCGCCGGCGTGGCGGCAAACCCCATGTTGGCGCGTCCGGGCATCAGTCGTGCCGAGGCGGGGCGCCTGCTCGATGACGCTCCCGCCGATGCCCTGCCGCCGGTGGTAACAGAGCGCCGCGAGCGCTATCGGGCTGCCGGCATTGCGACAGACGAGGCTGAGCTTGCTGCCGGCGTTGCCGACGAGCAGGGGCGTGTGGATGCTGTCGTTGGTGGCTATAACCGCGCGGTGCGTCGTCTGTACGGCCCTGGTACGCCATGGGGCGAGGCTGCCGAGTGGCAGACGGCAACGATGGAGGAGCTTGAGCGTCAGCAGCGCATCAACGAGACGGCGAAGCATCGCGTGGTGGGGCTCGTTATCGAGACGCGCCCCGATGCCGTAACGCCGCAGGCCCTCACGCTCATCCGCCGCCTGGGTTGCACCAAGATTCAGATGGGTATTCAGAGTCTCGACCAACATTTGCTCGATATCAACGAGCGTCGCATTTCGGTGGCGCAGATCGAGCGGGCGTTTTCGCTGGCGCGCTTGTTTGGCTTTAAGATCCACGCGCACTTTATGCTCAACTTGTTGGGCGCTACGCCCGAGGGGGACAAGCGCGACTACGAGCGCTTTATGACCGAGGGCGCTTTTATGCCCGACGAGGTCAAGGTCTACCCGTGCGCGCTCATCGAGGGCTCGCGTTTGGTGGGCTGCTACGAGCGCGGCGAGTGGCGCCCCTATACCGAGGAAGAGCTGCTCGATGTGCTGGCCGACGACATCGTGGTGACGCCGGCGTTCTGCCGCATTAGTCGCATGATCCGCGACTTTAGTTCCGACGACATTATGGTGGGCAACAAGAAGCCCAACCTGCGCCAGCTCGTTGAGAATCGCCTGGCTGCTCGGGGTGATGGTGCGACGGTGCGCGAGATTCGCTATCGCGAGATCAGCACGGCGGGTGCCGACTTGGATGAGCTATCTCTTGATGAGGTCGCATACGAGACACCGGTGACGAGCGAACACTTTTTGCAGTGGGTGACACCGCGGGGCAAGATCGCGGGCTTTTTGCGGTTGTCGTTGCCCGACCATTCGTTTGTTGCCACGCACGCGGACGAGTTGCCGACGACACCGGACGAGGCGATGATTCGCGAGGTGCACGTGTATGGCATGGCGGCACGTGTAGGCGATCAGGGCCAGGCGGCTCAGCATCATGGGCTGGGGCGGTCGCTGGTGGAGCGTGCGTGTCATATTGCTCGGGATGCGGGCTATACGCACATCAACGTGATCAGCGCGATCGGTACGCGCGAGTACTATCGCCATTTGGGTTTTTATGACCACGGACTCTATCTGCAAAAGGAGCTCTAGATGAACAAGCCAAGTGTTTCTGCTGGCGTCGTTGCCGGCGTTGCTCTGGGAGCCGCGGCGCTTGGTGCGGCCGCCGTCGCTGTTCGTGCTGCCTGTCTGCAGGTTGCGCGAACCCGCAACGGGTTGGCGCGCGTAAAGCGCATGCGCGACGAGGGCGGTGACGAGGTCCGTGTGCTCGTGCAGGGCGGTGTCTACCAAAGCGCGAGCTATGTAGGCGAGCGTTGGGCGGAGCCCGTCTTTGCGTACTATCATGCATTTGACGATGTGTTTGAGGCCGAGGACGCAATGCGTGATGCTTACGGGCATGGTATCGACCGTATGCTCATGTTGGGCGGCGGCGGGTTTGCCTATCCCAAGTTTGCACTGTTGTTGCATGAGGGCTTGCGTATGGACGTCATTGAATATGATGCCGAGATTACGCGCCTGGCGCGCCGCTGGTTCTATTTGGAGGAGTTGGAGCGTACGGTTGGCGATCGCCTGAGGGTGATTACCGCCGAGGCGCGTTCGTACCTGGGCGTGACGAGCGTGGGACATCGTCGCTACGACGTTATCGTGAGCGATTGCTTTGGCGGTGCCGAGCCCGTACGCGAGCTGGCGACGGTTGAGGCGTTGCGTTTGGTGCGAGGCAGCCTGAACCACGGGGGTATCTACGTTGCCAATATCGTGAGCGCAAACGAGGGGAGCGATGTGACGTTCCTGCGCGATTGCGCTGCCACGGCACTCGAGGTATTCGCCCGCGCTTGGGTGGTCCCATGCGGCGATACAGAGTTCGGCGGCGAGGAAAACTACCTGCTCATCGCCAGCGACGGCGACTACGCCTTTGCCGAAGCCGTGCCCTTCGACGCTGACTTCCTCGGCACCGTCCTTCACGACAAGTAAGTCTCCCCGTCCCAAAAAGACTGGTCTTAGACGTGGTCGCGCCAGCTGCGGACGCGCTGCTTCATGCCCTCTATGTCGAGCACACCTTCGGCAAAGCCCTTGCGCACTAGCTCTTCGGGAACAAACTCGTCGTAGCGATCAAAATAAGGCACCTCGCCGGGAAAGACGAGCTCGATGGGGTCGAAGTCCTTCTCGGCCTCGGCGGCGAGCACCTCAAAGAACGTCTCCTCGTCGGCCTTCATCTTAAATTGCATAAAGTACGGGCGTGATGGGTCGAGTCCGCGAAGGCCAAGCTCCGCGGCACATTTAATCTTGAGCATACGTTCGAGCGCCAGAAAGGCGTAGCTGCCCAGCCAAGGGAAGAGTACCCAGGTGTCGCCGCCCAGGTTGATGAGTGGCTTGGTCCCCGCGCCCGAAATCTCGGCGGTATGACGAGCCTGTGCAAGGCGTGCCCGTGCGTTGCCCATGAGGTACGGATACGCCGCGTGCTCGTTGAGCGCTTGGCGCATGCGTTCGAGTACGTGTGTATTTATGTCACCGGGACAGTCGCCAAAGTAGGCCGGCACCCGGCCCTTGACCTGTGTGGCAAAGACGGTATGACGCTTCCAATCCACTTCCTCGACAATCCAGCAGTGCCCGGCTATGGCGATGCGCTCGCCAGGTGGTGGCGGGTTGACGATTGTGCCCAGCTCGGCCGATTCGCTGCGAACGGTAAACTCTTCGTTTTCCTGGAACACGGCGTAGAACTTAAAGTTGTTGATGATGCGCTCGCCCGCGAGGCCCACGATGAGCCCACCGCCCTCGGTGAGCTGGATATGGTCGATCTTGATGAGGTGGCGCAGTAGTATGCGATAGTCATCGGCCGAGACGCGGTGGAAATAGCTGAGCGTGAGCACACGCTGAGCAAGCTCGGCCGGTGTGAGCTCGCCGGTGCTGGCGAGCGTCGACATGGTCTGGTGATAGAGCAGGCTGTAGGGGAGCCGATCGAGCTCGGGCGGCTCGACCCATTTTTCCTCGCGATAGAGTTGTACGAGCGCGATGCCCTGCAGGAGCTTCCACGGAATGGTCTCGGGCATCATCGTGCGCGGCTCGGGTTCCTCCTCGCGCATGACAAACCACATCTCGGGCGGAAGATCGCGGCGGCCTGTGCGCCCCATGCGCTGCAAAAAGGAGCTGACGGTAAACGGTGCATCGATCTGGAACGCGCGCTCCAGGCGACCGATATCGATGCCAAGCTCCAACGTGGAGGTGGTGACGGTTGTCTGTGCCTGTTCCTCGTCGCGCATGAGCTCTTCTGCCGTCTCACGCAACGATGCCGAAAGATTGCCGTGATGGATGAGGAAACGGTCGGGCTCGTGCCGGCTTTCACAGTAGCTGCGCAACATGGAGCACACGGCCTCTGCCTCCTCGCGCGAGTTGGCAAAGACCAGGCACTTGCGGCCGCGGGTATGTTCAAAGATGTAGCCCATGCCGGGGTCGGCGTTGTCGGGTGCGGTGTCGGTGGGGTTGAGCAGTGCCTGTTCGGTTGCCTGCGGGATGTCGACTTCCCCTTCGGGGGCCGAGGAAGTGCGACGGTCCTTGGGGGCAGCCTTGCTCCGTGCCTGATCACGGCGTTGGCGACGTTCCTCCTGTGTGAGTTGCCCACTATGGCGCATGTCTTGGGTGCTGACGGGCAGTGCCGCGGGTGGTGCCGCCTCAATGCGCTCGCATGCGAGCACCTCAGCTTCCTGCGGACCTGTGCTCGTGAATCCTCGCTGCTGCGCCTGGGGACCCGAGTTGTAGAAGTGCTCCATGGAGATGCGCCACACGCGGCGCGGCTCCTCAAAGCGGGGGATGACGCAGTCGCGTCCCGTCCCCTGCGACAGGAAGGCACCCGTGCGTTCCGGGTCCCCGATGGTGGCCGAAAGGCCGATGCGCCGGGGCCGCACGCCCGCCATGCGCGAAAGACGCTCGATAAGGCAGAGCGTCTGCCCGCCGCGGTCACCACGCATGAGCGAGTGGACCTCGTCGATGACCACATAGCGCAGGTCGCAAAACATACGCGGAATTGCCATGTGCTTGTGGATCAGGAGTGCCTCGAGTGATTCGGGCGTAATCTGTAGGATGCCGCTTGGCTTTTTGATGAGCTTTGCCTTGTGCGACTGCGAGACATCGCCGTGCCAGTGCCAGACGGGGATATCGGCCTCTTCGCACAGATCGTTGAGGCGAACGAACTGGTCGTTGATGAGTGCTTTGAGGGGGCCAATATAGAGGGCGCCAACGCTTGCGGGCGGGTTCTCCCAAAACTCGGTCAGGATGGGAAAGAAGGCTGCCTCGGTTTTGCCAGATGCCGTGGATGCCGTCAGGAGCACATTGTCTTGCGTGTTGAAGATGGCATCTGCCGCCGCAACCTGGATGGAGCGCAGACTCTCCCAATCGTGGGAGTAAATGAAATCCTGGATAAACGGGGCATATCGGTCAAAAGCGTTCACGGGACCTCCTCTCATCAACGGGTTGATCAACGCAACGGGCAACGGCTCGATATCTTGCAACATCGGCGTTTGCCCAGATAAAACCTGCCAAAATAAACCTGTCCCTTTTTGGCAGGTTAGATGGTGAATTCGGCGAAGTTGCGGTCGTCTGTGGTGCCGGTGTCGTCTGTCGCGGCTGCCGGCGCCAGCGCGTCGCCGCCGACGCTTTGCAGCAACTCGGCCACGTTAGCATCGGGGTTCTGACACAGGATGTCGAGCAGCTCGATAAAGTCGCGGATGACCTCGCGGGGCGTCAGATGCGTGTCGGCCCCCACGCGGCCAAACTCAATCTTGAGGAAGTCCACCAAGTCGTTCTCGGTAAGCGTGGGCGTCCAGCCAAAGTAGCCGGCATGGATCTGCATGAGCTTCTCGATGAGCACCAGCAGCTCCTCGTAGGTGAGCGGCTGCAGGCGGATGATGGGCGCGAGCATATCTTTGAGATCATCGCGCGCAAAACGGCCCTGGGCGAGACGGCTCCGAAGGGCCTCGTAGGAAAAGACGCCGCGGCGGCGGTCCTCGATAGAGGTCGGCGTGCCACCCATGATCACGCCCAGGTACTGCGCTTTGCCCTGGAGCGTGTCGTTGTACATGGTCAGGATCTTCTCGTAGTTATATTGGCGCGTGATCGCGTTGGGAATCTTGTACAGATTCACGAGCTCGTCGATGAGCACCAGCATGCCCTTGTAGCCGCTGCAGACCAAAAAACGTGCGATGAGCTTGACGTAGTCGTACCAGTCGTCATCGCTGATGATGGTCGAGGAGCCTAGCTCGGCTCGCGCTTCGCTCTTGGTGCGGTATTCGCCACGAATCCATTTGGTCACCCGGCTCATAGCCTCTTCATCGCCTTCGGATATGGCCGCGCGGTAGCGGCGGAGCATGCGGGTGAAGTCAAAGCCGTGGACCATCTCCTCGAGCGGGGCCAGTTGGGCATTGATAGCCGACTCATCGGCGCCCGCGCACGAGGCGACCCAGCGATCGAGGATCAGGTTGAGCGCACCGCCCTCAGGGCGCGTCTTGGTCGATATGTTGCGAATGAGCTCGCGATAGGTAGCGAGGCCCTGGCCCTGGCCGCCCTGTAGGCGGCGCTCAGGGGAAAGGTCGGCATCGGCGACGACGAATCCCTCGCCCATGGCGTGTGTACGGATGGTCTGGAGCAAAAAGCTCTTGCCGGCGCCGTAGCGACCGACGAGGAAACGGAAGCTTGCGCCGCCATCGGCGATGAGGCTCAGGTCGGTGAGCAGAGCACGGATCTCGACCTCTCGCCCCACGGTGATATAGGGAAGGCCGATGCGCGGGACCACGCCGCCCTTGAGCGAGTTGAGAATGACGGCGGCGACGCGCTTGGGCACACGGGGTGCTGCGGATTCGGTATCACTCATGGTCTAGGTATCCTCTCACGTCTGCTTCGTAGTCCTCGATAATTTGCGGTCCTGCTGAGCCAAATTCAATAACGGTGTCGCCCACCAGGTCAAAGAGCGCCTCGTTGATGCTATCGACGAGCATGTCCTCACTCTTGCCCGACTGTGCCACCGCCGATGCCGTCTGCGCTGCGTTTTGCTCGAGGAGTGCTCGAAGATAGGCGTCTGCGACGGGATCGAGTGCGGACGCAGCGGCGGCGGGCGTGGGCGCTGGTGCGAGGAGCGGGGCTACGACGCCAAACTGCTCGGTGGAGATGGTCGGCTCGCTAGCCTCGTCCTGCTGCATGGTCGTCGCGACTGGTTCGGCGATCGTGTCGGCCACGGGCTCGGCTTCCCGTCGCTCGGCAACTGCCACCTCGGCATCCGCAAGCGTGCCGTCCTCGCGCTCCTCGTCGATCAAAAGCGCCTCGCGCGTTTGTGCGGCGGCGCTCCGAATGTGCCCCAGCTGGTTCAGGTCGATATCGATCTTGACGGGCTGATGCGCGGCATCCCATGAAAGCCATGCCGTGATCTCGTCATCGATAATCTTAGCCAGATATTTGGGGACCTTCTCTTCCTTAAGGGGATGGCCGGGATCCAGTGCCAAGCGCAGGCGCTGATCACAAGCGCGCATCATCTCACCGAGCTTGCTACTTTTTTGTCTGCTGCCGTGGATGCGCATGCATTCCCAAAAGCCATTTTGGCAGCGGTAGATGTGAATGGGGTCCAGGCGATATTCGCAGTCCTCGTGGCGCTCGGGCGCAAAAAACACGGCCGAGGCAAACATGGTGTAGGGCATGGCCGTCTCCTCCCCAAACAAGCTCGCTACGATGCCGGTCTTTCGGTGCGTGTCATAGTAGCGCGCCATGCGGACATACACGGCGCATGCCACGTGGCGCAGGTCGCGATGGTGGGAACGGTCGAGCTGTGAGTTATTCAGGTTGTACGTCGAGAGCGCGTCGATGGCAGCCATGAGCCGCTCCTCATGCGCCTCATCGGGCGGAAGGGGAAGCGTGGGCTCGGAGGTCTTGCGACGCTTGAGGGTCTGGCCGGACGGTGCCGGTGCTGGTACAAGGTCTCGCGCCGCGCGTCGCAGTTCAATAAGGGCGTTATCGAACATGACGGTTTTAGAGTCGCGAAGCAGCTTGGGGTCGAGCCCATGGAATACGGCGTAATCCTGCAACCACACGCGTGCAAACCGATCGATGCCGGGCTCGAAGGCGCGATAGGCATCCCAAAAGGCCTTGATCTTGTTAAAACCATCGAGCGGATTATCTACGCCAATGCCGCAAATCAGCTCATAGAGATACAGAAAGGCAAAGGACGTAGACGTTTCCTCGACGGTTCCGCGACGCACTTGGGCACGCCAGGTAAAGTAGCCGCGCAACTGTCGATCGCTCATGGCATTGTAGGTGGGAAAGTACGACTTAAAGGTGCCGTTGTAGGGGCAGTCGTCCTCAAAGTCGGCCATCAGCAGGCCTTGGCGGTAGAAAAGCTCGGCTTCCGAAAGCCAGCGACCCGCGCCGCCTTTGGGGTCATCCTGCCAGCGCGATATCTCGCGCATCTTGCGGTACTGGTCGGGGAGGAAGTTCTGCATCTGTCGGCCGGTCTTGAGAATCGGCTCGTCTGCGTAGACC
>CABUUB010000026.1 GCA_902494625.1 uncultured Collinsella sp.
CCTGGATGGTGGCTTCGTTGATCATGTCGTTACCTCCTATTTGATGCCGAGAACGGCGGCAAGGAACGCGCGACCGAACTCGCGCTCTTCCTCGCTGACGGGCTTGATCTTGTCGGCGATGAACTCGCGGCTCTTGGCGACGCACTTCTCGTCGATCCTGGAAAGCCCGGCCTCGCAAAGCGCGATCATCACGTGGTAGGCGTTTGCCGCCGTCTCGCCGTCGTTGTTGTCAGGATGCGTGGCGTCGAACATGAGGTTGTTCGCGATGCAGGCGGCGTGGTCGAGCACTGCTTTGTGGAACTTGGTCCCGTGGAAGTCCTCAAAGCCGTTCTCTTCGAAGTATTTGGCGTTCATTTCTTCTCCTTCACGTACTCCTCGACGAAGTACTCGATGTAGATGTCTATGCGTGGTTTGGTGCCGTATGGCGACCTCGGGCGCTTGGTGACGGCTCCCATGTCGACCTGCGAATCGTCCTTGAAGGCGATCCCGTTGAGCGCGTCGCAGGCGAGCTTGCCGAGGTTGTCCCAGTCGGGCTTGCCGAGGTCGGCGCGGCCCTCCCAGTACTTCGGGTTGCTCTTCGCGAGCGGCCTGGTGGTCGAGATCCGCATCACGACCGGGCCGTCGTGGTTGGCGAAGGTCTCGCCGTATGCCGCGCGGAACGCGTCCTTGATGGCCTTCTCGGCCTTGAGCGTCTTGGTCGGCGTGTAGGTGCGGTGGTTGCGGTAGTCGGTCATAGGGCGCTGTTTTCCGACAAGCTGGGCGGGGTGCATGGTGATGTGCGCCGTGGCCGCAAGGGTGCGCTGCCAGCTCATTCGGAAAACCCATCGCTCTGGCTGCGGTGCTTGTTGAAGGCTCCGCGCAGCTCCGGGTATCGCGCCTCCATGATTCGGGCAAGGGCGGGGGCTATGCCGTTCTTGCAGCCGACGTGCAGCTCGTTGCGCACCATGTTCACCAGGTAGTTGATCGACACGTAGCCCTTCTCCTTGAGGCGGCGGGCGTTGGAGAGCATGAACCGCCACGCATCGGGGTTGGCCTCGATCCACTTTTTGGCCTCGGCAACGTCCTGCTCGCCCGCCATGCCCAGGCCGAAGATCTCAAGCTGGTTGCTCTGCGGCTTGGGGCGGTATCTCTCGTCGTTACGCATTGAGCACCGCCATGGTTCCCACGGCGCGCTGGGCGTCGGCCACGGCCTGGTCCATAGTGGGGATGACCCAGAGCCAGAGCACGGCGAGGAAGATCATGAGGGCCGCGAGGAAGCCGACCATGACACCCGCCCTGAACTGGGAGCGCTCAAGCTGCTCCTGCGCCGTCGGGCGCTTGCCCTCGAATGGTATGATGGTCGCAGCCTCTTTCGAGGCGGCTACATAGCGGGTGCCCGATGTGTGGAAGCTGGGGGCGCTCGCTTTCTTTTTTGTCTGCATTTCCGTTCTCCTTTCGGTGTTTTCGCAGGTCATTGCTAGGGCGCTTTTTAGGGCCTCTTTTTTGCCGCTTTTTTCGCCCTGCTCTTCTGGCTGTAGTAGCGCTGGCGCTGCCTGCCATTCCTCTTCTCCCTGATCGCCTCCTCCTTCATCGCGTTGGCCTGCTCGGCGAGGTCTGCCATGTGAAGCTCCTTCGTGCACTCGATGCACCAGCCGTTGACCCTGTTGAGCGGTCGGAACGTCCATTGGCCGCAGCGGGGGCACTGCCTGCGCTTGCGGAGTGAGAGTCCGCACTTCCGCGCCATATGCTTCACTGAGTCGATGGAGCGCCCGAGGTCCTTGGCTACCTGCTTGGCGCCGTCTCCGGCGTGCTCTTCGAGGTATCTGAGCTCACGTGTAGACCACTGCTTCACGCCTTCGCTTCTCCCTTCTGCTGGCGTTCCCACTCGCGATATGCTTGGCGGATCGTCGAGCACATGCCGTCAAAGGCAACTTCGCGGGCCGTCTTCTGACGCTGCTCCTGTTGCTTCTCGTCGCTCATTAGGCCACCGCTAGCTCATGCAGCTCGTCCAACGAAACGCCGAGGATGCGAGATAGCGCGTAGGCTTCAGACAGGCTGAACTCGTACGAGCCTCGAACTTTGTTAAAGAACGAAGATCGGCTCATACCGAGACTGTCTGCCAGCGCGTCACGTGTAACACCATTCGTTTCGGCGTACTCGTTGACCTTCTCCGACAGGTTCATGCTTCTCCTTTCTCCCGTACAAAACTTTGTACTCCTACAGTATTGTACAAAGTTTTACACCGTGCAATACTTTGTACGTGTAAATATTTGGACTGTAAGGGGAGGCCATGGAGTACCGGTTTGTTCTCGCACATTACTTAGAGGAACAGGGAATGACTCCAGCTGAGCTTGCTCGCGCTATTGGTTCCCCTAGATCGACCGTTTCTGCCCTTTTGAGCGGAAGGGCAAAAGAGCCAACACTTGGTAAAGCTAAGGCGATAGCGGACGCTCTTGGCGTGTCCCTTGAAGAGATGGCTCGGATGACATACGAGGAGGAATAGGCATGGGACTTCTTGGTGATATGGCTAAAGCCGCTGCGAAGGTCGCTATAAATCAAGTTTCAAACACTGCGCACGAGAAGGTTTCCGAGATGTTCCCAACAAAGGAGATCGTTCTATCCGGCTCACACGAGCGCGATGTCTACACCTACTACGGCGGGCCATTGAAGGGAATAAGGGTCGGGCAGACATTCGATGCTGAGGTCGCTAGGAAGCCTGTCACCCTTGTAAGCGAGTTGACGGGAACAGAATGGAATACTGCCGAACACGGAAACAACGCGATTATGTATAGGGGCAAGCCATTTGGCTCTTTTAGCCCAATGAGCAAAAGCATTCGAAAAATGATCCGTATGGGATACCGGGTCAAGATTAGGTGCAAAAACGTTGGATGGTACGCGCAGGGGATACCTGAGATTGTTGCCATGATTCCAGATCCAGAAGCTGTGTTCTCTTGGCTTGACGAGTGCGAGAGAAGTGGTGAGGAGGTTCCGTTCAATGCCAACAGCTAGAACTGCGGTGATATACGCCCGCTTTTCGTGCAACAAGCAGCGCGAGGCCTCCATCGACGACCAGCTGCGCATCTGCCGCCAGTGGTGCCAGCGCGAGAAGTACGCCATCGTGGCGGAATACTGCGACTATGCCATAAGCGGGCGCACCGACGACCGCCCCGAGTTCCAGCGCATGGTAGCCAACGCGGGTGAGAGCGACATAGTGCTTGTGTACATGATGGATCGCTTCAGCCGTGGGGAGTACGACGCGCCCATATATAAGCGCGAGCTTGCCCAGCACGGCGTGAAGCTCGTCTCGGCGCTTGAACAGATACCAGATTCGCCCGAGGGCATCATTTACGAGAAGCTGCTTGAGGGCCTTGCGGCGTGCGAGTCGAAGAAGACCGCGATCCGCACGAGGCGCGGCATGGAGGGCAACGCGCTCAAATGCAAGACCAACGGCGTGCGCGTGTTCGGCTACGCCAGCAACGAGGCCGACGAGTACGTGATCAACGAGGACGAGGCCGCTTTCGTGCGCGAGGCGTTCAAGCGGCGCATAGCAAAGGAGACCACCAACTCGATAGCTCGCGACTTCGCGGCACGCGGGGTCAAGACCTCGCAGGGAAACCCGTGCGGCTACTCGATGGTCGAGCGGATGGTGAAGAACCGGAAGTACACGGGGCGCTACGAGTGGGGCGGCGTTGTCAAAGAGGGCGGCATGCCCGCGATTATCGACGAGGTGACGTTCATGGAGGCACAGGGCATACGCGCGGCCAAGGAGCGCAGCGCGGAGAGCTGGGGCGACTTCGCCCTTTCCGGCAAGGCGATCTGCGCGGGCTGCGGGCGCAACCTGCAAGGCGTGAGCGGGCGCGGGCGCAAGAACGTGAAATACGAGTACTACCGCTGCCATGACGGCTGCGTGAGGCCCGTGAGGCGCGAGGAGCTTGAGGGCGGGATCGTCGAGGCGCTGCGGGCGCTCCTGCAAGACCGCGAGGAGGCCTTGCGGATAGCCCGCATGGTAGCGGAAAGCTCGGACGGCGCGGAGGTGGCGGCGAGGCGCAAGCAGGCCGCCCAATCGCTCTCAGTCGCCGAGCGCGGCCTTAAGAACATCCTCAACGCCATCGAGCAGGGAATTATCGCGCCTGGGGCCAAAGAGCGCATAGCGGAGCTTGAGCACCAGCGCGACCGCGCCAAGCTCGACCTTGAGGCGATCAAGGACGAGCAGATAGACCCCGAGCGGCTGGCTGACTTCCTGCAATGCGGCTCCGCCCTGGATGACGCGACGCTGCTGAAGGCGTTCGTCTACCAGGTGAGCGTGAGCGACGAAGAGTGCATAGTGACGCTGAACTACGACGTGGAAAGCAACGAACCCGCCAGACTTGACGTCCAACGGGTTCGTACAAAATGCAAATGGTGCCCCCAGCGGGATTCGAACCCGCGATATCCACCTTGAAAGGGTGGCGTCCTTGGCCGCTAGACGATGGGGACAGCGGGAAAGAGTATAGCAGACTTTTTTAGCCGTTCACATATCGTTGGCAAACTGAAAAACCACCACAAAGGTGCCTGTCCCCTTTGTGGTGGCGAGGCGTTAGGGGAGGAGCTTCATCGCGGCGTCGTGGGCGGCGTGCTCGTAGGTGTCGTCGAGGGGTTTGAGCGGCAGCAGGGCTGTGGCCTGCGCATCGCCGCGGCGCTCGAGGGCATGCGCGATCAGCCAGTCGGCGAGTTCGGGGTTTTTGGGCAGTGCCGGTCCGTGTAGGTACGTGCCGATGACGCCCTTGTAGATCAGACCCTCAAAGCCGTCGTCGCCGTTGTTGCCGGTACCCGTGACGACGGACGTTCCGAGTGGCGTGGCGTCTGCGTCGAGCAGGGTGCGGCCACCGTGATTCTCGAATCCCACAAAGGGCTCGGGAGCCAGATCGGTTTTGACGGCTACGTTGCCGATCAGGCGGTCGGAGCCGCGTACGGTTTCGGCGGCAATGACCCCCAGACCCTCGATGCGATCCTCGCCCATGTAGTACGAACGGCCGAGCAGCTGATAGCTGCCACAGATGGCGAGCAGCGAGCCGCTGTCCTCAACATAGGCCGCAACCTTGTCTTTTTGAGCGAGCAACTCGTGTGCCACGGCCAGTTGGTCGCGGTCGGAGCCGCCGCCCATCATGACGATATCGGCATCGGTGAGATCGAGCGCCTCGCCCATGCGGACCTCGTCCACGCGCACGGGAATGCCGCGCCAGGCGCAGCGGCGCTCGAGGGCGATGACATTGCCGCCGTCGCCGTAGAGGTTAAGGGCATCGGGATACAGGTAGACGATGCGCAGCGGGCGCGAAAGCTCGACTGGCGCGATGCCGACAGGAAGAGCGCTGCCGTCGGCACGGGCTACGGCGCGCCCGGCAACAGCGTCGGCGGTGGAACCTTTCAGCCCGTCGAGCTCCTTGACCAGCGGCGGGAAGGCCGTGTAGTTGGCGACGGCGTAGAAGGTGTCATCGGCGGCCTCGTCTGCCACGGCGCCAATTGCCTGCGCGACGTCCGAGATAATCGCGGCATCGATGCCGGCGTACTTGAGGCGTACCTGCATGTCGTGCGCACGCGTGCCTCCGGCAAAGGCGACAAGACCCGGTGTGTCGGCGATGCGCTCGAAGTCGACGTCGTAGATCCACGAGACATCGTGGCCGTCGGCGTCGTTGTCGTTGAGGAAGAAGGCGCAGAGCCTGCCGCCTGCCGTTTTAATGGACTGGATCTGGCGATCGAAGCCCACGGGATTTTTGGCCAGGTTTGCCTCGACGGTACGGCCGGCGATCTCCCAGCGGCCCATACGTCCGCCGGCGGGGACGTAGGCATCGAGCGTAGGCTGTAGAAACGCCGTGTCCACGCCCAACTCGCGTGCGGCAAAGAAGGCGGCGGCAACGTTATAGACCATGTACAGACCGTTGTAGCGTGTGGCGATGTGTACGGCAGCCGCGTCGGGCGCAGATCCAAAGACCAGGTCGAAGCCGTAGCCGTCGCAGCCGAGCTTCACGCCCGTCACACGGCGGACCAGTGCGGGGCGTGCCCAACCGCACGAGGGGCAATGGTATGCGCCAAGCTGGCCGTATTGCACGTAGTCATACTCCAGCGGCGCGTTGCACTGTGAGCAAAAGCGCGAGTCGCTAATACGGTCGGACTCGGTGTTGGTGGCGCCGTCGATGCCAAAGGCGATGCTTGCATTGGGAACGCGTGCGGCGATCGCGGCACACAGCGGGTCGTCTGCGTTGTAGATGAGCGTTGTTGCCGGCGAAAGCTCCAACGCATGGGCGATGACCTCCTGGGTGTGATCGATCTCGCCATAGCGATCTAGCTGGTCGCGGAACAGGTTGAGCAGCACGAAGTACGTCGGCTTGAGCTTGGGCAGAACGCGTACGGTGTAAAGCTCATCGCACTCAAAAACGCCCACGCGCTTGCCACCGGCTCGCTTGAGGCCGCTGCGCGCCTCGAGCAGTGCGCCCACCACGCCCGGCTCCATGTTGTTGCCGGCGCGGTTGCATACCACGGTGGCGCCGCTGGCGGCAACGGCGTCGGCGATGAGGTTGGAGGTGGTGGTCTTGCCGTTGGTGCCGGTGATCACCACGCTGCGGTCGACAAGGGCAGCGAGGTCGCTCAGCAACTCGGGGTCGATCTTCATGGCGATGCGGCCGGGAAGCACGCCACCCTGGCGCTTAAGGACGGAGCGCAGCCCCCAGCGAGCGATATCGCTCGAGGTGCAGGCAAGAGATGAGCGGAGGTTCATGAAGCCGTTCCTAACATAGACGACATGGTCGGGGCGATTGCGTCGCTAAAAGCCGTAGCGGCGCGCAAATTCCTGGGCAAGCTGCGATACGTCTTCGCAGGCGTTGGCCCAGGGGGCAAAGTCGGGGGTGTCCGAGATAATGCCGTCGGCTTCCCAAACCGCCTGGTGCGAGAGGTCCCAGGGGTCGCGCGGCTCGGGTCGGCAGGGAAGATACGGCGTCTGGTACATGGGGTTCAGCAAGAAGAACGCGCCGCCCTCGCAACGGTTGGCGAACTCACGCAGCGCGCGCGTCGCCGGACGCATCTTGTTTGTTTTGAACAACAGAATCGTGCGGGCGAGCAAGTACCAGGGGGAGTTTTCGAGTGCGTCTGCCCCCATCTGTTCCTCGAGCTGATGTGCCAGGGCAAAAAAGCCGTCCTGGTCTTCCAAGCGGGCGAGGGCAAGCAGCACGGTGCCGGCGGCACGGGTGGGGTAACCGGCTGCCTTAAGGACACGGTGGGCGTAGTTGGCGGCGGCGCGGTAACGAGCGCTCGCCATGCACAGCTGCGAGATGGCCTCGAGCGTGTGAAGCCAGCCGATAAGCGCCGGCTCGCTCACGGTAAGTTCTGCTGCGGTGACACCGTCGGCCAAAACATTATTGGCCCAGTAGTGCGGGGCCTCCATATCAAACCCGGGCACGCTCTGTTGCAGGTAGTCGGCCGTACTCGTCTCGAGCTTCATCAAGTCGCCCAGGCAGGCATCGACGGGCGTGTCCGCCAGGATGATGGCGAGCAGCTGGGCATCGAGGACATGCGCATCGACGCGAACAATCTTGAGCAGCTCATCGCGCATATCGTCGAACAGGCGGTTGCGCGTCTGCTCAAACTCCTCGTCGCTGCCCATGTCCTCGATGCGGCGAAGCTCGTCAAGCAAATGGCGATGAACGCCGGCATAGGACAGCAGCGCTTGGGCATGCTCGGTCTGCGCATACTTTTGAGGGTTTGCGCTGATGTCGTTATGGACAAGCTCGCGTGCTGCATCGGTGAGTTCGGGGTGCGATGCCAGATAGGTGCGCTCCAAGTAGGCGGGGATGTAGACGCTTGGATCCATTAGAGGTCTCCTCCCTTAAATGGAAGCCCCTGCTCGGCTGCGCGTAGGATGCGCTCGTCGATCTGGGAGCGCACGATGTCGTTGGTGGCGACCCAGGCGGCAAAGCTGGCGTTGTCGGGCGCGCCTAGGCCCTCCTGCAGTACCGGCGTCGCCTCGGACAAGGCAAGGACGAGCTCATCGGTGGAGCCCGGACCTACGTTGACGCGGGCATAGACGCCATCGGGAAACTCGGTTTGGAAGTAGAGCGCCTCGGCTGCGTGCGGGCACGAGCGTGCGAGGATGCGCAAGTAGTGCTCGGCGCCTTCGTAGTCCAGCTCGCGCCAGGCGGCGCTCATCAGTGCGATGAGCGTCCACGGGTCCAAGTCGCGCTCTGCGTCCTTGGGACGGCGGCGCAGCGGCGTGTTGGCAAGATAGGGCACGGAGTGGGCGGAGCGAAAACGCTTGAGCTCCTCGGCAGGGTATTCGAGCTTTGCCATGGCAAGCATCGCAGTATGGCGGACGCCGGCGGGGTCGTTGGGCGCAAAGTCCAGGCTGCGATTCGCGGCATCCAGCGACATGCGGTAGCGGCCGCTAATGAGCGCGCGCGATGCCAAGGCGGCAAGCCAGCGCAGGTAGGGACGGCGGGTCAGGTCGCCTGCGGCCTCACGCTCGTAGGGGTCCTGCGCCGAGGCAATCTTGAGCGCCAGATCGTGCTCCACCTCGTTGCACTTGGACACCAGATACTGTACGTATTCCTCGTTGGATTCGGCGGTGAGCGCCGTCAGCATGCGCTGGGCATCCCAGTTGGCCGGATCGAGCGCGGCTGCCTCGCGGAGCATGTTCTCGGCTGCGGCCTCTTCTTGCTCTGCCTGGGCGTCGTCGGGGATAAAGGGGATGCGGTAGTCGACAGCCTCGACCACCTTGGCAATGAGATGCCCGGCGCGGTCGCGGTCGTGCACGATGAGCAGCGCGGGGTTACGGGTGAATTGTTCCATCAGACGCTCTACGGCGGCACCGTCGGTGAGCGGGATATTGTCGCGGCGCAGGGCCTCAAGAACGAGGCGATGGCAATCCTCTTGAATGGGATCGAATGCCATGGGGCCTCCTTTGCTGCGGTTAGGGTTCAAATGTCTCTATATAAGGTTCTAGTTTACCCGCATGTGGCACACCGGGGGTGCCGCACTTGGACATGCACCTTTGCACCACGAAGACGGATGTCGCACAAATGTCGGCACCTTGGACGACCGAGTGGTATCACGGTGCCGCAAACGGTCGATTTTTGGCGGCGAACGGGGCGCATTTTGGAGGGGTACCGTCCTGCCCGGGATATGTAGTCAACCTTGATAAAACGTTTGCCCAGCTTGGGAGTATGAATGCCCCACAAGGGTCTTCAGGGATAGAAAAAACGTTTCATCATTGTTGGCTTTAGGTGAATAACTGACCAACCAGCACGGTAAAATAGTGTTTGTCTGAGCGTTGAGACGTTTAGACATTGCGTCGCTATCGCCGGCGACGCACAAAATGGTCCTAACGGAGCCAATCGGGTGCTCCGTTATATACGCAAGTCTAAGAGGGGCTTGTTTAGGAGGCACAGTATGGGACGTTTTACCAATCCTCGCGATCTGTACTTTGGTGAGGGCGCTCGCCACGAGGTGAAGAACCTCAAGGGTAAGAAGGCCATCATCGTTTCTGGCGGCAGCTCTATGCGCCGCGGCGGGTTCCTGCAGGACGTTGAGGCCGACCTCAAAGAGGGCGGCTTCGAGGTCAAGCTGTTCGAGGGCGTCGAGTCCGATCCGTCCATCGAGACGGTCATGAAGGGCGCCGAGGCCATGCGCGAGTTCGAGCCCGACTGGATTATCGCCATCGGCGGCGGCTCGCCCATCGATGCCGCTAAGGCCATGTGGGTCTTCTACGAGTATCCCGAGGAGTCCTTCGATAACATCATCCAGCCGTTCAGCTTCCCCGAGCTGCGTCAGAAGGCTCACTTCTGCGCCATTTCCTCCACCTCCGGTACCGCTACCGAGGTTACTGCCTTCTCCGTCATTACCGACTACGCCAAGGGCATCAAGTACCCGCTGGCCGACTTCAACATCACCCCTGATGTCGCCATCGTCGACCCCGAGCTCACCTACACCATGCCCGCCAAGCTGTGCGCTCATACCGGCATGGACGCTCTGACCCACTGCATGGAGGCCTACGTTTCCACCTGCGCCTCTATGTTCACCGACGCCAACGCTCTGCACGGCATCCGCGAGATCGTCGAGTGGCTGCCCAAGTCCTATGCTGGCGACCATGAGGCCCGTCAGCACATGCACGAGGCTCAGTGCATCGCCGGTATCGCCTTCTCCTCGGGCCTGCTGGGCATCGTTCACTCCATGGCTCACAAGACCGGTGCTGCCTTTGAGAACGGTCACATCATCCACGGTGCTGCTAACGCCATGTACCTGGGCAAGGTCATCCAGTGGAACTCCAAGGACCCGCGTGCTGCCGAGCGTTATGCTTACGTGGCCAAGGAGATCCTGCACCTTCCCGGCGAGACCAACGAGGAGCTCATCGCTGCGCTCGTCCAGAAGATTCGCGACCTCAACGACCAGCTCAACATTCCGCAGTCCATCAAGGATTACGCGAATGGTGGCGTGAAGGTCGACGCCGAGAACCCGCAGATGGTTTCCGAGGAGGAGTTCCTCGCCAAGCTGCCCGAGATCGCCGCGAACGCCGAGCAGGACGCCTGCACGCCCGAGAACCCGCGTGAGACCAAGGCTGCCGACTTCGAGAAGATTCTCAAGGCCTGCTACTACGACACCGACATCGATTTCTAATCGACTCTTGTTATCGTAACGAGGGGCTCCGCACGTATCTGTACGGAGCCCCTTTCTTTTTTCTTTTAGAGAATGGGATAGTTATGGCTGCAATTTTCAATAGCCCTAGCAAATACATCCAGGGTCCGGACGAGCTCGCCAAGCTCGGCTCCTATGTCGAGCCGCTCGGCGCTAAGGCCCTCGTCATCGTGACGCCTTCGGGCAAGAAGCGCGTCGGTGCCAAGATCGAGGGCGGCTTTGCCGAGGCTAAGGCCGAGCTGCTGTTTGAGGACTTTAACGGCGAGTGCTCCAAGGGCGAGGTCGATCGCCTGGTTGCGCTCGCTCGCGACAACGGTTGCGACATCATCGTCGGCGTCGGTGGCGGCAAGATCCTCGACACCGCGAAGGCCGTTGCCTATTACCTGGAATCCCCGGTTATCATTTGCCCCACCATTGCTTCGACCGATGCCCCGTGCTCGGCACTTTCGGTGCTCTACACCGATGACGGCCAGTTCGATAAGTACCTGTTCCTTAAGGCAAACCCCAACATTGTCCTGATGGATACGACGGTTATCGCGGCGAGCCCGGTGCGCCTGACGGTTTCCGGTATGGGCGATGCGCTCGCAACCTACTTTGAGGCACAGGCGACGCATGATGCCGACGGTGGCACTTGCGCCGGCGGCAAGGGCGGCATGGCTGGCTTGGCGCTCGCCAAGCTCTGCTACGAGACGCTTATGGCCGATGGCGTGAAGGCCAAGGTCGCGCTGGAGAAGGGTGCGCTCACGCCTGCCGTCGAGCATATCATCGAGGCCAATACGCTGCTTTCGGGCATTGGCTTTGAGAGCTCGGGCCTTGCTGCTGCTCATGCCATCCACAATGGCCTGACGATGCTGCCCGAGTGCCACGGCATGTATCACGGCGAGAAGGTCGCCTTTGGCACCATCGTCCAGCTGGTACTCGAGGATGCCCCGACCGAGAAGCTCGAGGAAGTCTTGGGCTTCTGCATTGAGCTGGGCCTGCCGGTTACGATGAAGGAACTTGGCGTTGCCGAGCTTACGCGCGAGCAGGCCATGATTGTTGCCGAGGCCGCCTGCGCGCCCGATGACACCATGTGCAACATGCCGTTTGAGGTGACGCCCGAGATGGTCGCAAACGCCATCCTGGGTGCCGACGCGCTGGGCCACTACTATCTCATGGATGAGTAAATCAAGCTAAGGAAGGGGCAAAGCCGGCAGACGGCTTTGCCCCTTTTTGCTATGGTGCAAAGGGGTCAGGTTGCTTTGCACCAATTATTGTTGATGAAAGGGCGGATTCTCGTATGGCGCTTCCCATGGTTTATGGCGGTCCCGGACGATATGTTCAGGGGCCGGGTGAGCTCTCGCGTCAGGGCAGGTATTTGTCATGGTTGGGCTGCGCTGCCTATGTCTTGTTTGACCAGGGCACCGAGGATCGGCTGTGCAGGCAGATCGTCGATGGATTTCTGGATGAAGATCTAAGCGAGCCGTTCTTTAAGATCTATAACGGTCCGTGTACGGAAGATGCCGTTGTCGAAATGGCCAAGGAAGCCCGGGCCGAGTATTGCGACATGGTGGTGGGCATTGGCGGCGGCAAGATGCTCGATATCGCCAAGGCCGTTGCGTTTTATGCCGAGTTGCCGTTGTGCGTATGTCCCACGGCGGCGTCGATGGACGGTCCGTGCAGCGCGATTTCGGTGCTGTATCACGAGGATGGGTCGTTCGACCGCTACCTGATGCTCGAGAAGAATCCAGACTTGGTCGTGGTCGATACCAACGTGGTCGCGGCGGCCCCGCTGCGTATGACGGTCGCTGGTATGGGCGATGCGCTGGCAACGTATTTCGAGGCGCGTTCGTGCGCCGCGGCGCACGGCGCCAACGAGCACGGTGGCGCGCCGGGACACTTGGCCTTGGTTGCGGCTCGTGCCTGCTATGACACACTCATGGAGTGCGGCGTCGCTGCCAAGCGCGATCTCAAAAAGGGCCGTACATCGCCAGCGGTTGAGCGCCTGATCGAGTGCAATATTCTGCTCTCGGGTGTTGGCTTTGAGAGTGGTGGCCTAGCGCTTGCCCATGCCATAGCCAACGGGTTGACGATCCTGCCCGAGTGCAAGGCCATGCATGGTGAGGCCGTGGCATTTGGCCTAGTGGTGCAGCTGCGCCTGGAGCGTGCGCCCGAGCTTAATCAGGTGCTCGAGTTTTGCCAGCGCGTCGGTCTGCCGACGACGCTCGAGGAGCTGGGCCTTGACGAGATTTCCGATGCCGATTTGCAGAGTGTTGCAGATGCGGCCTTTAGAAACGAACGCAATATGGCTAACGAACAGGCCAAGGTGACCAGACAAAAGCTCGTGCAGCTCATGCGCGAGGCATAGCTAGGCGCTTGATCGACCTTGTGCAATCGAGGCGGCGATAGGCATAGGCTATTTGCCTCAAAGGTGCGCCGCGTGTAATTTGCCCGAGGCGTGGGCCGATAGCGTATCATTATCTCTTGCTTGTTTGCACTGCTCAGGGAGGGGCCGCGCATGGCGCAGGAACACGATCTGTTTGATGACATTATCGAGATCAGCAAGGGTTTCGACTTTCTTAAAAACCCGCTTGGCGGCGTGACCGATGCACTCGATCCGTCGGCGCCGCAGTGGAATCCTGCCGACTACAAGGAGCGCCCGCGCGGCAACACCATTCCGTGCTTGACCTGCAAAAACGAAAAGAGCGGTTGCACCGCGTGCATGGACGTGTGCCCGGTTAACGCTATCGAGGTCGAGGAAGACGCCATCGAGATCCTCGACTCCTGTCGCAAGTGCGGCCTGTGCGCCGCTGCCTGTCCGACCGAGGCGATCATCTCGCCGCGCCTGGCGCCTAAAAACCTGTATGACGATATCGTCTCCGCTGCTACGAGCCACGAGACCGCCTACGTCACCTGCACACGCGCCCTCAAGCGCATGCCGCGCGAAAACGAGGTCGTCGTTGCCTGCGTGGGCGATATTACGGCCGAGACCTGGTTCTCGGTACTGGCGGACTATCCCAACGTGAGCGTCTACCTGCCACTGGGCGTGTGCGATAAGTGCCGCAACACCGGTGGCGAGGACATTCTGGGCGAGGCCATTGCTACCGCCGAGGAGTGGGCGGGTACGGGCATGGGCCTGGAGGTCGACCCCAAGAGCCTCAAATGCCATAAGCGCCGCGAGTACGAGCGCAAGGAGTACATGGATAAGATTGCCCGCACCACGGGCCTGACGGTGACCAAGCTCAATCCGGCGACGGCGGCGCTGGCCTCGGTGACGCAGAAGTTGAAGGCTCATCGTCACCAGATCACGCAGCTCGAGCGCACGCTCAACACCATGTGCGGCACCACGACGACCAAGCGTCGCCGTTCGCTCACGCACGGGCGGCAGCTGGTGCTCTCGACGCTGCAGAACCACCCCGAGCTTGCCCAGAATATGCAGGTGAGCACACCGGAATGCGATTTTGACAAGTGCACGTCGTGCGGCGAGTGCGTCAACGTGTGCCCCACGTTTGCCTGCGATTTGGTGGGAAGCGGTCGCTTTGCACTGGAGTCCACGTATTGCCTAGGTTGCGGAGCCTGCGTCAAGGTGTGCCCCGAGCATGCGCTCAAGCTGGTCGAGCACGATGCGTCCAATCTGGTCGTTGTCGACCCCGAGGCCGAGGAAAAGGCCGCTCAGAAGGCCAAGGCCCACGAAGAGGCCCAGAAGGCCAAGGCCGAGGCAAAGGCCAAGCTTGACAAGATGCTCGATCAGGTGGAGAAGCTCGCGGACTAGTCAGCGAGCTCTATCTCTGCTTCATTTGCGCCGCCGCGGTGTCCGGATTCGCCCGGATGCTGCGGCGGCGCTATACTTATACGGTTTGAAGTACCTGTACCAAAAGGAGCTGTCGTGTCCCTTTCCATCGGTATCGTGGGCCTGCCCAACGTGGGCAAGTCGACGCTGTTCACCGCGCTTACCAAAAAGACTGGCCTTGCCGCCAACTACCCGTTTGCCACGATCGACCCCAACGTGGGTATCGTCGACGTGCCCGATAGCCGCTTGCAAAAGCTTGCCGACATCGTTAACCCGGGTCGTATTGTGCCGGCGACGGTCGAGTTTGTCGACATCGCAGGTCTGGTGAAGGGCGCTAACGAGGGCGAGGGCCTGGGCAACCAGTTCCTGGCCAACATTCGCGAGACCGACGCCATCTGCGAGGTCGTGCGCTACTTTAAGGACCCCAACGTCATGCGTGAGGTGGGCCGCACGGGCGAGTTCGTCGATCCCGCCGGCGATGCCGACACCATCATGACCGAGCTCATCCTGGCCGACATGGGCACGCTCGAGAAGCAGCTGCCCAAGCTCGAGAAGGAGGCCAAGCGCGACAAGGAGCTCATGCCCAAGTTCGAGGTGGCCAAGCGCCTGCTTGCCTGGCTCAACGAGGGCAAGCGCGCCGCATCCATGGAGATGACCGACGAGGAGCGTGCTGCCGCCAAGGGTCTGTTCCTGCTCACCATGAAGCCCATCCTGTATGTGGCCAACGTGGACGAGGATATGCTCAACGAGGACCTGGCGCCCATCGATGGTGTCAAGCCGCTGCCCATCTGCGCCAAGATCGAGGCCGAGCTTTCCGAGCTCGATCCCGAGGACGCCGCCGACTACCTGGAGAGCCTGGGCCTGGAGCAGCCCGGTCTGGACGTGCTCGCGCAGGCGGCCTATAAGCTGCTCGGCCTGCAGTCGTTCTTTACGGCCGGCGAGATGGAGGTCAAGGCCTGGACGGTTCGTCAGGGCGCGACCGCCCCGCAGGCCGCCGGCGTCATCCACACCGATTTTGAACGCGGCTTTATTAAGGCCGAGGTTATTGGCTACGACGATTACATCGAGCTCGGCGGCGAGCAGGGCGCCAAGGCCGCCGGCAAGCTGCGTATTGAGGGCAAGGACTATGTCATGGCCGATGGCGACGTCGTGCATTTCCGCTTTAACGTGTAAGGACGACGCATATGTTTAAATATGGCAAAAAAGCTGGCTACATGGGTATCGCGCTGCTCGTGCTTGCGGTGATTCCGCTGGTGGTCGCAGCGTGTGTTATCCCCAACATTGGTCCCGAGGTGGCAACGAAGTTTAACGCCGCCGGCGAGGTGACGCGCTGGGGCAAGAGCTATGAGCTGCTGGCGCTTCCGGTGCTCAACCTGCTGCTGAGCGTGGCGACGTACTTTACGGCGGGACGCCAGGCAAAGAACAATGAGGACTCCGCTGTGATGGCACGTCTTGCGTGCGAGCGCTACCTGCGTAACGGCTGCATCACGGGCGTGTTCCTCAATGTAATCAACGTCTACTTTATGTATTCGGCGATTACCGGAACGGGCTTTGGTTTTGGTTTCTAGCTTGTCCTTTTAGGCAACGAGCCTGCACGCATATTCAATGGCTGCTGCGAGGCCGCCGCTCGATCGTGGTTTAAAGACCATGTCGGCGGCGGCCTCGTTTTCGTATCCGGCGCCCCGAAGGGCAAGCGCGATACCGGTTTCTAAAAGGAGCGGCAGGCCACGTTGGCTGGTTACGATTACGACAGCCTGATTGAGCGAGCAGCTGTGCGCGTGGCATTGGATGGCAAGTTCACCTTGCGCCGGGCAAGGGACCAGAACGGCGGCGACGCGACTTGATAGCAATGCAAATGCTGTGCGCTCATCGGGAGAAAGGCATTCTGCTTCAACGACGACGAGCTTGGGCGGCGCGCTGTTTGTGCGAAGCGTGGCTCGGTACATGCTGACCGAAGAATCCGACATAGAAAACTCCTGTGTATTCGGCAAAACGTAAACTATAGTTTACGTTTATGTTCGGCTCCATTTCAAACTCGGCTGCATGGACGAACGTGCGAAACAGATTCTTGGCAGGCGGGTCGAAGAGACACGCAGGGACCTTGGTATCTCCAAGGTTGATTTTTGTGTGGCAACAGGAATCAGCCGACCCTACCTCGACCGAATCGAAGATGGGACGGCAAATTTCACGCTCAAGGTTCTATTTAAGATCGCGCCCGCACTCGGCATGACGGTGTCAGAGCTTCTCGAGGGTATCGAATAGGGGATACCCGTCGACAACTGAATTACGCCATCGGGATGCGGTCGTGGTTGACTTGGCTGTAGAACAGGCGCTGAATCTCGGTCGCATCGCGTGACTGGCCGAGTGCCCACATGGTCTTGGCCACGAGCGTCTCGGTGGTCATGTCATCGCCGCGCAAAATACCCGGATGATCGGCGTAAGCACGGCCGACCTCATAAACGCCCAGATCGAGTCCCTCTTCGGGGACCTGCGTGGTCATGACGACGGTGCGGCCCGAATCGACCCAGCGGAAAATTGCCTCCTGGAATGACTCGCCGGACTCGCCAAATTCGGGAATACCGCCAATGCCAAAGGTCTCCAGAATCACGGCGTCGTAGCTATCGGCAAGGGCGTCGAGGATGCCCGGGTTTACGCCGGGCGTAAGCTTGAGTACAAATACGCGCGGGTCGATGCTGTCGTAGAAACGCACCGGGTTTTCGCCCCGATGCGTGCCGTGAAGCCCGTTGCGCACAATGCGGTCGTTCCGGATATAGGCGATGGGCGGATAGTTGACGCTAATGAATGCGTTAAAGCTCATGGTGCGCTGCTTGCGGGCGCGCGTGCCGGCAATGGCTACGCCGCCAAACACGATCGAGACGTCGTGCGAGTGCTCGTCGAGCGCATAGAGCAGGCTCTGGTACAGGTTGAGCTTGGCGTCGGTAAAGGGATTGCCCATGGGCTTTTGCGAGCCGGTGAGCACGATGGGCTTGGGGCTGTCCTGAATCAGGTAGGAAAGCGCTGCTGCGGTGTAGCTCATGGTGTCGGTGCCGTGCAGAATCACGAAGCCGTCGTGGTCGGCATAACCCTCGACAATGACGTCGCGGATACGCATCCAGTCGCTCGGGCGCATGTTGGTGCTGTCGATGTTCATGGGCTGCACGACGTCGAGCTCGCAGAGCCCCGAGATCTCGGGGACGCTCTGGGCGAGCTCCTCACCGGTCAGGGCGGGGGAGAGGCCGTTGCCGTCCTCGGTCGATGCGATGGTGCCGCCCGTGGCGATGAGAAGGATGCGCTTCATGCTGGTATTCCTATCGTATTTGCCGCCGCAGAGGCGGAGTCGTTCGGCAGTATTGTGGCACAGGGCGTCCAATGTTCAAACGTATTACATCATCTGTAACGTTTGAAAACACTTCAATTGCCGTCAAATAGGGGCCCAGGTCGTGCGTTTGCCGTGCGCTGATGGCCGCGAGGGGCGAGAAACCCCATATAACGTGTACACTATGGAGGTTATTTTCGTTCATTCACGCGGGTGGGCACCGGCTCCCCGCCAACAAGAGGGGGAACCATGGATCAAAAGGCTTCCGCAAAGGTCCTCGTACTCGACTTTGGTGCGCAGTACGGTCAGCTCATTGCCCGTCGCGTCCGCGACCTCAACGTGTATTCCGAGATTGTCCCCTGCGACATCTCGGCCGACGAGATTCGCGATATGAACGCCTCCGCGCTCATCCTTTCCGGCGGCCCGGCCTCCGTGTATGCCGAGGACGCTCCGTCTATCGACCCCGCCATCTTTGACCTGGGCCTTCCCGTCCTGGGCTTCTGCTACGGTCATCAGATCACGGCCGTGACGCTCGGCGGCAAGGTCGGCCACTCCGAGGTGGGCGAGTACGGCCGCGCCACCATCACGCGCACGGCCGGCGCCAAGCTCTTTAACTCCACGCCCATGGAGCAGACTGTGTGGATGAGCCATCGCGACGCCGTTTCCGAGGTGCCCGAGGGCTTTACCGTTACCGCCAGCACCGACGTGTGCCCGGTCGCTGCGATGGAGTGCGTTGAGCGCAAGATTTTCACCACTCAGTTCCACCCCGAGGTCAAGCATTCCGAGTATGGTCAGCAGCTGCTGAGCAACTTCCTGTTTGAGATCTGCGGCCTGGAGCCCAACTGGAGCATGGACAACCTGGTCGAGACCATGACGGCCGAGTTCCGCGAGAAGGTCGGCAACGACCGCGTGATTCTGGCCCTGTCCGGCGGCGTCGACTCCTCCGTCGTGGCTGCGCTGGGTGCTCGTGCCGTAGGTAAGCAGATGACCTGCGTGTTCATCAACCACGGCCTGCTGCGCAAGGGCGAGCCCGAGCAGGTGGAGGAGGTCTTCACCAAGCAGTTTGACGTCGACTTTATCCACGTCCACGCCGAGGACCGTTATGCCGAGCTTCTGGCCGGCGTGACCGAGCCCGAGGAGAAGCGCCGCATCATCGGTACGCAGTTCTGGAAAGAGTTCTTTGCCGTGGCGCAGCAGCTCGAGACCGACGGCAAGCCGGTCAAGTACCTGGCTCAGGGCACCATCTACCCCGACATCATCGAGTCCGGCGCTCGCAAGACGGGCGGTAAGACGGCCACCATCAAGAGCCATCACAACCTAATCCCGTTCCCCGAGGGCGTGCACTTCGACCTCATCGAGCCGCTCGATCATTTCTTTAAGGACGAGGTCCGCGCACTTGGTCTGGCGCTCGGCCTGCCGGGTCATATCGTGTTCCGCCAGCCTTTCCCGGGCCCGGGTCTGGCCATCCGCATCATCGGCGCGGTCGACAAGGAGAAGCTCGAGATCCTCAAGAACGCCGACGCTATTGTGCGCGAGGAGCTGGATGCTTACAACCAGCGTCTGTTTGAGCAGACCGGCGAGCGCAACTCCGAGCACAGCTGCTGGCAGTATTTCGCGGTCCTGCCCGACATTAAGTCCGTCGGCGTTATGGGCGACGAGCGCACTTATCAGCGCCCGATCATCCTGCGTGCCGTCGAGTCCAGCGATGCCATGACCGCCGACTGGGCCAAGCTGCCCTACGACGTGCTGGCCCGCATTTCCGGCCGCATCGTTGCCGAGGTTCCCGGCGCCAACCGCGTGTGCTACGACATCACGTCCAAGCCGCCCGCGACCATCGAGTGGGAGTAAACGATATTCGTTGATTTCAAGCCTCTGACCTGCGAAAACAGGTCGGGGGCTTCTTATTTTGCAACCTCTGTGCAACCTTTGCGGTTTCGCGCCCCGTGAACAGGGGACGTAGCACTGTTCACGTCTGGGCCCATGTCGGCACCGATCAATGCCCGCGCTGCTTCTGCTTGCGCTTCAGCTTCCGCTGCTCGAAGCACGTCGTCCGGGATTCCTCGCCAGAGGAGAACTGACCGTTCCTTGCGAAACCGCGAGACCAGCTATATCCGCTTGCTGCGGGCTTGCTTGAGCCAGTTCCTCTTGAAAGAGCCTATACCTCCGAAGAGCTTGTTGTACGTCCCACCGTTCTCCTTGGCCTCGTACTTGACCAAGGCAAGTTCGATAGTGTAGAGGTAATCCGCCACTTGCTCGAGGCGGTAGTCGGTCATCGAGGTCTTGCGACGTCGGACGACCCCTTTTGAGAGGACCTTGCCCACCGAGTCGTCTCGCCCGCGGAACAGAAGGAGCGCATCCTCGCGACCTTCAGCGACCTGTGCTGCGAGATGGAGGGCTGCACCATCGCGCAGGGCCCTTTCCAAAGCGAAGTGTCGAGCCGAAGTGTTGAGCGTCGGCCCTGAATGTTCAATGGCCGTTGTTTTCTGCCCCTCAAGTGGTGAACTTCTCCTCGGGGCTGTTGATTCCCCCACGCGCCCCCTTCCGTTCTCTGTGTTCCCCTTATACTCCTTGTACAAGGAGGTAAGAAGTCATGGACAAGACCGCACAGGACAGCTTGGCAAAGAAGCCCGTCGACATGAGGGACAGGATTCTCGAGCATCTCGAGGCCCTCACCTCTGCCGTCTCGCTCGACGACCTTGCCCGTCTGTCCACCTCCGACATCGCCGAGACGCTCATCATCTCCAGGAGCCTGGCGAGCCAGTACCTCAACGACCTTGTTCGCGCCGGCCTTGTGGTTAAGGTGGCGGGCAGGCCTGTCCGTTATTTTCATCGCCGCGCGTTCCAGAAGCGTTTTCAGGTAAAGCTCTCTGCAAGCGAGTACGCCTCGCTCGCCGACCTCATCCAGGCGACGGGAATCGCCGATCACCGCGACTTCGCGCGTGCCGTGGGCTTCGACCTGAGCCTCAGCTCCGTTGTCGAGCAGTGCAAGGCTGCGGTTCAGTACCCTCCGTTTGGCCTACCCATCCTCTTGAGCGGCGGCGTGGGTGTCGGTAAGTCTTTCCTTTCTCGCCTTGTGTACGAGTACGGCAAGAACCAGGGTTTGCTGTCCCGCGACTCCTCCTATGTGCGCATCGACTGCGCCGGGGTCCCGGACGCCGCCTCGTTCAACGGGCTTCTTGACGAGTCGATCGCGAAATCGCGCGGGGGTGTGGTTTTTGTCAACGGCATCGAGGCACTCTCTCCCTCTGCGATGGAGCACTGCCTTGCGACGGCCCTCGGGCTCGATGCCTCCCAGGATGCGCCGCGCGCTCGCCTCGTTCTTTCGACGACGCTTTCCGCCGATGACCTGAAGGTTTCCTCGGCCTACAGCAAAATGCCCATCTGTGCCCGCGTCCCCTCACTCAAGGAGCGGACCCCCGAGGAGCGCGAGGATCTCATCTTGAGCTTCCTGCGCAGCGAGGGGTGCCGAATCGGTTCTGATGTGAAGATCAGCCGCGGCGCATACCGTTGCCTCGTGAACGCGGACTTTTCCGATAACATCGCCGGCTTGCGCGCCTGCGTGACGAACTGCTGCGCCAAAGCGTTCCTCAATCGCGAGGGCGACTACGTCGTCGTTCGCCCGTATCTTCTTCCCAGCGGGCTCCTCTCCTCCGCGCAGATCGATCAACAGCCCGACGATGGCGTTCTGATCGACGCGTCCCTGGATGCCGCCGAGAGCACAGGGCCGGTCGAGCAGGCGCTCGATGCCCTGTGCTCTCTCGATGAGCGATTCTGCGCCGGGGAGCTCTCTGTCTCCGAGCTCGTCTCGCAAGCTGTCTCTGCTGTGCGCGGCGTTGAAGATCACTTGATCTTCGGCCGCGGCGTTACCTCCTCGAGGTCGCGCGCCTTCGAGCGCATCGTGGGCGCGGTCCTTGCCGACGCAGGCTCTTCTTATGGCATCGAGCTTTCGAGGAAGGTCGCTTTTCTACTGGCCCAGGAGATTTGCCTGCAGTTGTGGCCGGGCATCGGCCTGGCTAAGCGAAAGTCTGCCTGTGCGGAGCAAATCTCCCATCTCCTCGGTGCCGTGACCTCCGAATTGCCGTTTGCCTCGAGCGTCTCCGATCAGGTCGCCGCAGACGTGGAAGGGGCGCTGGGAATCTCGCTCGATCACTTCACGAAGACGCTTCTGACGCTGTGCGTCGCATCGGAGTCTCGCGACGCGAAGGCTCTTCGAACGCTCTGCGTCATCTTGTCCCACGGCTACTCAACGGCGACGAGCATCGCCGACGCGGCGAACCGTATGCTCGGCATGCATGTGTACGAGGCGGTCGACATGCCCTACGACCAGCAGCTGAAGGATATCGTCGGTCCGCTCCAGCGCCTCGTCGACCGCCATTCCTACTGCACCGGGGTCGTGTTCCTCGTCGACATGGGCTCCTTGGAGGAGGCCTATAAGGCCCTCGAGAACGTTACCGACTCCACTATCGGCGTGGTGAACAACGTCTCTACCGGTCTTGCGCTCGAGATCGGGGCCGGGCTGCTCGGCGGCAAGTCCATCGCCGAGGTTCTTGGCGATGCGACCGCCGCGTGCGTGACGCACTGCAAGGTGATCGAGCGCGTCAACCGTGAGGACGCCATCGTCTTCTGTTCCGAGTCCGGGGTCGACGCCGCGGAGAGGATACGCCAGCTCGTCTCGCAGAGCCTCCCGCGCACCATAGGCGCGCGACTGCTCACGAGGCCCTTCAAGCAGCTCGTCGCGAACGGGTCGAACGACGCCGTTTTCTCCGAGCACCGCGTCTGCGCCGTCATCGGCACGGGAGACCCCGGGGTCGCCTCCATCCCCTTCGTCGCCCTCGAGGACATCATGTCGACGGCGTCCGCCTCTAAGGTCGATGCCGTGTTCGGCAGGTGGCTTGACGCTTCCGAGCTCTCTTCTTTCCACGAGAAGCTGCTCTCGAACATGACGCTGCAGAACGTCATCCGCTCCATCACCATCCTCGACCCGGAGCGGCTATTCCACGAGATCGAGAGCGCCGTGCACGAGCTTCAGCGCAGGACAGGCGAGAAGATCGGCAGCAACGCCATCATTGGGCTCTACGTCCACCTCTGCTGTCTCGTCGAGCGCCTTGTTACCAGAAACCCCATTGAGACCTACGTTGGCCAGGACCGCTTCGAGGAGGAGCGCGCCGATTTCATCGAGTCCTTCAGGCAGAGCTTCTCGAGCATCTCGACGCGCTATCGCGTAGAGGTTCCCGTAAGCGAGATCGCATATGTCTTCGACTACATAAGCGTGAGCGCCGCCCCGGCGCGAGAAGAGCGCCTCGGCTCCTCGGACCTCCTGCTCGACGAGTGACCTTCCCCGCGCCGCCGCAAGCTGACTGCGCGTCCTCAATAATCCGATAACCCCTTGCCCGGCGCGAATCCGGATAGCGCCGAGGCAGTACCGAACGTAAAACTTCATTTGATAGGAGCAAACATGAGTGTTGTTATGGCACGAATCGACAATCGCCTGCTTCACGGCATCATCGTGACGCAGTGGGCCCCGGTGTCGGGCGCGACCCGAGTCATGGTCATCGACGACAAGGTCGCCGGCGACGAGGTCCTGAAGTCCACTATGAGGATGGCGCGCCCCGCGGGCATGGCCGTCTCGATCATCTCCGAGGAGACCGCGCTCAAGAACTTCGCGGCGGGCAAGTACGACCGCGAGAAGGTCTTCGTCATCGCCAAGGAGCCCGAGACGATCCTTCACCTGGTCGAGTCGGGCGTCGAGCTCCCGTCGCTGATCGTCGGCGGCTCGCTCGTCAAGGAGGGCGGCGTCCAGCTCACCCAGCGCGCCTATGCCTC
>CABUUB010000027.1 GCA_902494625.1 uncultured Collinsella sp.
AAGCTCTCCTCCCCTGCCGAGCCGCTCGACCAGCTGGCGCAGCGCTTTGACTACGTCCTGGCCGAGGCGGACGGCAGCAAGCGGCTCCCGCTCAAGGCCCACGCCCCGTGGGAGCCGGTCGTTCCCGCCGGCACGGCCAACGTCATCTGGCTCGTCGGCGCCTCGGGGCTCGGCAAGCCCATCAACGAAGCCGTCCACCGCCCCGAGCTCTTTTGCGAGCGTTGCGGCTGCGAGCTCACCGACATCGCCACGCCCGAGCGCGTCGCCCAGGTGCTCAATGCCGAGATGCAGGCGCTGGGACTCAGCACCGCACGCGTCATGCTCAACCAAGTCGACACGCTCGGCGACCCCACAATGGCCGACCGCTTCGAGGCGGCCCTCGACCACCCCCTCGTCGCCACCAGCCTCAAATAGCCGGCGCTGCCCCAGCAGACCTATAAGTTGCGGTGGAATAGTTCCTGAAACGGCCCATTTGGCGGCTGAACAGGAACTATTCCACCGCAACTGCGGAGGGGAATCCGGTGATCTTCCTGCTAGCGGGGCACGTAGCGACCGGGCTGGGCTCCGGTGGGCTCGCCGTCGCACGCCACCAGCACGCCGTTGACGTAGACGGCCTTGGCGCGGCCATGTGCCTCAAAACCCTCGAGCGGCGTGTAGTCCACGGCCTGATGCTGCGTCGCCGCGCTAATGGTCCAGCGCGCCTTTGGATCCCACACGCACACGTCGGCATCGGCACCCTCGGCAAGACAGCCCTTGCGCGGATACATGCCAAAGACGCGCGCCGGGTTCTCACTCATCAAGCGGCACAAATCCTCGGGACCCAGCTGTCCCTCAAAGCTCGTAGCGATCGCGACGGGGCGATGCTCCACACCGGGCCCGCCGTTGGGAATCGCGCGGAAATCGTCGCGCCCGCGGTCCTTTTGCCCGTGCAGGTTAAAGCTGCAGTGGTCGGTTGCAATCGTATCGATCTCGCCGGCCACAAGCGCCTCGCGCAACGCGGCACGGTCACCGGCATGGCGCAGCGGCGGACTCATCACATACTTGGCGCCGGCAAAGCCGTCCTCTCCCTGCTCCAGATAGCAGGTATCATCGAGCATCAGATACTGAGGGCATGTCTCGACATAGATGTTCTTCTGCCCGCGCGCTTTGGCAGCACGAATAGCCTCGAGCCCCAGCTTGGTCGAAAGGTGCACCACGTTGACCGGAGCGTCCCCGGCCAGGTGCGCCAGATACAGTAGGCGGCTCACGGCCTCGGCCTCACACACGTCCGGACGGCTGAGCGCATGCCCCTCGGGCCCATGAATCCCCTGCTCGTACACGCGCTTCTGCAGCTCGTTCACGAGCGTGCCGTTCTCGCAATGCACGCACAGGATACCGCCCACGCGCTTGAGCTCCTCCAGTACCTCGAGCGTCTCGGCATCGTCCAAGCGCAGGTGGTCATAGGCAAAGTAGGTCTTGAACGACGATACGCCCGCCTCGCGCATGGCCGAAAGGTCGGCGCGGTTGCGCTCATTCCACTCGGCGAGTGCCATATGAAAAGCGTAGTTGGCCGTGCAGGTTCCGTCGGCGCGGCGATGCCACTCGGCCAAGGCATCGGGCATGGTCACGCCGCGATCGGCCGTCGCGTAGTCCACAATGGTCGTCGTGCCGCCGCAGGCAGCCGCGCGCGTGCCGGTCTCAAAGCTATCGGCCGTCCAATCCATGCCGGTCCAGCACTGCATGTGCGTGTGGCCGTCGATAAAGCCGGGGAACACCCAGCAGTCCGTGGCGTCCTGGACGGTATCGCCCTCGGCCGGCTCAATCGCCGCGGCGATCCGCACGATCTTATCGCCATCCATGGCAAGATCGGCGCGGCGAAGCCCCTGGGGCGTCACGAGCGCGCCGTTTTTGATGATGATCATAATTGCTCCTTATTGATTGATGCAGTTGGCCACGCGATCAAAATACGAGCAGGCGGCGATATGCTCCGTTATGCGTTGCTGTCCCTTGGCGGTATCGACGTCCCACAGCTCGTAGGCACGCGCCTCGACCAGCACCACGTCGGTACGGTCCTTGAGGATCGAACCGCCGCCGTCCTTGCCCTCAAGACACATAAGTGCATCGAACAGTTCCGCCGGAAAGAGCACCGGGCTCGAAGGCTCACCGTTGCACGCAAGACGCACCGGATGTTTGCGGCCACACTCGTCAAACGCACGAACCATAGCCTCAAAAGAACCCGAACTCACGAGCGGCTGGTCGCCCGGCAAAAAGAGGCAACCTTTCCAGTTGCGTTCGACTCCCCATGAAAGGCCCGCACGGACGCTTTCGCTGCGCAGCTCGCCATCATGCAGCACGCACGGGCAATGCTTGTCCTCGCAAATCTGAGCGACCTCGGGCCAACGCGTCGAAACCACGACGTCAAAGCCCCGGGGAACCGAATCGATGGTCCGGGCAATCAGCGGCTCGCCATAGATATCGGCAAGCATCTTGTTAGAGCCAAACCGCTTGCCCTCGCCCGAAGCCATAATGACGCATCCAAGTTTCATGGTGATACCCCCCCTGAAACCATCGTACCCATAACTCGCGCCGCGGGCATCCACATCGAAAGCGCTTATCCCGCACGCCCACGATGCAAAAAGGGGGCACCCCGCCGGTTGGCAGAGCGCCCCCTTTACATGGCTTACCTCAACCCGGCTTTAGGCCTGGAGCCAACGGGCGGTGTTGCGCTCGTCGAGGGCCTTGAGGGTAGCGGCGGGATCGGCAACCTTCTGCAGGAACATCATGGCTGCGATGGCGTACGGCTTGTAGCTGGCCTCCTTGTACATGCCCACGCGGTGCATGTCGAAGACGTCGGCGTTAACCTCGCCGTGCTCGCAGGAGACACCGGAGATGTCGGCGGGCAGCGGGTGCATAAAGATGGTGTCCTGGCCGTTGGCAGTCTTCTCCATGAGTTCGGTCGTGGAGCACCAGTCCTGATGGGTGGCGTTCTGGGCGAGCAGCTCCTTCTCGAGCGCTGCGATGCCGGCGTCGTCGCCCTCGGCGTACAGGTTGGTGCGCTTCTCCATGGCGGCAAACGGAGCCCAGCTCTTGGGGATCACGATGTCGGCGCCCTCGAAGGCCTCGGCCATGGTGTTGACCTGCTTAAAGGTGGTGCCGGACTCGGCGGCATAGCCCTTGGCGCGCTCGACGACCTCGGGCATGAGGTCGTAGCCCTCGGGGTGAGCCAGGGTGACGTCCATGCCAAAACGGGGCAGCAGGCTGATCAGCGACTGCGGGCAGGACAGCGGCTTGCCGTAAGAGGGCGAATAGGCCCAGGTAACGGCAACCTTCTTGCCCTTGAGGTTCTCAAGGCCGCCAAACTCGTTGATGAGGTAGAGCATGTCGGCAGAAGACTGCGTGGGGTGGTCGGAATCGGATTGCAGGGAGATGAGCGTGGGACGGTGATCCAGAACGCCGTCCTCGTAAGCCTGCTGGACAGACTCGGAGACCTCGGCCATGTAGGCGTCGCCCTTGCCGATGTACATGTCGTCGCGGATGCCGATGACGTCGGCCATGAAGGAGATCATGGTAGCGGTCTCGCGGACGGTCTCGCCGTGAGCGATCTGGGACTTCTTCTCGTCCAGGTCCTGCAGCTCAAGGCCGAGCAGGTTGGCGGCCTTAGAGAAGGAGAAACGCGTACGGGTGGAGTTGTCGCGGAACAGGGAGACGGCAAGACCGGAGTCGAAAATCTTGGACGAAACGTTGTTCTCGCGCAGGGCGCGCAGGGCGTCGGCGACGATGTAGAGCGCCTTGAGCTCATCGGTGGTCTTGTCCCAGGTGTGCAGGAAGTCGCTGCCGTACATACCCTTAAAATCGAGGCCGTTCAGCTGCTCGACGAGCTCGGTAAACTTGGCGTCCATGGAAATGTCCTTTCAAAAGATGAAACGATCGCAATGAGTAGACGTGCTCCGGCATGCGCGTGTGGCTAGAACATGCAGAGCACTATGACGAGGACCCGCCACCGTTGAGGAAGCATGGGAGATAACGACCGCGGGCCCCGAGTCAACAGGGGGTGCCGTGGACACGAACGGTCCCCGGCTCAACAAAATCGAGGAATGGGACTAATCGATCTTGTTATTGGTCAGACCGGCGCGGAACACGGTGGCGTCGCCATCGGCCTGGCTCGGATCGTAGAGGTTCAGGGCAGCCACGTACATAGCGGCAGCAGTGACCAGGTCGTCCTTGTAGGTGACCTCGTTGGGAGCGTGAGCCTGAGACTCGGCACCCGGGCCAAAGCCCACGCAGGGGATGCCGTAGCGGCCCTGGATGGAGACGCAGTTCGTGGAGAAGGTCCACTTGTCGCACAGCGGGCGACCGGTGCGCTTGTCCATGCTGGGCTCGCAGCCGATGCGCTCGTCACCAAACATGGCCTTGTGGGCGTCGACGAGGGCCTTGACGTGCGGAGCGGTCTCCTTGTTGATCCACGTGGGGAAGTAAGCCTCGGTCTCGTAGACCTCGCCGGTCCAGGACGGACGGTCGTACATGTACATGGAGACCTTCACGTCGTCGCCGTACTTCTTGGCGGCCGGCAGGTTGCGGATCTCGTCCAGGCAGGACTCCCAGGTCTCACCGGCGGTCATGCGACGGTCGATGGAGATGGCGCAGGAGTCAGCCACGGCGCAGCGGCTGGGGCTGGTGTAGAAGATCTGGCTGACGGTGCAGGTGCCGCGACCCAGGAAGCGGGCGTCCTCGAAGTGCTCGGGGTTGTACTTGGGGTCGAGCATCTTGACGAGACCCTTGATGTCGGTCGACTCGTCGCAGCCGTTGTTGTTGAGGGCGCGGACGTCGGCGATGATGTCGGCCATCTTGTAGATGGCGTTGTCGCCGCGGTCGGGAGCGGAGCCGTGGCAGGAGGTGCCATGAACGTCGACGCGGATCTCCATGCGGCCGCGGTGACCGCGATAGATGCCGCCGTCGGTGGGCTCGGTGGAAATGACGAACTCGGGCTTAATGCCGTCCTTGTTGTAGATGTACTGCCAGCACATGCCGTCGCAGTCCTCTTCCTGGACGGTGCCGACGACCATGATCTTGTAGCCCTCGGGGATGAGGCCCATGTCCTTCATCATCTTGGCAGCGTAGGTAGCGGAAGCCATGCCGCCCTCCTGGTCGGAGCCGCCGCGGCCGTAGATGATCTCGTCGGTCTCGTAGCCCTCGTAGGGATCGGCATCCCAGTTCTCGATGTTGCCGATGCCGACGGTGTCGATGTGGGAGTCGATGGCGATGATCTTGTCGCCCTCGCCCATAAAGCCCATAACGTTGCCAAGGCCGTCGACCTTGACCTCGTCATAGCCAAGGCTCTCCATCTCGGCCTTGATGCAGGCAACAACCTCACCCTCCTCGCAGGACTCAGAGGGATGGGAGATCATAGCGCGCAGGAAGCGAGTCATATCAGCACGATGAGACTCAGCAGCAGCCTTGATAGCGTCGAAATCGAGTTCTTTAGCCATTGTTCATAACCTTTCAAACGAAGGAATCTACCTGTGAGATGGCGGAGCGATACCTATTTACTCCGCCCCAACGATTAGCAAGTGGGATATTCGCCTTCCCAAACAATGCGGCGATACTGGTCGGGGTCCGTGTCACCTTCCGTGGAGAAGCAGAGCACGGAGCTCGTCTTGTCTAGGCCGATGAGTTCCTTGAGCTCGGCGTACTCGGGATCGAGCATGAGGGTCTCGACCAGGCCGGTGGTCACAGCGCCGGACTCGCCGGAGATGACGCGCGGGTCGCCCTTCTCGGGAGCGCCCAGGGTGCGCATGCCGCGAGCGGTGACCCAGTCGGGGCAGGACACGAAGGCGGTGGTGTGGTTGCGCAGGATATCCCAGCCCAGGATGTTGGGTTCGCCGCAGCACAGACCGGCCATGATGGAGGGCATGTCGCCGTCCACGATGCGCGGATCGCCGTCGCCGGCGGCAGCGCCCTTGTACAGGCAGGCGGCAGGCGCGCACTCAACCACGATGAAGGTGGGCGGGTTATCGGGATACAGGTTGGTAAAGTAGCCCACCACGGCGCCGGCGAGCGAGCCTACGCCAGCCTGGACAAACACGTGCGTCGGGCGGTTGATGGCCATCTCGCGCAGCTGCTCGGCAGCCTCGGAAGCCATGGTGCCGTAACCCTCCATGATCCAGGACGGGATCTTCTCGTAGCCCTCCCAGGCGGTGTCCTGAACGATGACGCCGCGCTCACAGGCGTCGGCCTCGGCGGCGGCCATGCGCACGCACTCGTCGTAGTTGACCTCTTCGATGGTCACCGTGGCGCCCTCGGCGGCGATGTTATCGAAGCGGGGCTTGGTGGAACCCTTGGGCATGTGCACGACGGCCTTCTGGCCCAGCTTGTTGGCAGCCCATGCCACGCCGCGGCCATGGTTGCCGTCGGTGGCGGTAAAGAAGGTAGCCTGGCCAAAGTCCTCGGCCAGCTGATCGGAGGTCAGGTAATCGAAGGTGCAGTCGGCAACGTCCTTGCCGGTCTCGTCGGCAATGTAGTTGGCCATGGCAAACGAGCCGCCCAGAACCTTAAAGGCGTTGAGGCCAAAGCGATAGCTCTCGTCCTTAACGCACAGGTTGGACAGACCCAGGCGCGCAGCCTGACCGTCCAGGCGGGCAAGCGGGGTGACGGTATATTGAGGGAACGACTGGTGGAAGGCACGGGCCTTCTTCACGTGGTCGAGACTCATGATTCCCAAGTGCTTGTCATCGCTCTTGGGCATCGCGTTGCCCGCCCACTGGATCTTATCGGCCATACGGTGAACTCCTTAAGTCCTCTCTTGCCGGCCCCCGCATACGCGTTTCAGCCCGATCCCATTCACACGACTGAACTTTTATGTGGATGCCAAACAAAAAGTTTGTTAGTAATGTTCTATCACACTTTTTGATTGGTATACCTAACGAATTGTTTGTTGCCGTAATCGGTACTTTTTCGCCCCCGAACGGTCATGAATTGCCTTGTTGATGGATTTGTTTGCGGTCAAGTGTGGTTTATGGCACAGTGAGCCCAAACTAATTTTTAGGAAGGCACCCATGACCCCGTCACAGATTGAGTTTTATAAGCGCCTTGCACACGGCCTGGCGCTCCAATTTGGCCCCAACTGCGAAGTCGTCGTCCACGATCTGGAGACCGAGGACGTGGACCACTCCATCGTAGTGATCGAAAACGGCCACGTCAGCGGGCGCAAACTGGGTGACGGCCCCAGCCATATCGTGTTTGAGTCCATGCACGAGGGCGCCACCGATGTACACGACCGCGAGCCGTACCTCACTAAAACCACCGATGGCAAGCTGCTCAAATCGTCAACGATCTTTATCCGCAACGACGAGGGCAAGCCCGTCGGCATTCTGGGCATCAACTTTGACATTACGCTCATGAAGGCTTTTGAGCGTTCGCTCGACGCCTTTACCGGCACCGGCGGCACGGGCTACACCGAGCCCGAGCCCATTACCAAGAACATCGGCGACCTGCTCGAGGACCTGCTGCACGAGTGCGAGCAGGTTGTGGGCAAGCCCGCGGCGCTCATGACCAAAGACGAGCGCATTCGTGCCATTGGCTACCTCGACCGTCGCGGCGCCTTCCTCATTTCCAAGTCGAGCGAGCGCGCCTGCGAATTCTTTGGCATCTCAAAGTACAGCTTCTATAGCTACCTCAATGAGGCCAAGGCGGCGGCCGGCGACAAGTAGGCACTCGCCTGGATTGCCCCTCCCCTTTTGGGCGCGAGTTCTGGAAAGCACGAATCCAAGACCGAGCAGCTTGGGAAGTTCCATATAATCGATGTCATTGGTATTTCGAAAGGATGGAACAGAATGGCGTTGAGCAAGGCATCATGCACCGGTCGCGGATTGATTCCGGCAATTGGTGGACATGTGCACCGCATGTTCGATGAGGGTGAAGACGACCTGTTTTCACTGAGCCTTGACGACGTCATGGATGATCGCCCGTGGACCGCCGACGAACTCATGGGCGGTGGGGCTCGCCCGTCAAGCCCCAATCCCGCACTTGCGCCTAAGTCCGCACCTGCGCCGGCTCCTGCGCAGTCGCCTGTTTCGACGCCCGCGCCTACGCCCGCACCCACTTCGGCGCCCACGCCCGCACCCACTTCGGCGCCCACGCCCGCTCCCCGCCCCGCAAGCGACCCGTCCGAGACGGCGGCATTTCTCGCTGCAGCGACGCAGGGCAAATCGGCCGACAGCACCGTTATGTACAGCGCCCAGCAGTTGCCTGTTCCTGCGGCACGCAAGCCTCCGGTCGCAAGGCTCGATGAACCCGTTGCCCATCAGGTTGCCTACGATTCCTGGGCTGCAACCGATCTGGATGAGACCTCTACCGGCATGCCGGCGCTCGACGTTCCAGTTAACCCGCTTTTTGCCGCCAACACGAGCGCAGCGGACTATGAGGGTGGTGGGGCATATTCCGATTATTCCGATGACTATGCTGGCACCGGTCGCATCGAGACCGAAGATTATGGCACCGCATCGAGCGATTATCTCAACGATCCGTACGCTGCCACGCCTGCACCGGAATATGACCCGGAGGCCGCGTCCGCGCCGGCGTATACCAAAAGCACGGGCGAAGAGCGCTTCGCCGATTATTACGCCGAGGAAAAGGCACTGCGTTTCTCGGAATTTCCGCAGGCAGTCAAGGTTGCCTTTATCGCCATTGTCGTTGTCCTGCTCGGCGCCATTGCGTTTGAGGGATTCCAGCTGTTCCGCGGCCCCACCCAAGCGGAGTCGGAGACCCAGCAAAAAGAGGACGATAACCAGTACCTGGACATCAACACCCTCAAGGGCGACCCCAACGACGGAGACGACGAGTAGCGAGGACTGAAGGCGGCCGCAAGATCCCGCATCCAGCACCGGCTTCTAAGTGCTGTTTTGTCATCCAGCTACACTTTTCCGGATATTTTTCCTATCGAATTTGACACTTTTCCGAAGTTTTAAGGTGCCTATTTCGACACTTTTCCGTACCGCTGGCCCGGACGGATCTCGATCTGCGAGGGGCACGGCCTCGCCAGGAGCATGTCCGCCAAGGGCTGCAGCCCGGACAACGCGGCGATGGAGGGCTTCTTCGGCCTGCTCAAGAGGGAGTTCTGGCACGGCAGGGACTGGTCGGGCTGGACCCCCGCCCGCTTCATCGAGGAGCTCGGGGGCTGGATCGGCCGATACAATACGGAGAGGCGCAGCGATGCGCTCGGCGGCCGCACGCCGGCCGAGTTCCGTGCCGCACTGGGAAGGGCCGCGTAACGGTCCAAGAAATCGTCCGCAGTCCCGAGGCTCAAAAGGAAAGCACGACCCGTTTCGAGACGCGGCCTCCGCTCCAGACAAAAGGCCCCGGCTCGCGATGGAGTCGGGGCCAAAGGCACAGCGTATGTAGTTGATGTTGAGCGCGAACGGCCCGTCAACAATGGCCGTCCACGCTCTACCCTACCCGCGGCGACGGGCGCGGCTGTACGGCGTATCCACCATGGGCAGATCTGGACGCAGCTTGCCGTCAAACGCGCGGTAGGCGTTCTGTACGGCGGGTGCCGTGGGAATCGTTGCGATCTCGCCGATGCCCTTGCCGCCATATGCCACGGGCAGCAGCTCGTCCTTCTCCACGTAGATGGCGTGGATATCCGGAATCTCGGGCGCACGGAACAGCCCGAGCGTGCCGTACCTTGCCTGGGGTACGCAGTCCTTGAGCGGCCAATCCTCGGTAAGCGCATAGCCCATACCCATGAGCACGCCGCCTTCGATCTGACCCTGGATGGAGATGGGGTTGACCACCTTGCCGGAATCGTGCGCGGCATAGACCTCGCTCACGCGGCCGTCATCGTCCAAAATGACCACATGCGTGGCAAAGCCGTAGCAGATGTGGCTCTTGGGATTGGGCACGTCGGCGCCCAGCTTATCGGTCGGCTCCAGGTACACGTAGCCAAACTCGCATCCCTCGAGCGCCTTGATGGCTGCCGCGGGATCCTGAGGATGCATGCCCTGGCCGGCGACGAGCTCCTGCGTGCGCAGCTGATAGGCGCGGCCGTCGTCGTACTCGATCTTGACGCCGTCGCCATGCGCGCTCACGGGAGCATCGGGCGCGGGCTTGCCGGCCTCGATGTCAAGCATAGCGTCGCGCAGCAGGAAGGCGGCGCCGCGCACGGCCTCGCCGGTCACGACCGTCTGACGCGAGCCAGACGTGGTGCCGGAGTCGGGAGCATTCTCGGTGGAGCACTCGCCGTTGGCGATGCTGCGAAGCGGCAGGCCGCATGCCTCGGCAACGTCCTGCAAAAAGACGGTGTTGCAGCCCTGGCCGATGTCGGACGTGGCGGCATAGACCACGGCCACGCCGTTCTCGACGCGAATCTTGCAGCGGCCGGCATCGGGCAGGCCCACGCCCACGCCGGCGTTCTTCATGGCGCAGGCGATACCGGCGTGTCCGGGATGCGCATAGTAGGCATCCTTGACCTCGAGCAGCGTCTCCTTAAGCGCCGTGGAGCAGTCGGCGATCTGGCCGTTGGGCAAAACCTCGCCCGGCTCGATGGCGTTGCGGTAGCGAATCTCCCACGGATCCAGGCCGACCTTCTCTGCCAGCAGGTCGATCAGGCTCTCGAGCGCAAACTCGGACTGGCAGACGCCAAAGCCGCGGTACGCACCGGCGGGCGGGTTGTTGGTGTAGTAGCCAAAACCGCGAATGTCGGTGTTCTGGTACTTGTAGGGACCGACGGCATGCGTGCAGGCACGCTCGAGCACCGGGCCGCACAGCGACGCGTAGGCGCCGGTGTCAAAGTTGATCTCGCAGTCCAGACCGGTAAAGTTGCCCTCGGCGTCGCAGCCCAGCGTAAAGGTGCCGTCCATGGCGTGGCGCTTGGGATGGAACGCGAGCGACTCGGCGCGCGTGAGTTTGCACTTCACGGGACGCTGGAACTTATATGCGGCGAGCGCGGCCAGGTGCTGGATGGACACGTCCTCCTTGCCGCCAAAGCCGCCGCCCACAAGCATGGTCTCGACGACCACGCGCTCGGGCTCGTTGTCCCAGCCAAACATGTGGGCACACTCTTTGCGCGTGTCGTAGGCACCCTGGTCGGTCGACTGCACCTTGACGCCGTTCTTGTACGGGAAGGCGACGGCGCACTCGGGCTCCAAGAAGGCATGCTCGGTAAAGGGCGTGGTAAAGCGCTGCGTCACGGTAAACGCGCTCTCCGCCAGCGCCTTGGCGGCGTCGCCGCGCGTCACGTGACGGCTCTGGCACACGTTGTCCTTGAGCTCCACCGTGTTGCCAAAGGCAAAGAAGCTGTCATGCAGGCGCGGGGCGTCGGCGGCCATGGCCTCGACAATGTTGCGCACGGGCTCCAGCGGCTCGTAATCGATCTTTACGAGCTTCTTGGCCTTCTCGAGCGTCGCCTCGTCCTCGGCAACCACCAGCACGATGGCGTCACCCACGCAGCGGGTGATATCGCCCTGGGCGATCATGACATCCCAGTCCTGGATAAGGTGGCCGACCTGGTTGACCGGCACGTCCTCGGCGCGCAGAATGCCCACCACACCGGGCAGGGCCTCGGCCTTGGAGGTATCGATGGAGAGCACACGGGCGCGCGGATACTTGGAGCGCACGGCGCTGGCATAGGTCAGGCCCGGCTGATCGAGCTCGTCGATGTCGTCGGGATACTTGCCCTCGCCGAGCACCTTCTTGCGCACGTCGATACGGAAGGCGCGCTTGCCCACGCCGTAGTCATCGCCGCGCTCCAGGTCCTCATCGATCTGCTTTTCGCCGCGGAGCACCGCAGCGGCCAGCGAGATGCCATCGATAATCTTTTTGTAGCCGGTGCAGCGACAGACGTTACCGCGAATGGCATACTTAATCTGCTCCTCGGTGGGCTCGGGGTCCTCAGCGATGAGCGCTGCGCCCGCCATGACCATGCCGGGAATGCAAAAGCCGCACTGCACGGCGCCCACGGCGCCAAAGGCGTACACAAAGGCCTCGCGCATGTCCTCGGGCAGGCCCTCAACAGTCACGATGTTGCGACCGGCGGCAAGAGCGGTGGTCAGCACGCACGCCTTGACGGCCGCACCGTCCACATGGATGGTGCAGGTGCCGCACGCGCCCTCGGAGCAGCCGTCCTTGGCGGAATGGATATGCAGGTCGTCGCGCAGGTAGCGCAGCAGCGGTTTGTTTTGGGTCGTCGTGCGCTCGACGCCGTTAACGGTAAAAGTGAATTCCTGTGCCATGGTGATTCCCTTCTACACGCCGGCGGCGATGCCGGTGCGGTCGTGGATGGCGCCATGAGGGCAGACGACGGCGCACATGCCGCACGACAGGCAGTCCACGCCGTCGATATGGGCGCAGTTGTCCTCGATGCGGATAGCGCCGGCAGGGCACTTTTTGGCGCACATACCGCAACCGATGCAGCTCGTGTCGCAGATCTTGCGCGCAATGGCGCCCTTATCGGTGTTGTTGCAGCGCACCAGAATGTTCTGGTAGCCGGGGACGAAGGCAATCACGCGCTGCGGGCACGCCATGCCGCACAGGCCACAGCCCGTGCACTTGGAGCGATCCACGCGGGCGATGCCATCGACCAGCGCAATGGCGCCGTGGGGGCAGGCCGTGACGCAGGCGCCACAGCCAATGCAGCCTTCGCTGCAGCGGGCGTCGCCGCCTGCGGAGGCGCAACCGCTTCCGCAGGCAACGTAGGCCACGTTATGTTGAATGGATTTGGCCATAAGAGACTCGCCTATTTCTTAAGAAGGTACGAATAGTTGTCGCGCACGGCCCTGATGGTCAGGCGGACGGCCTCGGGAAGACCGGTGTTGACGGCATCGACCGAGACGGTGCGGACTGTGCCGGCGACACGGACCTTAAAGTGGTCCTCGTCCACGGCCAGGAAGCCCTCGTTCTCGGAGTTCTCCATGTCCTGCTCGCTCCAGAACAGGGTGAGCTTGTCCTTGTAGGGACGACCCTCCTGGTAGGGGCAGAACACGGCGCAGTTACCGCACTCGTTGCACATGCCGTCGACATGGACGACCTGATGCTTGGCCAGGCCCGGCACCTTAATTGCCACGTTGGCGCGGTTGGGGCACACATCGCAGCAGACCTCGCACACCGAGCCGCAGCCCAGGCAGCGAGTCTTGGTGCAGTTGCGTTTGTCGCGGCACAGCGACCCCTTGCGCTCGTAGCAGGTGTCCTCGCGACCGGTCTGAGCATTCTGGTCGGCGTACTTGTTAAAGTCCACACCGGCGATGACACGGGCGACCTCGGCGGCATCGGCGATGGCCTCGACCACGGTGGCAGGACCGCGACGGCAGTCGCCCGCAGCCCAGACGCCCTCGACGCCGGTGGAGGTGGCAGCAAGGCGGCCGCGACGGTCGTGCTCGACGCCCGCGGCATCGTACAGGCTGGCATCGATGCCCTCGCCCACGGCGCAGATCACCGTGGTGGCGGAAAGCTCGACGGTCTCGCCCGTGGCGACGGGGCTGCGACGGCCGCTTGCATCCGGCTCGCCAAGCTCCATAACGTCGCAGGTCAGCACGGCACCGTTGAGCGCCTTGGGCGCCAGCAGCTCGCAGAACTCAACGCCGTCGGCAAGAGCAAGATCGAGCTCTTCCTCGTCGGCGGGCATCTGCTTCTTGGTGCGGCGATACACCAGGCGCACGTTCTTCACGCCAGCAAGGCGCTTGGCCACGCGGGCCGCGTCCATGGCGGTGTTGCCGGCGCCAATGACCACGACGTCCTCACCCAGCTCGAGTTTCTCGCCCTTCTTGGCGGCCTCGAGGAACTCCAGCACATCGAGCTCGGCGCCCTCGCCCAAGCCTGCAGAGCCGGGCATCCAGGCACCGGTGGCCACGACCACGTCAGTAAAGCCCTGGGCCTTGAGCTCGTCGATGGACTCCACGCGGGCGTTGAGCTGCACCTTGGCACCAAAGGCCAGGCAGAGCTCTGCGTCGTGGGAGATATCGTCGCTCGCGATACGGAACTCGGGGATCACGTGACGGACCACGCCGCCGAGCGAATCGCGGGCCTCAAAGATGGTGACGGGCACGCCGGCACGCGTCAGGAAGAACGCCGTCGCCAGGCCGGCCGGGCCGCCGCCGATAACGGCAACATTGCGCTCGCCGTCGTTTGCGATGGCCTGGGCGCGCAGCTTGGGCAGCACGGCGGTCATGGCCTCGCGGGCGGCCTTGAGCTTGCTGGCGCGAATCTGGGCGCCCTCGGGCTCGTAGAACGCACGCTCGCAGGCACGGCCGCAGGGATGCGGGCAGATGGTGCCGGTAATGAACGGCAGGGCGTTGCGCTCGATGATGATGTTGAATGCGTCCTCGTAGCGGCCCTCGTCAACAGCCGCCAGATAGGCGGGAATATCCTGCTGGATGGGGCAGCTCGTGCGGCACGGCGTGGTAAAGCAGTCGGAAAGCGGGCTCTTGCCGGCGACCTTGCGGTCGGGCAGCGGGCGCAGCGGCTTCTTGTAGAGCGGATTGGTGAGCGAGTCGGTCTGGATCGCAGTCACGGCCTCGAGAGAGACGCCCGCGAACGGCTTGCCATCCAGGTCGGTAAACTCGCCGGCCATCTGGCTAAAGCGCTCGTAGCCACCAGGCTTGAGCACGTCGGTCGCCAGGGTGACGGGCCAAATGCCGGCATCGTACAGGGCGCGGATGTTGTAGACCGTAGCACCGCCGGAGTAGCTGATGCGCAGCTTGCCATCGAACTGCTCGGTAATGCGACGGGCGGCCTCGATGGTCAGCGAGAACAGCGAACGGCCGGACATGTACATCTCGGTGGAAGGCAACTCGTTCCTCGTCACATCGACAGGGAAGGTATTGGTGAGCTTGACGCCAAACTCCAGGCCGTGCTCAGCGCACAGGGCAATCAGGCGCTCGAACATGGGCACGGCATCAGCCCACTGCAGGTCCTCGCGGAAGTGCGTATCGTCGAAGACGATGTAGTCAAAGCCCAGCTCGTTGAGGCGCTGGCGGGCAAACTCATAGCCCAGCAACGTGGGGTTGCACTTGATGTAGGTGTTGAGGCCCTTCTCGGTGATCAGATAGGTCGCGATGCGCTCGATCTCGGCGGGCGGGCAGCCGTGCAGCGTGGACTCGGTGATGGAGTTGGAGACGCGTGCCGGGATGGACTCGACAAACGCGGCGTCGACATGCTCAAACTTGTCCAGGTTGGCAAGCGCCCATGCGCGGCACTCATTCCAGACGTCAGAGCCGCTGGCATCCTTCATGCCCTCGATGTAGGCATCGACCTTGGGGCTCTTAATACCCTCGAGGTCATAGCCCACGGACATGTTAAAGACAAAGCCATCCGGGCTGCCCAGGCCGTACTCGCGAGCGATGAGGTGGCAGGCGAACCATGCCTTCACGTACTCGGCAAAAGCCTGCGGAACCTCGAGCTCGGTCGACCACTCGCAGTTGTAGCACTCGTCCTGCGCCACGATGCAGGGCTTGTTGACGCACTTGGAGAGCTCCTCGCCGTCCATAACCTGAACGGTCTTGAGCTCAAAGAAGCGGGAACCGGCCACGTAGGATGCCACGATGTTCTGGGCAAGCTGCGTATTGGGACCGGCGGCCGGGCCAAACGGAGTCTCGATGCGCTCGTCAAAAATGGGAAGCGCGCCCTCCTGGTTGGTCGTGACCATCTTGCGCACGCCAAAGATGGCGCCCTGAGTCTTGTGCTCCTCGATGATCCAGTTCATCAGCTGCGAAAACGGGATCGGCCTCATGATGTCGCTCATAATGAGCTCCTCTCTGTAACGCCCGGCGAGACCGCGCGACGGGCGCAAATACGGTGTAGCGCTAGCACAGCGCCGGCGACCCCGCGGAGGCCGCCTATGCGCGCGCCGGATGCGGCGAAACATCCAACGCGCGCGAATCTACTTGTAATTAGTAGGCACGATCGTTGAGCGTGCTCCAAAGCTTCTTGGACTCAGCCATGGTCCACGCGTTGATCTTGTCCTCATCAATACCGACAAACTCGCGATCCTTGTACAGGACGCGGCCGTTGATGATGGTGGTGCGGCAGTTTTTGCCCATCATGCCAAAGAGCATGTGGCCGTCGATGTTCTCCTCGCTCAGCGGCGTAAAGGGCTTGTAGTCCATGACGATGACGTCGGCGGCAGCGCCGGCCTCGAGCACACCGAGCTTGCGATCGAAGTACTTGCTCGCCATCTTGGCGTTGTTCTCGAACAGCATGGTCATGGCCTCGCACCAGCCCACGTTGGGCATGGCGGCGTTGTGACGCTGAATGATCAGGAAGACCTTAAGGCTCTCGAGCATATCGTGGGTGTAGGCGTCGGTGCCCATGCACACGGGGATGCCGCGGCGGAAGAACTCGAGCACGGGGGCGCAGCCCACGGCGTTACCCATATTGGATTCGGGGTTGTTGACGAGCCAGGTGCCGGACTCCTTGACGATATCCATCTCGGCAGGCGTCACGTGGATGCAGTGGCCCAGCATGGTGTCAGGACCCAGCAGGTTGTGCTGCAGCAGGCGCTCGGCGGGACTGATACCACCGCGGTTGAGGCGGGAATCCCACACGTCGTTCATGCCCTCGCACACGTGGATGTGGAAGCCGGTCAGGCCGTTGTTGGCCTCGGCCATCTTGTCCATGGTCTCGTCCGAAAGCGTGAAGGTGGCATGTCCGCCAAACATGGCGGCGATCATGTGGTTGTCGTTATCGCGACGCTCCTTGGCGGCCCACTGGGCAAACTCGGCGTTCTCGGCAATGGCCTGGTCGCATTTTTCCTGGCCGCGGCGATCGGAGACCTCGTAGCACAGGCACGAACGCATGCCCAGCTCCTGAGCTGCATCCTTAATGGTAAAGAGGCTTCCCGGGATCTCGCAGAAGCTCGCATGGTGGTCGAAGATCGTGGTGACGCCATCGCGGATGGAGTCCAGAATCGTGGCATAGGCGCTTGCCTTGGTGCCGTCGAGCGTCAGGTTGTCGTCGATCTTCCACCACTGCTGCTCAAGATTCTCCAGGAAGTTGGTGGGGTTGCAGCCCTTAATGGCAAGGCCGCGGGCGAGACCCGAGTAGATGTGGGTGTGGCAGTTGATGAGTCCGGGCATGATGAGGTTGCCCTGGGCGTCGACGTACTCGGCATCCGGGTACTTGGCCTTGAGCTCGCACTCGGGGCCCACTTCGACGATCGTATCTCCGTCAATGGCGACCGCACCGTTTGGAATGAACGGGGTCTGAGCGTTGCGGGTAAAGACGGAACCGTTAGCGACCAGAAGCATGGATGCTCCCTTCAACATCAGGGGCGGGGTTTGACACCTCTGACATGGCGGAGTGCGAAGCGCCGGCCTACACCGGAAACGGGCCCTCTCCCGTCAACGCTTCACCAAAGGGACAAACCCTTTGAAGTGCGGCTTGGCGCCGCATGGCGTCGGCGGACGAGGCGATGCGTCCGCCGACGAATAGCACCGAATTGGTTACTTCTTGCTCTCGGGCAAGACCAGATCCACGGCAGCGTCCTTGGCAGCATCGATGTGCTGAGCCACGACCGGCGTCTGCGGAAGGATCAGGTTAAGGACAATGGCCATGATGGCGGTGGGGGTTACGGCATTGGAGCCGATGACGGTGGACACCCAGGCGGGCATACCCTCGCCGGCAAGGCAACCGCTGGCCATCCAGATACCCAGGCCAAAGACGACGGAGGTACCGACGATGGTGGTAGTGCGCTGCGTGAGGCCCTCGCGGGTGAACATGCGCACGCCGTTCATGGTGATGGTGCCAAAGACGCCGACGGTCGCGCCGCCGATGACGGGCTGCGGGATAGCGGAAAGAACGGCAGAGAGCTGCGGGAACAGACCGGCGATGGCAAAGACGACCGCGATGATCACAAAGACCCACTTGTTGACGACCTTGTTGGAGCAGATGATGCCCACGTTCTGGCCAAGGGCGCTGGTGGGAAGACCGCCCAACAGGCCGCCGACCATAGAAGTGAGGCCCTGGGACACGATAGCGCCGGAGAGCTCGCGCTCGGTGGGCATACGGTCGATGGAGCCCAGGCAGGCGGCGGAGACGTCACCGATAACCTGGATAGCAACCATGGGGAACACGACGGCGAGGGTAATGCAGACCTCGGGATCAAACTCGAGCGCGTAGGGCATGAGCTTGGGAAGGGCGAAGACCTGAGCGGTGGCGACGCTGGAGAAGTCAATCATGCCAAAGGGGATGGAGACAATCATGCCGACGATCATGCCAAAGAACACGGATCCCAGCTTGAGCGTGCCCTTGCCAAAGTTGGCGAGTGCAAAGACCACGGCGAAGGTGATAAGAGCGACGCACCAGGCCTGCGGGGTGCCCCACAGCGGCGTACCCATACCGCCGGCCATATACTTGACGGCCGTGGGATACAGCGAAACGCCGATGGAGAAGATGACCGTACCGGTCACGACGGGCGGGAACAGCCACTTGATCTTGCTGTAGGCCAGACCAAAGAGGACCGCGACGGCGCCGCCGACGATCTCGCCGCCCAGCAGCGCACCAAAGCTAAAGCCCGAGGCACCCATGGCCTGCAGGGCCGGCAGGAACGCGAACGAAACGCCCATGACGATGGGCAGGCCGCCGCCGATGCGACGGAAGGGAGCGAAGGCCTGAAGGGCCGTGTCGATTGCCGAAAGAATGAGCGCAACCTGAATGATGTCGGTGCTCTGCTGGCTATTAAAGCCATAGACGCCGGCCATGATGACCGCCGGGGTAATGATGCCGGCAAACGATGCCAGTACGTGCTGAAGGGCACACGGGATCATTTCCTTAACGGGAGGCATGCCTTCGCGAGTGAACAGGGCTTCGGTGCCGTTCGTAACCGTCTCCTGGGTCATTTGACCACCAATCCTCGAAGTAGTTGTTTTCGCATCTAACGCTCTATTGTGACGCAGTGCGGGGTTGAGGTTGTGCCTTCATTGCATATCGTATTAAAGATGATTCTCATTCTCAATAATAATTTTTTGTTATCAGACTATTCTTCAGCTGAGATAACGCATTTCCGCAGGTCATGAAAGTGTCTGGTCAAAATAACATCTAACTTTTCTTTTGGTCAACCGTTTACCGCCAAATATCTACCGCTCATCTGTATTACGCAATGTACCTGCGGATATGTGAGTCAATAGACAACGTGTTACCATGAGAAAAAATTGTTATGAACATTTCCGATTTCACCCAAAGGAGTTGCCCGTGAACGAGACCGTACGTCGCTTTTTGCCGATGGTCGATTTTCTGGAGCAGATACTCGGCAAAAACAGTGAAATCGTGCTGCACGATTTCTCGGATCCCGACCACGCCATCGTCGATATTCGCAACGGTATCGTGAGCGGCCGCAAGGTCGGCGGTCCCGCCACCGATCTGGCACTCAAGATCATGCACGACGCCAAGTATCGCGACCTGCCGTTTATTACGGGCTACGAGGGACGCGGCGCCGGAGGCAAGACGTTGGAGTCCGCAACGTACTTTATCCGCGAGAATGACGAGATCGTCGGTATGCTCTGCGTCAACACCGACCTCTCGACTGTGCGCTCCATCAACGCCATGGCGCAGCAGCTCATGGCGTGCTTCGACGCGGCGCCGACTCGCACGGAGCCCACCCCTATCGAGGTCGAAAGCCTTTCGGAGTCCACACAGGAGCTCATCGACCGCAGCATTGCCGAGTTGCTGAGCGCGCGCGGGTTGGATGTAGCGTCGCTTGGTCAGAGCGACCGCGTGGACGTCATTCGCCACCTCAACGGCAACGGGGTGTTCATGCTCAAGGGCGCCGTGGCCTGCGCCGCCACCGCGCTGGGCATCTCAGAGCCCAGCGTCTATCGCTACCTGCAAAAAGTCCGCAAGGAAGGCTAACGAGCAAAATGGAGCGCGGCTTCACAAGCGATCCGCCACTTGACAAAAGGCCCTGCAGTTCACACACGCTGCAGGGCCTTTTTGCATGCCATGTTTAGTTGTTGCCAACGCCTTAGAGAGCGGCGACGACCTCGATCTCGACCAGACCGCCAGCCGGAAGGGCGGCAACCTGGAAAGCGCTGCGCGCGGGGAACGGAGCCTCGAACTTGGAGGCGTAGATCTCGTTCACGGCAGCGAAGTCGGCGATGTCGGCCAGGTAGACCGTGGTCTTGACGACATCGGCAAAGGTGGCGCCGGCAGCGGTCAGCAGGGCCTCGACGTTAGCAAGGGACTGCTTAGCCTGGGCCTCGACGCCCTCGGGCATCTTGCCGGTTGCGGGGTCGATGCCCAGCTGGCCGGACAGGAACACCATGTTGCCGGCCTGGATACCGGGGGAATACGGGCCGATGGCTGCGGGTGCGTTATCGGAAGACACGACGGTCTTGCTCATGTTTTTCTCCTTACGATCAAATAGAGAGCGTGAGCGCGGCGTTCGCACCGGGAGGCACAATTCGGTCTGAACACCGCGCTTGATTGGGATAGTACTCAAGGTTTCTGTTTGATGCAAGAATATTATCAGCTTGCGAGAATATTTTATCGCCCAACGGTTTCCCCGAACCGCTGAACGGTTCTCCACGAGGTCAGCCAGCCCAAGCTGCTGAAGACTTTATCCCGCTTGGAGCACGGGCATCGCCTGCCGCAACGGCACCACTATACTTTTGAATATCTGAGCATTTTGAAAGGCAGGATATGACCGCAACCGCCAGTCGAACCACCAACCGCAGACCCGAGCTTTTGGCGCCCGCCGGAGGGCCCGAGCCCTTTGCCGCCGCACTCGCCGCCGGGGCAGACGCCATCTACTGCGGCATGGGCAGCTTCAACGCCCGCCGCAAGGCCACCAACTTTACCGACGAGGCCTTTGAGCAGGCCTGCCGCGCCGCGCATCTAGCCGGGTCGCGCGTCTACGTCACGGTCAACATCGTCATCAAGCAGTCCGAGATGAGCGATGCGCTGCAGCTCATCCATCGCTGCTCCACGCTGGGCGCCGACGCCTTCATTATCCAGGACTGGGGCCTGTTCTTTGAGGTCAAGCGCACCATGCCCGGCATCGAGACACACATCTCGACCCAGGCGAACATCCATGACGACCGCGGAACCATCTGGTGCCGTGAGCAGGGCGCCGACCGCGTGACTCTCTCGCGCGAGCTCTCCATCGGCGAGATCGCCGCCATCCACGACGCCGCGCCCGATGTGGACCTGGAGGTCTTTAGCCACGGTGCCATCTGCTTTTGCTACTCGGGTCTGTGCCTGCTGTCGAGCTTTGCCATGGCGGGCCGCTCGGCCAACCGCGGCATGTGCGCTCAACCCTGTCGCCTACCCTACGAGCTAATTGACGAGAACGGCCTCCCGCTCTCCCCTGCCGGTCGCGAGCGCGCGCTGTGCCCGCGCGACACCAACACGTCGCTGCTCGTCCGCCGTCTGTATGACGCCGGCGCCGCATCGCTCAAGCTCGAGGGCCGCATGAAGGCCCCTGATTACGTGTATTCCATCGTCGACGTGTATCGTCATCAGATTGATGACATGCTGGCCGATGTTTCGACCTCCAAGGATGAGGATGCAGCCCGCCAGCGCCAGCTCAAGCGCTGCTTTAACCGCGACTTTACGCACGCCTACCAGGATGGCACCTCGGGCGACGAGATGATGAGCTACGAGCGCTCCAACAACCGCGGCCAGATTGTGGGCACGGTGCTGGGCAGCCGTCTGGCCAACCGCGATGTACGCGGACTCAAGCCCGACGATCGCCGTCGCCGCGCCGCCATCGCCCGCATTGAGCTGCTTGAGCCCGTGGGCAAGGGCGACCTGCTGGAGCTTCGCCACGATAACGAGTTTGACCAGTTCCTGACCACCATTGCCGCCGATGATGCC
>CABUUB010000028.1 GCA_902494625.1 uncultured Collinsella sp.
CTCCCCTTGCCCCAAAGGCGCAGCGTGCGTTCGGACCAAGCGATGGACTCCACATTGAGTGCTGCGAGCTCAGAGATACGAGCACCCGAGGCATAGAGCAGCTCGAGCATCGCCGCATCGCGCAGTCCCGCGGGCGTCGAGGTATCAGGCGTCTTGAGCAGCGCCTCGACCTGCTGGGTCGTAAGGACGCCCGGCAGGTCGCGCGGCAGCTTGGGCGATGCGATTGCCGAGACCGCATCACCCTCGACAATCCCCTCGGCAGTCATCCACCGATAGAGCGAGCGAATGGCAGACAGATGCGCCGCAAGCGTTCGGGGAGCCACCTGTTCACGCGAAAGCTCGGCAAGATAGCGACGAATGGTGCGCACGTCGGCAGCGAAAGCATCGATATCCTCGCGCTCGCACCAGGAAGCAAAGCGCTCCAGCCTCGAGCCATAGGCCGTCACCGTGTTGGGAGAAAGTCCCTCGACACGTGCGATATAGGCGATAAACGAGTCGACGGCATCGTACAGGTCAAAGGCTATGACCGGTCGCCTCCAAACAGATCGGGGCGAGTGGCCAGATAGGCATCAAGGGCCTCAAGCGCACGGTCCGCATAGGCCTGGTAGCGGTCGCGCTTGCTGCGACGCTTACCGTCCTCGAGCGGCGGCACCAGGCCAAAGTTGACATGCATGGGCTGGTAGCCCACGGTGGCAGGATCGGTCGCATAGCCCACGAGCGCGCCCAGGGCGCCCACGCGGGGCAACTCGACGCCCGCGGCACCGATAGCCTCGGCATAGGTGTTGAGCGCCGCGAGCAGACCGGTCGCCACGGCTTCCATGTACCCCTCGGTGCCGGTGATCTGACCGGCCAGGCGCACGCCGGTACCGGGCACGGCAAAGGTGCCATCGAGGACGTGCGGGGCGTCGACAAAGGTATTACGGTGCATGACACCGTAGCGGAAGAACTCAGCGTTCTCCAGGCCCGGCACCATATGGAAGACGCGCTTCTGCTCGCCAAAGGTCAGGTTGGTCTGGAAGCCCACCAGATTATAAGCGGTCTTCTCCTTGTTCTCGGCACGCAGCTGAATCGCCGCCCAGGGGCGATGTCCGGTACGCGGGTCGGTGAGGCCGACGGGCTTCATGGCGCCAAAGCGAATGGCGTCCTTGCCGGTGCGTGCAACCTCCTCGGCAGGCTGGCAGGCCTGGAACAGATCGCCGCCCTCAAAATCCTTGAGCACCACGCGGTCGGCCGTGGTAAGCGCCTCGATAAAGGCCTCGTACTCCTCCTTGTTGAGCGGAGCGTTGAGATAGTCGCCACTCCCCTGCTCCTCGTAGCGCGACTGCGAGAACAGCACGTCCATATCGAGCGTGGAGGCATCGACGATCGGCGCCGCGGCATCGAAGAACGCAAGGGCGTCGCCACCGACGAGCTTCATGACCTCTTCGCTCAGCGCCGGCGAGCACAAGGGGCCGGCGGCAATGACCACGTGACCCTCGGGAATCTGCGTGACCTCGCCGTGAATGATCTCGATATTGGGACGGGCGGCAACCTCGGCCTCGACAAGCTCGGAAAACTTGACGCGGTCGACCGCCAAGGCACCACCGGCGGGAACAGCGGCGCGATGGGCGCAATCGAGCAGGACTGAACCCATGCGCTGGAGCTCGGCTTTTAGTAGGCCAGCAGCGGAATCTGGACGGGTCGACTTAAACGAATTGGAGCAGACGAGCTCTGCCAGGTGATCAGTATGGTGAGCCGGGGAGCTCACCTGGGGGCGCATCTCGCACAGCTTTACGGCAAACCCGCGGTCTGCCAGCTGGATCGCGCATTCCGAACCCGCCAGACCGCCACCGATAACCGTCACCTGATCGAACTGCATCTGCAAACACCTTTCTAATTGACACGTTTTCCATTGTGACCGAAGGGCGTCTGGGCGTGAAGGGCAAACTTGGAGGGCGCATACCTTCCATCCATCATGCGCTCGATAAGGCCCTCGAGTTCAAGCGAACCCAAGAGTTTGAGTACGCCGACCGCATCGAGCGAGACGAGCGACGCAATGTCGTCGACCTTGAGCGGAGAGGCGATGAGCGCATGCATCACGGTCTGCTGTGTTGGATCCAGATCGGCAATGCCGGGAGCATCGGGGCGCGAGTAGCGCAGGGTGCCGTAGATGCGTGAGATAGCCATCTCGATAGATTCCTCGTCGATGATGCAGCAGGCCCCGTTGGCGATGAGATAGTTGGTACCGCGCGACTCGGGAGACAAAATCGACCCCGGCACGGCAAGAAGTTCGCGCCCCAAATCCATAGCAGCCTCGGCTGTGGAAAACGTCCCGGAAGGCATACCCGCCTCGGATACAAAGAGGGCTTGCGACAGGGCCGCGATCACGCGATTCCGGCGCGGAAAGGCAAACTTGCGCGGACCCATGCCCCACGGAGAGATCGACACGACCGCGCCACCCGTATCGAGCGTGCGCGTAATTAGCCCCGCGCTCGAACGCGGGTAGACCACGTCGGCGCCCGTCCCCAGCACCACGACGTGTTTGCCGCCGGCGTTGACCGCAGCCCAACCCGAGGCCTGGTCACAACCGACCGCGCCGCCCGAAACAACCGTCACTCCCGCCTCGACCGCAACCTTTGCCGCAAGCTCTGCCACGGCAAGACCATACGGCGAGGCCTTTCGCGCGCCGATGATGGAGAGCGCAGGCGTCGAAAGCGCCTCGGGGTTGCCGCGCACATAGAGCGTCTGAGGTACATCAGAAAGCTCCAAAACGGTCTCGGGATACAACGCGTCACCTGGATGCAGCTCGAAGGTCCCCTCGGCCATCATTGGTCCCTCCTTCCCTGGTACATCGCCGCCTCGAGCACGTGGTCCTGCGTCACTTGCTCGCTCTCGGTGACGTCTGCGATCGTGCGCGCAATGCGAACCAGGCGCACGATGCCACGCCCTGTGAGATGCGTGCGCTTCGACAGGCCGAGCACACACTTCTCCGCCGCATCATCGAGATCAAAGGTCGAAACGACGCCGTCAATGGACCGCGTCTCGTCATCCTCGGCCTCGGCATCCGCATCGTCCATACGGGATTCGCGCCAAGCGCGAAAAGCGCGACCGCGCACAACGTAGTCACGTAACTCGGCCGACGACATACCCTCCGCGCCCTCGATAATCACCTGGGGATCGGGACGGGTCACATCGATCATCATGTCGATACGGTCGGCCAAAGGACCGCGCAGTTTAGACCGATAGCGCTCAACCATCGCCGCCGAGCAGCGACACGGTACCTCGCGATCGCCCAAAAAGCCGCAGGGGCAGGGATTGCTCGCAGCCAGCAGCTGAAAGCGCGACGGGAAGGTAAAGGCCCCGTCGACGCGTACGATCCTCACATAGCCGCGCTCGATGGGCTGACGCAGCGTCTGCAGTACGCCCGTGGGAAACTCGGCAAGCTCGTCCAAAAAGAGCACGCCGCCATGAGCCAGGCTGATCTCACCCGGATGCACCGGGCGCCCTCCGCCAATAAGGCCCGCTGTCGAAATGCTGTGATGGGGGCTTCGAAACGGCCGATGACCTGCCAATAAGCCATCGATGTTCTCGCCCAAGACCGAATGGATGCACAGCGCCTCCTGCTGGTCCTCAACAGAAAGCTCAGGCAGGATGCCGGTCATACGGCGCGCAAGCATCGTCTTGCCCGATCCCGGGGACCCAATCATGAGCAAGCCGAGTTCTCCTGCCGCCGCCAGAGCCATGCCGCGTTTGGCAACCTCCTGCCCCAGCACGTCGGCATAGTCGAGTTCGGGCTCAAAAGTAGCCTCAACACCCTCGGAATCCAGATAATGTCGCGCGGCATCGCCCATGCCGTGCGCAAGCTGAGACAGATGGTCGATAAAGCCGCAATCCACGCCCGCGAGTGGCACATGCTGGTCTGATCTGCCGGCGATAAAAGACAGCCCCATGTCGCGAGCCAGCAGCTGAAACGCCACCTCGCCCTTGACAGGAAGCACCGTACCGTCCAAGCCAAGCTCGCCGGCGATAAGACAACGATCGAGGTTGTCGCGGGGAATCTGCCCATCGGCCGCCAGAACCGCGATGGCGATGGGCAGATCAAAGCCGCTACCGGTCTTGCGAATATCGCCGGGTGCCAGATTGACCGTAATGCCCGAGCGTGGGATCTCGAACCCGGCGGAGCGCATCGCACAGCGAATGCGCCCGCGTGACTCCATCACCTCCATACTCGGGATGCCGAGCATCTGGATGCCCGGAACGCCGCCGGCAAGCGATACCTCGACCGTGACGGGAATCGCCTCGACACCTCGGATGCAGGCAGCGTGAACGGCAAACGTCTCAAACGCCATCACGACACCTGCCAATCGAACGCGTTGTACTGATGCTCGATCTCGGCGATATGCCCGCCGCGAATGGTGACACCCACGGCATCGAAGCGAATCGCCTTGAGCGGATAATGCTCCATAAGATAGCAACTTGCGATGCGGCGGTAGCGGCGTTGCTTTTGGGCGTCCACGGCCTCCTCGGGAAAGACCCGCGTGGTGCAATCCAGGGCGACGCGTCTGGTCTTGACCTCGGCCATCACCACGGCATCGTCGAGCTCATCGAGCAGCACCAGATCGGCCTCGCCCTCGGTGCAACGATAACCCTGTTCCAGCAAGGTGTAGCCGCGCTCGTTAAAGTAGTCGATGGTGATCAGCTCGCCCAGCATACCCAGCTCGCGGGGGCTGAGCCCCTTGATAAACTCGGGCGTCATCGCCCCGCAGTCGAGCTCACCGTTTTCCCAACGCTCCTTGAGCTGCTGTGTCTTGCTCTTTTTGCTTGCGGCACTCATGGGGTCTCCTTTCCCGCACACTGCAGTGCCCCGATGATGAGGGCACCTTTCATGCGGGTAAGTACCGGAAGCTAACCAAAAGCTGACCAAATGCCGTCAAAAAACGGGCCGTACGCAGCAATGTTGTTGCATACGGCCCGCTACCAGCAGGTTTATAAAACCCCAGAAGTCCCTGTCTCCACAATTGACCTAGAAAAGTCGCTCAGTCTGCAGAAAGTTTCCGCAAAAGCTCACGCGGTGCAGAGGACAAAGTCCATGTTTGCGAATGGCCTCGATATGCTCGGGGCTCGCATAGCCCTTCGACTCGGCCAGATGGTACTCGGGATACTCGGCGTCGTACTCGACCATCATCTCGTCACGCGTGACCTTGGCCATGATGGACGCCGCGGCGATGCAGGCGATCTTGGCATCGCCCTTCACCACATCGCGCTCGTTGGGAACGGCACCCAAAGGATTACCGTCCATGAGGACGCAGTCGGGTTCAAGCCCCGTATCGGCCACGGCACCCGCAACGGCGGTACGGATAGCGCGGGCCATACCCATCTCATCGATATCTGCAGGAGCGATATGGCAAAAGCCGATGGCAGTCGCCACCTCGGAAATCTTCACAGAGAGCAACTCGCGGCGCGCGGGCGTGAGCTTTTTGGAATCGTTGATACCCCAGACGCGCGGCTCCATAGGAAGACAGACGGCGCATACCGTCAAAGGACCGGCCACCGATCCGCGACCCACCTCGTCGACACCAACGACCACCCCATCGCCGCCAAGCTCATGCATAAGCTCGTACATGTCATTGACGCGCTCGCGCTCGGCAACCTCTTTGGAATGGCGTTTGAGGGCGCGTTCACAAGCCTTGATCACCTGCTGGCGCGGATCCTCGCGATAATGCTCCACGAGGGCGGGAATCTCCTCAAACGTGGCGCTCGCCAACTCACCGGCAACCTGCGATGCCGAAACCGAGCTCGTCATGTTGGCCATACCAGGCCCTCCTTGCATGCAAATCAGATAAAAAGAAGGGCCACCCGAAGGTGGCCCTTGTGTCCAAAGGAGTGGACAGACGCTGCAATCTTCTTAGCGCTTCTCGGGGATGCGAGCAGCCTTGCCCACCTTGTCGCGGAGGTAGTACAGCTTGGCGCGACGGACGCGACCATGACGAACGACCTCGAGCTTGGCGATCTTGGGGCTGTGAAGCGGGAAGGTACGCTCAACACCGACACCGAAGGACATCTTGCGGACGGTGAAGGTCTCGCGGGCACCGGCGCCGGCCATGCGGATGACGTCGCCCTGGAAGACCTGGATGCGCTCGCGGTCGCCTTCCTTAATGCGGTAGTGAACCTTGACGTTGTCGGCGACGCGAACCTGAGGAATGTCCTCGCGGATCTGCTGACGCTCGATTGCGCGGATGTAATCCATGTGCAATTCCTTACTCTTCTAGAGGTGCCGTACCACCTTGGCCGGCACGTAGTTGAACAAACGTATTCGAGTATACACGCGCGGGTTTCTGCTGCAAGAACAATTTTTTACGCAGACAAAAAGACAAAACCCGCACATGATAACCGCCCGCCTCGAGAATGAGACGGGCGGCATGAAGGGGGGCTACGCTAGGCGTCTAGACCCAAAACGTTACGCGGAGCGCTTCGCCTCGAGCTTGGCCTGGGCGGCCGCAAGACGTGCGAGGGGCACGCGATAGGGCGAGCAGGACACGTAGTCCACGTCGGCCACGTTGAACAGGCCCTTAATGGACTTGGGGTCGCCGCCGTGCTCGCCGCACACGCCAAAGTGCATGTCGGGGTTGGTGGCGCGACCCTTCTCGACGGCCATGCGCACCAGCTCCAGCACCGCCGCGTCGATGGTCTCGAAGGGGTTGTCCTTCAAGATCTTCTTGTGCATGTACAGCGGGATGAACTTGGCCTCGGCATCGTCACGAGAGAAGCCGAAGGTCGTCTGGGTGAGATCGTTGGTGCCAAAGCAGAAGAAGTCGGCATGATGGGCGATCTCATCGGCGACCATGCAGGCACGCGGCAGCTCAAGCATCGTGCCTACGGGAATATTGAGCTCGACGCCCTCCTCGGCGGAAACCTCGGCGATCACGCGCTCGATGACCTCGCGGGTCTGGACATGCTCCGCCGTGATGGAGACAAGCGGAACCATGATCTCGGGACGCGGATCGACGCCCTCCTTGATAAGGCGGGCGGCTGCCGTGGCGACGGCGCGAACTTGCATGAGTGGCAGGTCGCCAAAGACAACGGACAGGCGCACGCCGCGCAGGCCGAGCATGGGGTTGGACTCGACCATGCCGTCGATACGACGCAGGCGGGCGCGCAGAGCGGCAAGCTCTTCCCCGCTGGCGCCGGCGGCCTCCTTCTTGGTGATGGCGACCTCGAGCTCGCGAGGATTATCCAGGAACTCATGCAGCGGCGGATCGAGCAGGCGGACGACCACATCGCGACCGGACATGGTCTTGAACATCGCCAGGAAGTCCTTGGTCTGAACCTTGAGCAGGTCGGCCAGGGCTTGCTGCTTCACGGCCTCATCATCGGACAGGATAAAGCTCTGGATGATGTTCTTACGGTCGCCCAGGAACATGTGCTCGGTGCGGCACAGGCCGATGGCCTCGGCGCCAAACTCGAGCGCGAGCGCGGCATCCTCGGGATTGTCGGCGTTGACGCGCACATGGTTGGCATGACCACAGGTCTCGTCCAGGCGAATCTCGTCGGCCCAGGACAGGATAGTGTCCAGGTCGCCGGTAAGCTCGGCGGAGACCAGGTTGACGGGACCGTCGACGACGATGCCCTGGGTGCCGTCGATGGAGATGACATCGCCCTCGTGCAATACGCGGTCGCTGCCCTCGATGCGCACGACCTTCTCGGCGGCGTCGATGTGGAAGCGTTCAACGCCGCAGACGCAGGGCGTACCCATGCCGCGGGCGATAACGGCGGCATGGCTCGTCTTGCCACCGTGGCTGGTCAGGATGCCCTCGGCGGCGACCATGCCCTTCAGGTCATCGGGGTTGGTCTCCCAACGAACCAGAATGACCTTGTGACCCTCGTTGGCGCGCGCGACGGCGTCATCGCTCGAGAACACGACCTCGCCCACGGCGGCACCGGGGCTGGCGTTAAGACCGCTGGCCAGCGCCTCGTACTTCTTGGAGGCGTCAAACTGCGGGTGCAGAAGCTGGTCGAGCTGCGCGGGATCGATGCGGCTCACGGCCTCCTCGCGAGTGATCAGGCCCTCCTCGACCATTTCGATGGCGATGCGCAGGGCGGCGGTGGCAGTGCGCTTGCCCACGCGAGTCTGGAGCATCCAGAGCTTACCCTGCTCGATGGTGAACTCGATGTCGCACATGTCGCGATAGTGATCCTCGAGCGTCAGGAACACGCGCTCGAGCTCCTCACCTGCGGACTCGAGGCCCGGGGTGGTCTTGAGGTCGGCGATGGGCTCGGTATTGCGGATGCCGGCGACGACATCCTCGCCCTGGGCGTTGACCAGAAAGTCGCCGTAGAACTCCTTAGTGCCGTCGGCCGGGTTGCGCGTAAAGGCGACGCCGGTCGCGGAGGTCTCACCCTTGTTGCCAAAAGCCATAGCCTGGACGTTGACGGCAGTACCGAGCTCGTCGGAGATGCCGTGCTGTTTGCGGTAGATGCAGGCGCGCTCGTTCATCCAGCTGCCAAAGACGGCCTGGATGGCAAGGCGCAACTGGAGCTCCGGATCATGCGGGAAGACGGGCTTGCCGCCGGTGACCTCGAGCTCGGGATACAGGGCGGCCTCGACGTTATCAGAGAAGATGCCCTTGAAGGTCTCGACAAGCTCCTGAAGGTCCTCGGCCGAAAGCTCGGAATCGACGCGAACGCCAGCGACCAGGCGGGCCCGGGTCAGGGCGTTTTCGAACAGGTCGGCGTCAACGCCCATGACGACGTTTGAGAACATCTGGATAAAGCGACGGTAGCTATCCCAGGCAAAACGCGGGTTTTGCGTCTGGGCGATGAGACCCTGAACGGAGTCGTCGTTGAGGCCCAGGTTGAGGACCGTATCCATCATACCGGGCATGGAAAACGGAGCGCCCGAGCGAACCGACACGAGTAGCGGATCATTGTCGTCACCGAGATTCTTGCCACAGCGGGCCTCGAGGTCGGCCTCGGCGGCAACGATCTCATCGAGTGCGCCTTCGGGCCAGACGTTGCCGGCGCCGGAGTACTCGACACAGGTCTGGCAGGTAATGGTAAAGCCACCGGGAACCGGCAGGCCGATGCGGCTCATCTCGGCAAGGTTTGCGCCCTTGCCGCCAAGCACGAAGTTCATGGACTTGTCGCCCTCAGTGACACAGGTGCCCTGGGCGTCGGTTCCAAAACGGTAAACCCTCTTGCAATCGCTCACGATACTTCCCCTTCCATGCGCTTACGCGCACGACCGTGGTAACGAATCGACCCGCCGGATGCGGGCCGTGAGGGAACTATACGGCCGGATTTGAACGGGCTTGAGCAGAGGATACGCGGTTTGGTAAACGTGCTAAAACTGGCGGTAAACGGTAGGTAAAGTTGGTTACCTTATGAAGATACCACTACAATAAAAAAGCAGGTCAGATGCAATGTTTTTGCTAAATCGCTTTATCAAAATGCTACTAATATTAGGCGCGGCGGGTGGCTCGGCGGGCGCGAGCTTCTTGGATTTCCTCCAAGTGGCTAATGATCTCGGCAGCGCTTTCCTCGATGGCCTTGCCGTCGGTACGCACCACAAAGCAGCCTAGGCGCTTCATGAGGGCACGAGCTTCCTCAAGCTCGCTGCGCACGCTCTCGGGCTCGGCATAGGAGCCGGCAACGGCACGGGCGTAGTCATCGCCCAAGCGGCTATCGCGAATTTCGGAAATCACATCGACGGTCGAAATCAGGCCGAACAGGCGCATCGGGTCAACCTCGTAAATCGACTTCGGCGGCTCCATGCCATGGGCCAAAGGAACATTGGCAACCTTATAACCCTGATAGGCCAAAAACATCGACAGCGGCGTCTTGGACGTACGGGATACGCCCAGCAGCACGATATCGGCACCCGACAGATCGTCGCAGCCGCGCCCATCATCGTGCTCAACGAAATACTCCATGGCCTCGATGCGATGGAAATAGCGGTCATCGGTCTTGTGAATCACACCCGCAACGCCCTTGGGCGGCACGCCGACGAGCGACGACAGCACGGCGAGCGTCGGACCGATCAGGTCGACCGAGCGAATGTGCAGCATGCCCAAGTAGTCGAGCACACGAGCACGAAGGGCCGGATCGACAATGGTGTGGAACACGGCGATATCGCGATGGTCGGCATCGACGCGCGGCCCCACAAATGACTTGACCTGCTCCACGGAGGCCACCTTGGGCAGGCGCAAAACGCGAAAAGCCCCTTCATCAAATTGCCCGGACGCCGCAAGCACCACCTCACAAGCGGTATCGCCGAGAGAGTCGGAGATAACGATAACGGTGGGACGAACGGCGACCGGGCAATCCATGCGGGGCTCCTTTTGCGCTTACGCGCAGGCTGGCTTACTTTTTGCGGGCAAGCTCACCGATGTTGGCGATGCCGGAGAAAACGGCCTCGAAGCGGTTGAGCAGCTTAAGGCGATTATCGCGGAGCTGCTCGTCCTTGTCCATGACCATAACCTCGTCGAAGAAGCGGTCGATGGGGGCACGCAGAGCTGCAAGGGCGGCAAATGCGGCCGGGTAATCCTCGGCAGCAAGGGCGGCATCAACAGCGGTCTGAGCGGCCTCGGAGGCGTCGGCGAGCGCGAGCTCGGCCTCGCCCATCAGGCTGCGGTCGTACTCCGCACCCAGCTCGGGCTTGGAGATGTGCGCGGCGCGGGCATAGGCGGTAGCCAGGTTGTCGAAGGTCTCGGCATCGTTCTTGCGGGCCTCGTCGAGCGCGGCGCAGCGGGCGAAGAAGACGGACGGGGCGATGATGTGCACCGCGGAGACGGCGGCAACGGTATCGGCCGGGATCTTTTCGTCGCGGGCCATGCTCACAAGGCGGCCATGGAAGAAGTCGCGAACCTGCTGGGCGACCTCGGCGGCGTCGAACTCAATGCCCTGCTCACTGTAAAGCTCGAGGGCGAAGTCGATGAGCGACGTGGGATCGATCGGCAGACGGTCGCGCAGGATGTTGATGATGCCGATAGCGGCACGACGCAGCGCGTAGGGGTCGGAGGAGCCGGTCGGGGGCTCGCCGATGGCAAAGATACCGGCGATGGTATCGAGCTTGTCGGCGCAGGCCACGATGCAGCCAGCGGTGCCCTCGGGCAGCTCGTCACCGGCAAAGCGGGGACGATAATGATCGCGAATGGCGTGGGCGACCTCGTCGTTCTCCCCCATCGCGGTCGCGTAATAACCGCCCATCACGCCCTGCTGGCTCGTGAACTCGACGACGGCGTTAGACACCAGGTCGGCCTTGCACAGGTGCGCGGCGCGAGCGGCATCGGCGGCAAGGTGGGCGCCCAGGTGAGCCTCGCGGGCGATAGCGAGCGCGAGCTGCTCGATGCGCTCGGACTTGGCGAGCACGCCACCGAGCTTCTCCTGGAAGGCAACCTTGGCCAGACGCTCACGGAACTCGTCGAGGGAGATCTTCAGGTCCTCCTCGTAGAAGAACTTTGCGTCGTCCAGACGGGCGCGCACGACGCGCTCGTTGCCGTCGATCACGCGCTCGGCGTTCTCGGGCTTGCTGTTGGAGACGACCACGAACTCACGCGTGAGCTTGCCCTCGCCGTCATAGATCGGGAAGTAGCGCTGGTTGGTGAGCATGGACTCGCAGATGATCTCGTGCGGGACCTTGAGGAACTCCTCATCGAAGGTACCGACGAGCACCGTCGGCCACTCACAGAGGTTAATGACCTCCTCAAAGACCTTCTTGGGCGTATCGACGTGGCAGCCGGGGCGAGCGGCCTCGACCTCGGCGATACCGGCGAGGATGGCCTCACGACGACGCTCGGCAGAAAGCACGCCGGCGTCCTCGAGCACCTGCTCGTAGACGGCGGGGCTGGCAACCACATGGTCACCAGGGCCAAGTACGCGATGACCACGCGTGGTGTTGCCACTCGCCACGTCGGCAAACGACACGGGAACAACATCCTCGCCCAGAAGACAGCAGATCCAGCGGACCGGACGCACGAACGTCGCGTGCTCGTGGCCCCAGCGCTGGGAGCGGTAGTTGGGCCACTGCAGGCCGGCAATGGTCTTCTCGCACAGAGCGGTCAGAATCGGCGTAGCCGGTGCGGAGGGAATGTTCTTCTCGGCGAACACATACTCGCGACCGTCGGTGTCCTCGCGACGGACCAGGTCCTCAGCAGCCACACCGCACTTGCGGGCAAAGCCCTGGGCGGCCTTGGTGGCGTTGCCGTCGGCATCGAAGGCAATGTTGGCCGCGGGGCCACGCTTGACCTCGTGAACCTCATCGGTCGCGGTGGAGACGTTGGCCACGAGCGCAGCCAGACGACGTGGGCTCGAGATCACGCGGACCTCGCCATGGGCCAGACCGGCCTCGTCGAGGCCCTTGGCGATCATGGTGCCAAGCTGCTTGACAGCATTGTTCAGCGGCGCGGAGGGCATCTCCTCCGTACCGATCTCAAACAGGAAATCCTTAGCGTCTGCCATGGCTTACGCCACCTCGCCTTCCTGGTCGGCATTCTCGTTGACTCCGGCGACCTCGGCCATGTAGGCCTCGCAGCACGCCTTGGCGACGGCGCGGACGCGCAGGATGTAGTTGGCACGCTCGACCGCGGACAGCGCGCCGCGAGCATCGAGCAGATTGAAAGCGTGGCTGCACTTCATGACGCAGTCGTATGCGGGCAGCGGCAGCTTACGCTCCAGGCAGGAGTGGCACTCGGCCTCGTAGTCGTCAAACTTCTGACGCATCATCTCGACGTTGGCGACCTCAAAGTTATAGGCACTGAACTCGCGCTCGTTCTCGAGGAACACGTCGCCATAGGTCATGGGCGTACCGTCAGGCAGGTAGCTCCACACCAGATCGTAGACCGAGTTGACGCCCTGAGCGTACATGGCGATACGCTCCAGGCCATAGGTGATCTCGACGGGCACGGGGTCGACCTCGATACCGCCCACCTGCTGGAAGTACGTAAACTGCGTAACCTCCATGCCGTTGAGCCAGACCTCCCAGCCAAGGCCCCAGGCGCCCAGCGTCGGGCTCTCCCAGTCGTCCTCGACAAAGCGGACGTCATGGTCGTTGGGGTCCAGGCCAATGGCGGCCAGCGAACCCAGGTAGAGCTCCTGGGCGTTGACCGGCGAGGGCTTGATGAGCACCTGGAACTGATAGTAATGCTGCATGCGGTTGGGGTTCTCGCCGTAGCGGCCGTCGGCGGGACGGCGGCAAGGCTGCGCATAGCAGGTGCGCCACTCGGCGGGACCGAGCGAGCGCAGCGTGGTCGCGGTATGGAAGGTACCGGCACCGACCTCGGAGTCATAGGGCTGCATAATGACGCAGCCCTGCTCGCCCCAGTACTGCTGGAGGCGCAGGATGATGTCTTGGAAGGAAAGCGATGAAGCGTTCATGCCTCTAATATCCCCTCGTCGAAACGATTACACGGTTAGGTACTGTACTATAGCGGTTTTTAGTCGATAGCGCCGATGCGGTTGAGCGGCCAGTAGCGCACAAGCGCCACAGCGATCAAATCAGAGCGATCGACGGGACCAAAGTAGCGTGAGTCGGCAGAGTTTTCGCGGTTGTCGCCCATCACCCACACGCACCCGTCGGGAACGGTGTAGGGATAGCTTACCTGAGCGCCGGGCGCTTGGACCGAAAGTGGCCAACTCATGCCCGTCGTATAGCCCTCGTCGAGCGCCTGGCCGTCAATGACCACCTTGCCGTCCTGCAGATCGACCGTCTGGCCGGCCGTGGCAATAACGCGCTTGACAAGAACATCATGCTCGGAGGTGCCATCGGGGTTGTGAAACACCACGATATCGCCCTGCTTGACGGGCTGACCGAGCTCGAGGCTCACCTTTTGTGCCAAGATCTGGTCGCCAATCTCGATTGTGTCCTCCATAGAGCCGGTGGGCACCACAAAGGGCTCGACCACAAAGGTGCGGATCAGGAAGGTGGCCGCGAGCGCGATCGCGATGACCGCGATCCACTCAAAAGCGCCCCTCAACGCGGAATGTTGCGTAGGAACCATACTCACTCCTCGCTCTGCGAATACGAAGCGTCAAGGATCTCCTGCGCGTAAGCGCGCTCTTCGGGCGTGAGCCGCGCCGTCTCGATCAGATCGGGACGCCAGCGGCAGGTGCGCTCGATGGCGTTCTTGCGACGCCAGGCATCGACCTTGGCGTGATCGCCACTCACAAGCACCGGAGGCACGCCCTCGCCGTTGAACTCGGCGGGACGGGTGTACTGCGCGTACTCGAGCAGGCCTCCGTCCTCGGCAGTCGAGAACGACTCGTCCACGTTGCTCATCTCGTCGCCCAGGGCGCCGGGGATGAGACGTACGACGGCATCGGCAACGACCATGGCGGGTAGCTCGCCACCCGTAAGCACATAGTCGCCGATCGACAGACGCTCGTCGGCATACGCATACGCGCGCTCGTCGACGCCTTCGTAGCGACTGCACACAAACAGCAGGCGCTCGCTTTTGAGCAGGCGCTCGGCCACATGCTGCGTAAAAGGCTCGCCACAGGGGGTAAAGAACACCACAGTGGGCTTGGGACCCTCTGCGCTAATGGCCTCGATGGCCTCTGCGATAGGCTCGACCTTCATGAGCATGCCCTGCCCGCCGCCGTACGGCTCGTCATCGACGGTACGGTGGCGGTCGTGCGTCCAGTCGCGCAGGTTATACGCCTTAAAATCAAAAAGGCCGGCCTTACGGGCGCGGCCCAAAATCGATGTGGACATGACGGGCTCAAACATCTCGGGAAAGACCGAAAGGGTCTCGATCAGCATGTTATCCTCCCTACTTGTCCATATCGATCAGGCCGTCCATAACGTGGACGGAAATTGTTCCTGCATCGGGAAGATCGAGCACAACCTGCTCGATCACGGGAATCAGTACCTCGCCGTACCGATCGCCCTCGACAACCCAAACATCGTTAGCGGGCGTCGACATGATCTCGACGATCGTGCCGAGCGAACCGAAGCGATCGTCGACCACCTCGCGACCCATAAGGTCGGTATAGGCGGCGTCGAGCGAATCGAGCTCAAAGTCGTCACGATTTGCCAGCACGTAGCATCCCGTGATGCCCTCGGCGGCCGTCAAGTCGTCAATGCCCTCAAACGAGACCAGATCGCCATCGCCCGTATCGGTGACGGACACGACCGTGCAAAAGCGGTCGCGCTTGAGCGCCGGCGGCGTCAGGGCGACGCGCATACCCGGCTCTAATACAGAAGGAAGCCCCCGCAGCGGCTGCGCGAGGACCTCCCCCTTCCTTCCGTGCGGCTTGACCACACGGGCGATGTTTTTGTACTGGGACCTCAAGGTCCTAGCCCAGAACCTCTACCTCGACAGCAGTGTCGAGGCGAGCGGCCAGTGCACGGGCGAGCGTGCGAATGGCCTTGATGGTACGGCCACGACGGCCGATGACCTTAGCGACGTCATCCTCGGCGACCGAAACCTCAATCGTAGAGGCGTCATCACCATCGATGACCTCAAGGCTCACGGAATCCGGGTCGTCGACGATCTGAACAACGAGATATTCGACGAGATCGGCGATGCGATCTGAGAGCATTGCCTCACCCTCGAGCTGTGCAGCGTCAACCTCAGGCACGATTTACTCCTCGGCGCCCTCAGCGGCCTCAGCGGCAGCCTTAGCGGCCTCGGCCTCTTTGGCGAGCTGCTTCTTGGACTTCTTGACGACGGTCTCGGTCTTCTCGCCCTCGTTGGCGGCCTTGACCAGAGCGGCGACGGCGTCGGTGAGCTGAGCGCCCTTGGACTGCCAGTCGGCGATCTTCTCGAGGTCAAGGTTGATGGTCTTGGGGGCGGTCATCGGGTTGTAGCGGCCAACCTCCTCGATGATACGACCGTCACGCGGGGCGCGGGAATCGGCGACGACGACACGGTAGTACGGACGCTTCTTAGCGCCGTGACGAGCAAGGCGAATCTTGACTGCCAAAGGAAACTCCTCCAACCAAGCAGCTTTAGGCTGCAACTACAAACAAACAGTTGAACATAATACGCCATCGACGCGGGCAGGTGAAGTCCGTGAGACCAACTTCTTCGGTGTAGTCGAGGGCAAATCCATATCTTAGACAAGAATTCGGGATTTGCAAGCACATACACGCACCCCACATGAGCTGCGCGGTATACTCATGACATGGAAAGACGCGAACATACATACGGTTATGAGGATGCCATGGGCGTCACGCCGCCTCCCTGGACGGGTCCGGCAGTGGGCCTGATGGACCTCGATGCGTTTTTTGCGAGCGTGGAAATGCTCGATCATCCCGAATGGCGCGGAAAGCCGCTCATCGTGGGCGGAGACGCCGATTCGCGTGGCGTCGTGTCCACGTGTTCGTATGAGGCACGTCGCTTTGGCGTGCACTCTGCCATGGCCTCGGCCGAGGCGCGGCGCCTGTGCCCGCAAGCCATTTGGACGCATGGGCATTTTGATCGCTATCGTGAGGTCAGCGCGCAGGTCATGGCGATTCTCGCCGACGAGACCCCGCGCGTTGAGCGCGTATCCATCGACGAAGCCTTTATCGATATCACACCGGGTCGCTTTGCGCCCGAAGACCCGCTGCTGGTTGCGCGGCGTATAAGCGACCGCGTGGCAGAGCTGGGAGTGACGTGCTCCATTGGCGTGGGCTGCAACAAGACGGTCGCAAAAATCGCAAGCGAGCGGGATAAGCCGTTTGGGCTGACCATTGTGCGACCCGGTACGGAACAGCGGTTTTTGGCTGCACTGCCCGTGTCCGCCATGAGCGGAATCGGACGTTCGGCCGAGGAGCGACTGCGTCGCATGCGCATCTATACACTCGGCGAGCTTTCACGCGCGCCAGAGTCCACCCTGGCTGCAATTTTTGGCGTGAATGGCGAGCGCATGCGTCAGCGTGCTTTGGGGCTCGAAGTATCCGAGGTCACCAGCCTGGACGAGGAACGTGAAGTTAAATCGGTGAGCAATGAGCGCACCTTTGCGAAGGATTTGACTGAGCGTGGGGACATCGAAGCGGCGATTGCGCTATTGGGAGAGTCAGTGGGACGCCGCCTGCGCCGTCAAGGACTAACGGGTGCCACAGTGACACTCAAACTCAAGTATTCGTATGGAAGTGGGCGCTCGGCACAGCGCCGGCTGCCGCATCCGACCGACGATGAGAACATCTTTGTGGCGGTGGCGCTCGAGCTGCTCGACAACATCTGGCAGGAAGGCATGCATGTGCGCCTGGCGGGCATCGGCATGAGCGACTTTGACCATCAGGGCGGCATCCAGACTGACCTGTTCTGCGAAGTCGATGACCGCGGGGCCCAATCCAGCGACCGACGCGACCTCTCCGTCGCCATCGACGCCGTCCGAGACAAATTCGGCGACACCGCCCTATCCTTCGGCCGCCAATCCCGCTTCAATGATTAACCGCCCTTGGGCAAAAAGAAAGCCGGGCAGCTGCGAATGATTATTCTAGGACGGGGATTTTTTAATCATTTGGAGCGTCATTTCGCCCTTTGAATGATATTGGTCCCAATTCCCGTCAGACGCGAAATCTGGTCAATCGTAAACCCCCGATGCCTCAACACTGCCAGAAGACGATTTCGCTCTGATTTCGGCAAAGTTTTAAGCTGATAAGGCTCATGCGGAGCCAAAAGAGCCCGGGCAACTTCCAGCGCATCCATATCGGAGATATGCTTACCTTCGGGCATAAAATAGGGATTAGGCATGCCGTCGGTACTCGAAAGATAAAACGCTTCCGTACCCCCAAACAGATTGAGAATACCTTCACAATCACAAATTTCGGGATGAGAGAAATACTCATGGAAGCTGCTCCAGCGATACAGAGGAGCAGAAGAAATACCTGCTTTTGCAGGATTGTCGTGTATGTATCGGACGCAACGGAGCAGCTGTTTGTCGTCAGAAATGATCACACTCTTGAATCGTTCCTGGAACACCGGTCCGCGGCGGCCGGTTTTTTGATTGAAGTGTTTCGCATATGCCGTATCAATCGCATGCATAGCAACGCTCATCTGATTATCGAGATCATCAAATAGCAGGTGAACATGATTGTCCATGAGGCACCAGGCAAGAAGACGAATATGAGCGGACGTAAATCGTCTGTTCAATAGATTGAGAAAATAAAGGCGATCGTCATCGTCTTCGAAGATCAGCTGGCCAGCACAGCCCTTGAGCATGACGTGATAATGGCCGAGTTCGGACAACGCACGGGCAACACGAGTCATCGAAACCCTCCCTTCCAAGGATGCAGTAGTCACAGCATACAAAAGGAAAGGAAGAAAAAGGCCGAACCGCCCAACAAAGGTGAGCGGTTCGGCAAACGGTAGCAATGATTATTTTATCCCCGTCCCAGAAAAATCATTTAGAGGAGATTGAGGGGGAGCTGGGGGGCGTCTCCCCAGAGTTTCTCGAGGCGGTAGAAGTCGCGGGCTTCGGGAGTGAAGACGTGGACGACAACCGAGCCGTAGTCCATGAGCATCCAGGTCTTCTGCTCGCGGCCCTCGATGGAGAACGGATGCTCGCCGCAAGCCTCGGCGACCTTCTCCTCGATCTCGTCGACGATAGAATCGACCTGGCGGTTGTTGGTACCGGTGGCGAGCACAAAGTAGTCGCACACATCGGAAAGCTCGGTCAGGTCGAGCACCTGAACGTCCTCGCCCTTCTTGTCGTAGGCGGCCTGCGCAGCGGCGCGGGCGACATCCTCGGCGGCGACACCGCTCGCGGACAGCGAGGCGGCGGTGCGGTCGGACGTGGCGGCGAAGCTCTTGTGCTCCACGTTCTCAAGAATCTGCTCGTCAGTCATGGTCTCGTCGGCCATGGAATACCTCTTTCTAGACACACCCGAGCTAGCGCAGCTGGGCGTAATGGTTGTAAATCGTAATAGCCGTGGGATAAAGATAGCGCCCGGACTGGATCACATAGACCAAACCCTGCGCAAAACAGGAGAAGAACAACTCGTCGAGCGTCGACTCCCCCACCATCTTGCGCAGCGCATGCGCATAGTCGCCGTGGCGGTTGGGCTCGATGGCATCGGCCACAAAGACCACCATATCGAGCGGCGTCATGTCGCAGGCACCCACGGTGTGACGGTCGACAGCCTGGAAAACGGCCGGCGACAACTCGGGGAAAAGCTGCGGAAGCTCATAGGCGGCAACAGGACCATGCAAAAGCGGCGTCGCGGCGGAAGGAGAGCCGGCAATCTTAATGCCGTAATGCAGAGCGCGCGTAACCAGCTCGTCGTCGGAGAGCACTTTGTCCCAGTCGTGGATCAGACCGGCAGCAGCGGCATCAAAGCGGTCAACGCCGTAGACCTCGGCCAGATGAAGTGCGGTCTCGGCAACACCCAGCGAATGCACATAGCGCTTGCGCTTATCCTTCATGCGAACATCGAGCAGCTCTTGAATGCGCTTGAGCAGCGCGCGCTCATCGCCCTCAAACTGATCCTCTACCGACAACGTAGACCCCCATCACTCAAAATCTTCTTGGCCCAATTCGGCATATAGCCTGCGTTTGCGAATGTAGCCGAGCACGGACTCGCTCGTAAGGTAGCGCACGCTCATGCCGCGGGCAACTCGCTTACGAATGTTCGTCGAGCTGATCGCCAGCGCCGGAATCTGAATATAGCGCACGTCGAACGGCAGCCCCGACTCTTTGATTCGGGCACGCGCCGTATCGATATCAAAGCCCGGTCGCGTCGCCGCAATAAAGGTAGCAAGCTCAGCGATTCGTTCGGCATCATGCCAGGTCACGATATCGATAATCGCGTCGGCGCCCGTAATAAAGTAGAGCTTTACCTGCGGCGGGTAAAAGTCGCGAAGGGCATGAAGCGTATCGGCCGTATAGGTTACGCCCGGGCGGTCGATCTCGAACCGGCTCGCCAAAAAGGCCGGGTTCGCGGCGGTGGCGAGGACCGTCATGGCATAACGGTCCTCGGCAGGCGTCACCGGCTTGTCAAGCTTAAAGGCGGGAGACCCTGCCGGCATAAAGAGCACAGCGTCCAAGTCGAGCGACTCGCGCGCCTGCTCGGCAGTCACCAGATGCCCGTAATGGATGGGATCAAAGGTGCCACCCATAATGCCGAGCCTAAACTCCTGCCCGTCCTCTAGAGGAAGCTCGGGCAGACCGATTCCACCGCGCAGCGACATGGCTTACTCGCCCTCCGAGGTCTCGGCATCGCCCGCGGCATCCGCCGCATCGACAACCTCGACGCCTTCATCCGCAGCATCGGCCACGTCAATGACTTCAACGGCAACGTCCTCGCCAGCATCCTCGAGCTCCTCGTACTCCGAGAAGTCCTCAGCGCCCTCAAAGTCAAAGGCGCGCTGGCAAATGCGGACCTCGTCGCCCGCACGGCAACCGGCCTTCTCGAGCGCGTCGTCAACACCCATACGCGCAAACTTATGCTGCAGGTAAATGACGGCTTCCTCGTTTTCCCAGTCGGTCTGGATGACCATGCGCTCGATGGCACGACCGACCACGCGGAAGGCACCGGGCTCTTCCTGGACAATGCGGAAACGCTTCTCACGCTGCAGGCGGCGGCGCTCCCACTCATCGTCGCGCAGGTCGACCGGTTCATCGGAGACCGCCAGCTCGGCGCGGAGCTTGGCCACCTGCTCACCTACGGCAAGCATCAACGTATTGAGACCGGCGCCCGTCACGGCAGACACGGCAAAGAACATATGTCCATCGTCGAGCGCTGCGCGCTTAAGGTCGGCAATCTTGTCGGCCGTACCCGGCGCATCGCACTTGTTGGCGACGACGATCTGCGGACGCTCCGAAAGCTCGGCACCATACTGCTCGAGCTCGCGGTTGATGATTCGATAATCCTCGACCGGATCGCGATCCTCAAAACCACCCGTCATGTCGACGACGTGCATGATCAGGGCCGTACGCTCAATGTGGCGCAGGAACTGATGACCCAGGCCCTTGCCCTCGCTCGCGCCCTCGATAAGACCGGGGACGTCGGCAACGACGTAAGAATATTCGCCGGCACGCACCATGCCGAGGTTCGGCACGAGCGTGGTAAACGGGTAGTCGGCAATCTTGGGGCGGGCGGCACTCATGCGCGCAATGAGCGATGACTTACCCACCGAGGGAAAGCCCACGAGCGCGGCATCGGCCATAAGTTTCATCTCGAGCTCGATCCAGTGCTCCTCGGCCGGCTCGCCTAGCTGGGCAAAGGCCGGAGCGCGGCGCACCGACGTCACAAAGTGCGTGTTGCCCAGACCGCCGGCACCGCCGGGCGCCACGACGACGCGCTCGCCGTCGTGCACAAGGTCGGCAATCTCAAACATCGGGGTCTGTGTCTCGGGGTCGAGCTCGCGCACCACGGTACCCATAGGGACCTTGAGAATCAGGTCCTCGCCGCTCTTACCGTTACGACGGGCACCCTGCCCGTGCGTGCCACGCTCGGCGCGGAAGTGATGCTTAAAGCGGTAATCGATCAGCGAAGACAGCTGGGCGTCGGCCTGGATGACGACATTGCCGCCACGACCGCCGTCGCCGCCATCGGGGCCGCCCTTGGGGACAAATGCCTCGCGCCTAAACGACATGCATCCGGCTCCGCC
>CABUUB010000029.1 GCA_902494625.1 uncultured Collinsella sp.
CCTGTCCCTTTTGGCAGGTCGAGCGGAGAGGACTGCTTGTGAACATCTTGGTTTTGCTGCCCGTCAACGACCGCCATCGCGCAATTCTTGAGTCGAGCGCTCCGGGCGAGGACTTTATCTACACGAGCTCCGACGCCGCCACGCGCGAGCAGGTCGCCGATGCCGACGTGATCCTGGGCAACATCGACCCTGACATGCTCACGGCATGCGAGCACCTCCAGCTGCTGCAACTGCAGACCGCGGGCTATGACGATTACTTGGCCGCCGGCACCGTGCCAGTCGACGCTAAGCTTTCCTGCTCGGTGGGCGCCTACGGCCAGGCTGTGAGCGAGCACATGTTTGCCATGGTCCTTTCCATGATGAAGCGCCTGCCCGGCTACCAGGACCTGCAGCGCGAGCATCGCTGGGAGGATTTGGGGCCGGTCACCTCGCTCAAAAACGCCAATGTGCTGGTGCTGGGCGCGGGCGATATCGGCGGCCACTTCGCCACGCTCTGCCGCAACATGGGCGCGCACGTCCGCGGCATCAAGCGCCATCCACTCGTCTACCCCATTGTGTTTGAGGACATGGACGGCATGGACGCCCTGTCCGAGCGCCTGGCCGAGGCTGACATCGTCGCATCCTTTATGCCCAGCACACCCGAGACCCGCGGCCTGGCGAACGCCGAATTCTTCACCGCGATGAAACCGGGCGCCTTCTTTGCCAACGGCGGCCGCGGCGACCTTGTGGTCGCCGACGACTTGGTTGCCGCCCTGGAGTCGGGACATCTCGCCGGCGCCGCGGTCGACGTCACCGACCCCGAACCGTTGCCTGAGACAAGCCCACTGTGGGATGCACCCAACATGCTCATAACGCCACACGTCTCCGGCTGGTTCCACCTAGCCGCCACGCTCAACAATGTGGTCGACATTGCCGCAGAGAATCTGCGTCACCTGCAGGCCGGCGAGACCCTGCGTTGCTGGATCGAACATTAAGAATTACGCCGTTTTACAAACGGCGTAATGAGCCGACGCTGCGAGCCCACCGTTTGGCCAATCTGCCGTTCAATTTCAAAGGCGCGACCAGAAGGTCAGCGCCTTTTCATTTCACGGCACCTTGGCTCAAACGGCGGGCTCTCGCTGACTTTTATTCGACCTGCGGTGTCTTAACAATTCTGTCCAGCTGTTGGCGTTGCGGCATTTGCCCAAATAAAACCTGCCAAAATAAACCTGTCCCTTTTTGGCAGGTTTTAGAGCTCTACGCTTTCGGCTCCGTTGATGGTTAGGTTTCGCTCGTAGAAGGCGGTGAGGGCGCGGATGGCGTACATCACGTCGCGCACGCCGCCGGTCTCGTAGCTCGAGTGCATGGCAAGCTGCGGCAGGCCCACGTCCACGGCGTGCATGCTCGCCTGCATGTTGGACAGGTTGCCGAGCGTGGAGCCGCCGGCCATATCGCTCTTGTTGGCGAAGGCCTGCGTGGGCACGTCGGCGTCATCGCAGATGGCCTGGAACACCGCGCGGCTAAAGGCATCGGTGCAGTAGTGCTGGTTGGCGGCTTCCTTGATGACGATGCCGCCGTTGAGCACAACCTGATTGCGAGCGTCGCACTTCTCAGCGTGGTTGGGGTGCACGGCATGCGCATTGTCGCAGCTTACAAGCATCGAGGCGGCAAGTGCACGGTGGTACGACTCGTCGTCAAAGCCCAGCGATCCGTTAATGCGGCGCAGCGCGTCGGCCAAGAACGTCGACATGGCGCCCTGCTTGGTCTCGGAGCCAACCTCCTCATTATCAAAGCAGCAGAAGACCGAAACGTCGTGCGCGTTCTCGGCACCCAAAAATGCCTGCAGCGAGGTGTAGGCGCAGGCCAGGTCGTCGAGCTTGGGCGTCGAGATAAACTCATCGGCCCAGCCCCAAATGCGCGCATCCTGGCGATTGACCAGGAACAGATCGCGGCCCAGAATTTGCTCGGGCTCAACATCCAGCTCGTCGGCGATCAGAGCATCAAAGTCGCCCTGCTTAAGGTCACCAGCGCTGATGAGCGGGCACAGGTCGACGGCGCGGTTGGGCGCAAAGCCCTCGTTAACGCCGCGGTTCATGTGGATGGCAAGGCTCGGAATAATAGCGACCTCGCGCTCGGTGGAAAGCAGTCGGCTCTCAATACGGTCGCCTTCGCGCACCAGTACGCGACCCGCGAGCGCCAGCGGGCGATCGAACCAGGTGTAGTCGATCATGCCGCCGTAGGCCTCGGTGTTCAGACGCAGCGTCTCGCCCGCGCCGTCAAGTTCGGGCACGGCCTTGACCTTAAACGTCGGAGAATCGCTGTGCGACGCCGTGAGCTGAAAATGATAGTCACCGGCAACGCCGTCCTCGCCCCACGTCGCGGCCAGGTCCTCGCCCACCTTAAAGGCAACAACGCTCGAGGTGTTGCGCTGCGTGTAATAACGCCCGCCCGGCTCGATGTCCCACGCCGCGTTCTCGGGCAGGTAGGTAAAGCCTGCCTCGTCGAGCTCGGCCATAATGGTCGCCGCCGTATGGAACATGCTGGGGCACGCCTCGATAAAGTCGATAAGGTCGTTGGCGGCCTCGATATCGTCGGCCGTCACATGCGCGCGCTCGGGCGTTTCCTGATCCGTCATGCTCTCCCCTTTCGCTGGGTTGATGGTCCCCTCCAGCATACCCCGCCGCGCCAGCACCGCACTCTTCATTCCGCGTTTAACCCCGCGCCGCTCGCCAAGTTGAGCCATCATGCCCGTGCACCTTTTGCGACAATTACGCTAACAGGACGAGAGGAGCCGTCATGAAGCCACGTAACATTGCCATCGCCTGCGGTGTCGCGGGAGTCGCCGTCGGCCTTGCCGCTGCCACCGGTATCGTTTATCACAAGCAAATCAAGTCCGCCGCGTCGCTCAAACGCCTGACCGGCTACGCGGATGGCTATGATCTGTACGCAATCGACATCGCCTACGACTACGATCTTGATCACATCATCGCCGCTGGCGTGCGCGACGACCAAGCCTACATTGATGCCGTGGTGGCGCAGGTGCTGCCCGGTGTGCCGGCACATGTCCAGGCGCCCCAGTTTGCCTGCAGCGCCTTTGTCGCCGTAGATGCCGAAGGTCGCGTGCGCACCGGTCGCAATTATGACTTTAAGGACGACACCTCGGCGCTGCTGGTGCGCAATCACCCACGCGGCGGCTATGCCTCCATCGGCTTTGCGGCCCTCAATAACCTGGGCGCCAACACTCCGCTTGACTCCGTCGCCGGACGCGCCGCCGCACTCATGGGCCCGTTTGCCCAGCTTGACGGTGTTAACGAATGCGGCGTGTCCATTGCCGTACTCACCCTGGATTCCAAGCCCTGTGACCAGGACACGCAACGCCCCGTCATCAATACCTCGCTCGCCATCCGTCTGGTGCTCGACCGTGCCGCCACCACGCAAGAAGCTGTCGACTTGCTTTCCGCCTACGACATGCACGCCATGGCAGGACGCGATTACCACTTCTTTATCAACGACGCCGCCGGTGACGCGCGCGTAGTAGAGTGGGATCCGCGCGATCCGGACCGCGCTTTCAAAGCGACTCCTGTACGCCAGGTTACGAACTTCTACGCCTGCTATGGCGACGAAGTGCTGCCCAACCAAAAGAATGGCGAGCTGGGCCATGGTAAAGAGCGCGCCATCGCAATCGCCGATGTCCTTGACGCCCATGTCGGTGCCCAGGACGAGGCAGTCGCTTGGAAGGCCCTACGCGCTGCAGCGCAAGAACCCAATCCGGAAGACATCACCAGCAATACGCAATGGTCGGTCGTCTTTGACAATACCGAACCCGCCGCCGCTATTACGCTGCGCCGCCACTGGGGCGACGTCGACGCCTTCGCACTGTAAGGAGCCAGGCCCGTCGACCTTACGCTCGCCTGACGTTGCTTACATTTCCATACGCTTGAGCTAGCACGTTTTACCCCCGTATCAACAGTGTGCGGGGGTAAACTTATGCGCATGTTATAACTTGCCCGGAAGGATTCATCATGCTCAGGATCGGTCTTCTTACCAGTGGCGGCGACTGCCAGGCGCTCAACGCCACCATGCGCGGCATCGTCAAAACGCTTATGACCAATAGCGAAGAACCTATCGAGATCTACGGTTTTGAGGACGGCTACCAGGGCCTTATCTACAGCAGGTTCCGCGTCATGACGCCCGCCGATTTTAGCGGCATCCTCACCCGTGGCGGCACCATCCTGGGCACGAGCCGCACACCGTTCAAGCGTCTGGATACCCCCGAGGCCGATGGTGTCGAGAAGGTGCCGGCGATGGTCCACACCTATCATAAGCTGCAGCTCGACTGCCTGTTTATGCTGGGCGGTAACGGCTCCACCAAGACCGCCAACCGCCTGCGCGAAGAGGGCCTCAACGTTATCGCCCTGCCCAAGACCATCGATAACGACACCTGGGGCACCGAGCTGACGTTTGGCTTTACGAGCGCCATCGACGTCGCCACCAAGTGCATCGACGACATCCACACCACCGCTTCGAGCCACGGCCGCGTGTTCGTTATCGAGATCATGGGCCACAAGGTTGGCTGGATCCCGCTGTACGCCGGCGTCGCGGGCGGCGCGGATGTCATCTTGATTCCCGAGATTCCCTACGACATGGATAATGTCATCAAGACCATCGAGCATCGCATGGAAACCGGCAGCCGCTTTACGATCGTAGCCGTCGCCGAGGGCGCTATCTCCAAGGAGGACGCGGCGCTGTCCAAGAAGGAGTACAAGAAAAAGCTCGCTGAGCGCACGAGCCCGTCGATTGTCTACGACATCGCCAAGGAGATCGAGGCTAAGACCGGTCGCGAGACCCGCGTCGCCATCCCCGGCCACACGCAGCGCGGCGGCCAGCCTGACGCTCAGGACCGTATCTTTGCGACCCAGTGCGGCGTCGAGGCGGCACTGGGCTGCCTACGCGGCGAGTTTGGCTACATGATTGCCCTGCGCGACGGCAAGATGTGCCACATGCCGCTCGAGGAGGTCGCCGGCAAGCTCAAGTACGTCAATCCCCAGAGCGATCTGGTACGCGAGGCCAAGGCGTTGGGCATCAGCTTCGGCGACGAATAGCCTCGGCTGGAACCGCCCTCATCGGAGTCCCCAGGGCTTACCTCCCAAATCGTCCTCGGACATGTCAGGACCCCGCCGTGCGCTTCGCGCGGCGGGGTCCTTCCGTCCTGCGGAAAGATTTGGGAGGTAAGCCCTGGGGACTCCTGCGACAACTAGGGAGGCCGAGGCTATTCGTCTTCTTGCTGCAAATGCGTGGGCTGAGATTTTGGGATGTTGCAAGCTCTTAGCTGAGAGTAGCACTGACATTTGTCACATAATTGCTGGTCATGATGGTTGCTACCGGTAGTTGCGGTAGGGTTGGGGCAGATTCTAACTAGAGATGATGGTCGCTACCGTTTGTTCTCGGCATACTCGGCTCATTCGATTACGGTCACCACACGAAAGGAACTGCCATGGATCTTGCGATGGCGCAGCGGCTCGTTGATCGCCGCAAGGCTGCCGGGCTTTCTCAGGAGGCGCTTGCCGCCCAGCTGGGTGTGAGTCGTCAGGCTGTCAGTAAATGGGAACGCAGCGAATCCTCGCCCGATACTGATAACCTTATTGCGCTCGCCGCGCTGTATGGCGTGTCGCTGGATGAGCTGTTGTATGGGGAGGCAGTGGATAGCACTGATGACTCGCAGGCTGATGATGAGGCACAGGACAGCGACGCCGGCGCCAAAGCTTCAGATAGGGCTGAGGAGGTTGAGGCTTCTACTGAGCACGTTGATTGCAGCGATAAGCCACTTGTCGATATTTCCCTCGCGCGCGGCATCCACGTTATTGATCCCAACAAAGGCGAAGAGGTTCATGTTGGCTGGAATGGCATCCATGTGGCTAACGAGCGCAAGGGTGAAGAGGTCCATGTGGGGCCAGGCGGATTGCATATCGATACGCTTGAGGACGATGGACATAGCGTGCATACCAATGACGACGGCACCGTCACCATCGACGGCGAGACGTTTTCTAGCTGGAAGGAAGCACACGACAAGCTCGACCATCATGGCAAGCATTTCCACACCAAGGTCGGACGTGCATGGAACAAATTCCCCTTCCCCGCGCTTGTCGCCCTCGCCTATCTGGTGCTCGGCATCGTCTACGGCACATGGGCTACGGGACTCTTCCTCGTCTTTTTGATTCCCGTCTATTACGCGCTTGGCGACTTTATCGACCAACGCCGCCTGTCCAAGCTGATTAACGGCGTTTACCCAGCAGCCGCCATTGCATGGTTTCTCTATATGTGGCTTTGCCTGGGGCAACCCCATCCCGCCTGGGTAATCCTCATCACCACCCCGGTCGTAAAAGCACTCATGCGTTGGTGCCGTAAACAATGGAAGCATCGCAAGCGAGCCTAAACCATCCCAGCCCGACAGCAGCACCCAACTAGTACTCCCCCGCCCATCCCTCCTAAGTTGCGGTGATATAGTTCCGGTTTTAGCCTTGAGTAGTCGAGTTTAGGAACTATTCCACCGCAACTTACGAATGATCGGAGCGGCTACAGCACAAGTGTCGGCGTTCGTTTGATGGTCCGCCACGAAAAGGGGTTATCTACTACGTTTAACTCGATGGGGCCAACCATGACCGCCTTTTTCGATAATCGACAGGCCTTCTACCTGCGGTTTTATTTTTTGTTTTCCCGGCATGGTTGAGGGTATCCAATTAAACGTAGTAGATAGGCCCGTTTTGTGGCATACGACCCATTCAAGCCCAATCTCGAAGGCTAAAGAGAGCCTCTCATCAACGCTTGCGAGCGAAAACCAAATAGAATGAAAGGCAAACGGAAAGCCCGTTTGACGAGCGGAGGACATATGCGCGACGTAGCCGAAAGCGACTGGAAGCTGTTTAAGAAAATGCTTCCTCAATGGCAAGAACGTTATATGGAAAAGCTCATCGGCCAGTACGTTGAGATGCTGAACGGCGACAGTGAAGCGTCCAGTAGATTTTGGGCACTAGAAGAGCGCCTCAATAGAGACAAGCTGTCCTCAGGCGTAATTGCAAACGACATTCGCCGCAGCACAATGCACCGCGAGATAGCCAATTTGCTTATCGACAGCGTTATCACCCTTGACGACCTTGACGGTTTTACCGAGGACATTAAGAGCTATGCGCAACACTGGATTGGACAGTAAGAGCACTAAGCGACAAACATCCCCAGCAAAACGAGGCAAACGCCGGGCCACCTAATGGTTGTCCAGCGTTTGCCCAAATAAAACCTGCCAAAATAAACCTGTCCCTTTTTTGCAGGTTACTCGGCGCTTTTGAGGGCGCCGACCATGTCGATCTTGTTGAGGGTACGATTGGTGGCGAGGTTGACGATAAACGTAAAGCCAAAGGAAAGCACCACGGCGAGCACGTAGCTTAGCGGCTCGACCTCAACATCAAAGTACAGCGACGGCATCTGCAGGATGTACGTGAAGCTCTCGGCCAGCAAGCCGCCAAGCGGCACGCCCAGTGCGGCGCCAATCGCCGTGAGAATCAACGTCTCCTTGTTGACGTAGTGGTGCACCTCGCCACGGCGGAAGCCCAGCACCTTGATGGTCGCCAGCTCGCGCTCGCGCTCCGAAATGTTGGTGTTGGACAGCGTAAACACCACCACAAACGACAGGCACGCCGCCATAAAGGTCACGAGCACCACGACAGAATTGATAATCGTAAAGTTCGCCTCGTAGTTCTGCCAATGTTCGGCCGTGCTCGAGATGGTGAGCCAACCGTCGCTCTTAATCTTCTTGCTAAACGCAATCTGGTCAGAAGATGAGCCCTTAAGCAGTACAAAGACGCCGTTAAGGCGTGCGCTGCGACCGAACGCGCGCTCATAGGTGCCCTGCGTCATGTAAAGCGTGTTGCCCAGATAGTTAAGCGAAATGTCACTGACTTTGACCTTGGCAACATTGAGCGACGAATCCTGGACGTGAGCCGTATCGCCCGGCTGAATCCCCAGCACCAGCTGTGAACTTTTGCTCAGATACACGTCTCCGTCACGTAAAGACAACGGTTCTTTGGACTCATCCTCCAGACGCACGTAATCGCCCAAGTCAGCCATGCGGTCATCGGGCACCACGATCAGCTGCACGGTCTCGCTCTTGCCGCCAAACGTAAAGGTGACGTTGTCGGTCATAATCGGCAGCGTCGAAGTCACGGTCACGTTGGAATCATTGGCCGCGCTGCGCTCATCCAACGCCGCGCACGTCTGCGAAAAATCGTCGGGATTGGCGACCGCCAGCAAGTCATAGCGCGTGATATGCCCGTACTGTTTGGGCGAAAGCGCCACCGACGTGTCACGGATACCCATACCGCAGATCACGAGCGCCGTGCAGCCGGCGATACCGAAGATGGTCATAAAGGCGCGCTTTTTGTAGCGGAACAGGTTACGCGCCGCTACCTTGTTCAAAAAGCCCATGCGGCGCCAGATAAAGCCGATGCGCTCGAGCAGAATGCGCGAGCCGGCGCGCGGGGCCTTGGGACGCATAAGCGAGGCCGGGGTCTCGGCCATCTCGTGGCGGCAGGCGATAATCGTAGCGCCCACCACGCCCACGGCAAACAGTGCCACCGAGACGATCGAAGACACGATGTCGTACGAAAGCAGCATCTGTGGCAGTGAGTACATGTCATCGAACACCGTAAACAGAAAGAGCGGCAGGCCAATAAAGCCGATGATATTGCCGAGCACGCCGCCGATCAGACACGCCCACAGCGCGTAGTCCACGTATTTGGACAGGATGCGCCCGCGCGAATAACCGAGCGCCTTATACAGGCCAATGAGTGTGCGCTCCTCCTCGACCATGCGCGTGGCGGTGGTAAGGCTGATGAGCACGGCGACGATAAAGAAGATGAACGGGAACACCGTGGCGATAGCCTCAATTGACGAGCTATCGCTCTCCACGCTCGAGTAGCTTGCGATATTGCCGCGGTCCTGGATGTACCAGGTGCATTCACCAAGGTCAGAGAGCTCGGCGCGGGCATCGGCAAACTGCTGGTCGGCGGCGGCACGGCGCTGGTCCAGGTCGGCTTGCGCCTGCGCACGCTCGTCGCTGCCCTCGGCCATGCGATTGATGTTGTCCTGCTCAATCCCAAAGATCATATTCGCCTGGCGCTCGGCCGCATCCAAGCTTGCCGGCGTGTCGACCGTCAGTTCCTGAGCGCGCGCCTTCTCACGCTCCTCGCGGATCTTCTCGATATTGCCCTTGACCTCATTGATCTTTGCCGCGTAGGAATCCGAATAGGAGTTGAGGCTCTTGGCTCCCTCGACGATCACGTGGACCGCGGAGTAGGAAGAAGATGTCGCGGCGTCCTCGCTCACATAGAACTTATAGTCCGCCGCCGAAGCAGCGCGAAAGGCGTTGACGGTCGAGTCGGAACTTACATCAGTGGGGTCAAGGACCTCAGCCGTAATGGTGTAATCACCCGCGGCAAACTGATCCTTGGCGCTTTGATTGGACGAGCTCGCGTCATTGGCGGCAAAACTCACCGTATCGCCGATTTTCTTACCCGATGCCTTCAGGAACTTCGAAGTCACCGCGACCTCGCCGGCGCTCTCGGGCAAATCGCCGCTCACCAGCACCGGTTGATCGATGTTCTCCTTGGAGAGACTCTGCACGACCACGCGCTCGCGCGTTGTACCCACGGCGGTGTAGGCGGTCTCGGTGTAGATGCCCTCGACCGTCTCGACACCATCGACCTCTTGGATGGCGGCGAGATCATCGTCGGTCAGGCCATAGGTCGACTGGACGTTGATATCGTAGACATTCTGCTGGTCAAAGTAGGCGTCGACCGAATCGCACAGATCCTCGCAGCCCGCCTTAAGACCGCACATCACACTCACGCCGAGCGCGGTGATGACCACAATGGACAGGAAGCGCTTAAGGCTGCCTCGGATTGTGCGGTAGATGCCACGGCGAAAAACCGTCGGCACCATATCGTTTGAGCTTTGAGCGGTACGGTAGGTCGTAAACTCCCGGTCGCGCTCCGCGTGCTTAGCATCGCCGGTTTGGCTGTTTTGGCGGTCCTGGTCCATGGGCGCTACCACTCGATCGTCTCAATAGGCACGGGATTTTGCTGGACCGTCTCGCTCTCCACGCGGCCGCTCTTAAAGCGGATCAGGCGATCGGCCATGGGCGCCAACGCAGAGTTGTGGGTGATGATAATGACCGTAATGCCCTGCTTGCGGCAGGTATCCTGCAGCAGCTGCAAGATCTGCTTGCCGGTTTTGTAGTCAAGCGCGCCCGTGGGCTCGTCGCACAGAAGCAGCTTGGGATTCTTGGCCAGTGCGCGGGCGATGGACACGCGCTGCTGCTCGCCGCCCGAAAGCTGCGCCGGAAAGTTGGCGAGGCGTTCACCCAGGCCGACCTGGCGAAGCGTTTGCTCGGCATCGAGCGAGTCGGGGCAGATTTGCGCCGCGAGCTCGACGTTTTCGAGGGCCGTCAGGTTGGGGACCAGATTGTAGAACTGAAAGACAAAGCCAACATCGGCGCGGCGGTATTCCACGAGCTGCGCCTCGTTGGCGGAGCTCACGTCGCGCCCGTCCACCGTTACGGTGCCGGAGGTTACCGTGTCCATACCGCCCAGGATGTTGAGCGCCGTGGTCTTGCCGGCACCCGAAGCGCCCAGGATAATGGCGAGCTCACCGCGCTCGACCGTAAAACTCGCGCCGTCGAGCGCGTGAATGCGGGCGTCGCCCTCGCCGTATGCCTTGATGACGTCTTTGAATTCGATATAAGCCATCGATCGGTTCCCATCTGGTCGGATAACTCTTTAGTATTACCCATTTCGCACCGACCAAAAAGGGACAGGTTCATTTTGGCAGGTTTTATATGGGGAAACGGCAACCATAGATGAGGCACCGGAAAGGCAGAGAAATCATCGACGGGGTCAGGCCGACCGCCAAACACAACGCACGCATCTCTATCTGTCAGCAAAATCATTCGAACAACTGTTCGTTTCTATGATATGATTCCGTCATCCAAGCAGGCCAATACGCAGAAAGGCGGCCAACATGGCGTTCGACTTTAAGAAGGAATGCAAGGAGCTCTACAAACCTGCAAGCAAGCCGAGTATCGTAACTGTCCCGCCTATGAGCTACGTTGCCGTTCGCGGAAAGGGCGACCCAAATACCGAAGGTGGCGAGTATCAAAACGCCCTGCCGCTGCTTTACGGCATCGCCTATACCGTCAAGATGTCGAAGAAAGGCTCAAGGAGTATCGAGGGCTATTTCGACTTTGTGGTACCGCCGCTCGAGGGTTTCTGGTGGCAAGACTCCCCGAGCGGCGACATCGATTATGTACGCAAGGACGATTTCAACTTTATCTCGTGCATCCGCCTGCCCGATTTCGTCACCCGAGATGACTTTGACTGGGCAGTCGTGGAAGCCACGACCAAAAAGAAACTGGACTTTTCTGCCGTCGAGCTGCTTAAAGTTGACGAGGGTCTCTGCGTTCAATGCATGCACACCGGTCCCTACGACAACGAACCGGCGACCGTAGACGCTATGCATGAATACACGACCGAGCAGGGCTATGTCCCCGACTTCTCAGACACCCGTTTACATCACGAAATCTATCTCTCCGATCCACGCAAGTGTGCGCCGGAGAAACTTAAAACTGTGGTCCGTCATCCTATCAAGCGCGCTGAATAGCGTGGGGCGCCGTCCCGCGCATCAGGTTTTAGTCCAGGCAATCAGCCGCTCCAAGGTCATCTGGCAGCTTCCTTGACGCAGGTCATCGTATCTTATAATTTTATGTCTCTAAAGCTGGAAAGCCTCTCAACGATGCGCAACTCCAGCTCTTTTTATATCAAGAGGCTTAAATGAAATACCAGAAGTCGTGGATATCCATCAACGAACAGATAGCACTATTGACAGAAAACAAGGGTCTTAAGTGCTCTGATCAAAGCGAACTCGAGCGAGCTTTGGTCGAAGTCGGCTACTTCAGGCAAAGTACTCGAGCGTTACTCCTCGTACGCACCCTCGAGCCGAAGTAGCCACTCCTTGCGGTCGAGCCCGCCGGCATATCCGTTGAGCGAACCATCGGCGGCAACCACGCGATGGCACGGCACAATAATCGAAATGGGATTACGCGCGACCGCGGCCCCCACGGCACGGGGAGACACAACGGGTGCTTCGTTTCCCAGTACACGATGTCGAGCCGCAACACGCTGGGCGATCTCGCCATACGTAGCGACCTCGCCACGCGGAATAGAAAGCAGCTCGTACCAAACTTCACGCTGAAACGCCGTACCAATCAAATGCAACGGCGGCGTAAACCGAGGTTCCTGCCCTGCAAAATAAGCATTCAGCCAAGCCCAGGAACGCTCAAGCACCGAAGACGCCGCACCATTTGCAGGACTCACCGACGACATGCCGCCAGCACCAGAAACTGCATCGGCGCCTTCAACATGTTCGGGATCTTCTTTGAGAAGCGTGGAGCCAAAATGCTCCTGCCCCTCAAACCAAAGTCCCGTCAGACCGCGGCCATCAGCGGCAAGCAAGATTTCGCCCAAAGGCGAAGCAAACGTCGTCGTGACCACCAGCGGCTCCTTTCAAAACTCCGCAACATAATACCGCGAATTGTGCAGACAACCCCAATCGACCCCAAAGTCACCCAAGGCAGCAGGCGCAACGCGCCGCAGCTGCCGGCCGAGCCCCACAGCCCCCAAGGCGGCAGGCACGAAGTGCCGGGGCCGCCGCCGGGACCAGAGCCCGCAACAGCCGCGCGCCCCCACATCAGCCCAGCGGCCTCAACCAACAACGGCCCCATCGCAGGCCGCCTGCAGCAGCGTCACCGCAGGCGGGGGCCGGGCTTGGTTTTCAGAACACTCCGCAGACCAGTGTGGCGCCTTGTCCGCGGCTCCGAAGGAGCAGGACAAGGCGCCACACATGGTCGAGGACGTTCTGAAAACTAGCCCGGCCCCCGCCGGACAGGTCACACTACTCGCAGAGCAGCTTAGCGATCTGGACGGCGTTGGTTGCCGCGCCCTTACGGATTTGGTCGCCGCAGCACCAGAAAGTGATGCCGCGCGCAGCCTCGGGGTTCGAAATGTCGCGGCGCACGCGACCGACCCAGATCAGGTCCTGGTCGGACGTATCCATCGGCATGGGGAAGCGATCGTGCGCATCCTCGGCGCTCATGTCGTCAACCAGCTTCACGCCCGGAGCGGCAGCCAGCGCAGCACGGGCCTCCTCAACCGTAATGTCGCGCTCAAACTCGAGCGTAATGCTCTCGGAGTGCGAGCGCAGCACGGGCACGCGCACGCAGGTGCAGTTCACGCGCAGCTCGGGCAGATGCATAATCTTGCGGCCCTCGTTTTGCAACTTCATCTCCTCGGAGGTAAAGCCCTCCTCCTTGACGCCGCCAATCTGCGGAATCAGGTTGCTCGCCAACTGGGCGGCAAATGCGCGCGGCTCGGGAATCTCCTCGCCACGGCCCAGGGCGGCCAGCTGAGCCTCGAGCTCGGCCATACCGGGAGCGCCAGCGCCCGAAGCTGCCTGATACGTGGACACGATCATACGCTTCACGCCGGCAAGCTGGTGCAGCGGCCAGGTGGGAACCAAGCCGATGATGGTCGCGCAATTTGGGTTGGCGATCAGACCGTGGTGCCACTTGATGTCGTCGGCATTGATCTCGGGCACAACCAGCGGCACCTCGGGATCCATGCGGAAGGCATGGCTGTTGTCGACCACGACGGCGCCGCGCTTGACGGCCTCGGGCAGCAGCTCCTTGGCGATATCGTCGCCGGCAGCGCCGAGTACGATGTCGCAGCCCTCAAAGGCCTCGGGGCATGCCTCTTCGATCACAACCTGCTCGCCGCGGAACTCAGCGGTCTTGCCCGCAGAGCGCGCGCTCGCCAGCAGCTTGAGCTTACCGACCGGAAACTCCTGCTCGTTGAGGCACTCAAGCATCTGGGTGCCCACGGCTCCCGTCGCGCCCAAAATAGCAACCGTGTACTGTTTCATGCTTCCCCCTTTAAAGGTTGTGGCTTTTGCCCGCACGCCGAGCAGGCCGATTATTGTTGCCAGTGTATACAAGAACGGGGCAGGCACGAAACCCGCCCCGTCGAAACGAAACCGAAACGAAACGCCCCGCCGTAGATTTTTGAGGCGAGTCCCAAAAATCTAGCGAGATAGCAGCTACTTGTGGAGCGCAGCCAGAGCGGGATCGACCGGCGCGGAAGCCTCCAGGTCGGAGACCTTCACAATGCCGTTCTCATCGGAGAAGGCACGGTAAATGGTCCGAATCGCCAGGTCGAAGTCCTTCTCCTCGACACCGATAATGATGTTGATCTCGTCGCAGCTCTGCGAAATCATACGCACGCTCACGCCGGCCTGGCCAAGCATGCCAAACAGATGGCCCGAGATACCCGCGCGGCCTCGCAGGTTACGGCCGACGGTCGCGATGAGCGCCAAGCCCTCGACAACCTCGATCTCGAGCGGCTCGACCTCCTGCTGGATGTCGCCCACGAGCGAGTACAGCGAATCGTGCACGTCCTTCTCCTGCACCACGGCGCCAAAGCGGTCGACGCCGGTGGGCATGTGCTCGACGGAAACGTCATAGCGCTCGAAGACCGAAAGCGCACGGCGCATAAAGCCGACGCGCGGCTTGGTGCGGTCGCGGGCAACGTTGATGGCGACAAAACCGCGTTTGCCGGTCACGCCGGTAATGATGGGCTCTGCCTCGCCCTCGTCAGCCGTCTCACTAATGATGGTGCCAGGGTCCTGCGGCGCATTGGTGTTCTTGATGACCAGCGGAATACCAGCCTCACGCACGGGGAACACAGCCTCCTCGTGCAGGACGCTTGCGCCCATGTACGAAAGCTCGCGCAGCTCCTCGTAGGTAACGCGGGCGATGGGCTGAGCCTCGGGAACAATACGCGGATCGGCAGAGTAGAAGCCCGAAACGTCGGTCCAGTTCTCGTACAGGTCGGCGCCCAGGCACTTGGCCAGGATCGAGCCCGAGATATCGCCGCCGCCACGGTCGAGCAGCTTGATCTGGCCCTCTCGCGTCGCGCCGTAGAAACCGGGCATAACAAAGCCGCCCTGCTGGCCGTACTCCTGCACCAGCTCGGAGGTGCGGTTCATGCTGAGCGTACCGTCATGATGGAACGCCACAACCGTCGCGGCGTCCAGGAACGGCAGACCCAAGTACTCGGCCATCAGGCGAGCGGTGAAGTACTCACCACGGCTCACAAGCTCCTCAGTAGAGTAGCCACCGGAGCGAGCACGCTCGGCAAAGGCCGCAAACTCTTCGCGGATGGGATAGGTAAGCTCCAGCTCGTCGGCAATATCAAAGTAGCGCTGGCCAATGTCCTCGAGCAGCTCTTCGCACGACACGTGGTACTTAACGTGTGCATTAACCAAGTAGAGCAGGTCGGTCACCTTGGTGTCGCCCTTAAAGCGGCGACCGCAGGCAGAAACCACCACAAAACGGCGAGCCGGGTCGGCATCGACGATGGCCTTGATCTTCTTAAAGTGTTCGGCGTCGGCGACCGACGAGCCGCCAAACTTGGCAATCTTAATCATGGGCTGGAGGTTACCTTTCTAAAAAGCCTCTGCGAACCTATTTTGCGCGCTCTGATACCATGGTTTCACCGATTGGGACCGAGGCATCCGAGGAGCAGTGTTATATGGGAACTTATCATAGTACACGAGGACGCACTTTATCGTGCTCAAGTAAGGTGGCAATCCGCACCGGCATCGCTCCCGACGGGGGTTTGTTTGTCTCGGACGAGCTCGGCACCCAGCAGGTCGATATCAGCTCGCTTGCAGATAAATCGTACTTTGAAATCGCTCAAGATGTGTTGGGAATGTTACTGAATGATTACACGGCCGAAGAAATTTCGGCGTGTGTCGACGAGGCATACCGCGGCACGTTCGCGAGTGAAGAGGTTACGCCGCTCGTCAAACTCGACGCAGCGCCGGACGCTGACGCCCCTCAGACCTATGTGATGGAGCTCTTTGGCGGCCCCACAAGCGCCTTCAAGGACGTCGCCCTGCAGATGCTCCCCCGTCTGATGGCCCGCACTTCCGCCAAGGACGGCGGCGCCGAGCGCATCATGATCGTCACCGCCACGTCGGGCGACACGGGCAAGGCCGCGCTCGCCGGTTTTGCCGACGCTCCGGGCACGGGCATCACCGTCTTTTATCCCGAAGGCAAAGTCAGCCGCGTGCAGAATCTGCAGATGTCCACGCAGGAGGGCGATAACGTCGCCGTCTGCGGCATCCGCGGCAACTTCGACGATGCCCAGAGTGCCGTCAAGCGCATCTTTGCCGATAAGGAGCTTGCCGAGCGCCTGGAAGCCGCCGGCACCGTGCTTTCGAGTGCCAACTCCATCAACGTCGGCCGCCTGGTGCCGCAGGTCGTCTACTACTTTGCCGCCTATGCGCAGCTGCTGCGCGCCGGCGCCATCGAGGCCGGCGACGCTGTGGAGTTCTGCGTACCGACCGGCAACTTTGGCGATATCCTAGCCGGCTACTATGCCAAGCGCATGGGCCTGCCCGTCGCCAAGCTCATCGTCGCGAGCGACAAGAACAACGTGCTGGCCGACTTCCTGACCACCGGCGTCTACGACCGTAACCGCCCGTTCTTCACGACCATCTCGCCGTCGATGGACATCCTTATTAGCTCCAACCTGGAGCGCATGCTCTATTTCCTGTCCGATGGCGACTGCGAACTCGTTGCCGGCCTTATGGAGCAGCTGGCACAGACTGGTCGCTATGAGGTGCCCGCCGAGCTGCTGACCAAGATCCAGAGTGTGTTTGGCTGCGGCTGGGCCAGCGAGGACGAGGTCCGCTCCGCCATCAAGAGCTGCTGGGATGCGAACGGCTACATGATCGACCCGCACACCGCTTGCGGCTATCACGTCTTTGAGCAGGTCGCCCCCGCCGAGGGCGCCAAGGCCCGCGTGCTGCTTTCGACCGCAAGCCCCTACAAGTTCCCGCGCGCCTGCTGCGACGCCCTGGGCCTCGACGTTCCCGAGGACGACTTTGAGGCCATGCGTGTGCTCGAGCAGGCAACCAATACGGTCGCCCCGGCCCAGCTCGCCGAACTCGAGTCCAAGCCCGTCCGCTTCGAAGACGTCTGCGACGTAGCCGACATGGCCAACTACGTAGAGTCTGCAGCAAAAAAGATGGCTTCCAACTAAACCCCTTATTAAGCGCCGGCGAAAGCCGGCACACCTTCTTTCATCAGATAACCCCCGGGATGATGACGAACTGACATGCGGGTCTGCCTGTTTAGTTCGTCGCGAGTTCCGCACGAGCCGGAAAGCACTTAATGTGCTTTCCGAGCGAGCCAGGACTGCCCGAGCAGCGAACTAAACAGGCAGACCGCCCAGGAGATTCCCATGATCAAGATCACCGTCCCAGCAACAAGCGCCAACTTGGGCATTGGCTACGACACCCTCGGCATGGCCGTCAGCCTCTACTCGCACTTCACCTTCGAGCGCGCTGACAAACTCACCATCACCGGATGCCCCGAAGAATTCCAAAACGAGAACAACCTGGTCTACGTAAGCTTTGTCGATGCACTGGCCGCATGGGGCGAGCCGGCCTTCCCCGTCGCCATTGACATTCAGACTGACGTTCCCGTCGCTCGCGGCCTAGGTTCCAGCTCCACTTGCGTCGTCGCCGGCATCATGGCAGCTGCCGCGCTGACGGGCCATACCGTCGACCGCGCCGAGCTCGTCCGCATTGCCACCGAGGTCGAGGGCCATCCCGATAACGTCGCCCCCGCTATCCTGGGCGGTGCCGTTTGCTCCTTTACGCCGACTGATTCGCTCCCCCAGTGCCTGCGCTACGAGGTGAGCGATCGATTGCGTTTTATTACCGTGATTCCGCCCTACGAGGTGCATACGAGCGAGGCGCGCAAGGTTGTGCCGCAGGAGATTCCACTCTCCACCGCCGTATGGCAAATGGGCCGCATCGCCGGCATGACACGCGGCTTGGAGACTGGTGACCTCGACCTGATTGCCGCCGCCAATGACGACCGCATCCAGGAACCCTATCGTCGCCGTCTGATTCCCGACTACAACGCCGTGCGCGACACCTGCCTTAACGGCGGCGCCAAGACCATCTGGATCAGTGGTTCGGGCTCGACTCTCATGGCTGTGACCGACGACACCATCGTGGCAAAGTTCCTGCAGGTCAAGCTGCGCGAGCAGTTCCCCAAGTGTGATACGCATATTCTGACGTGCGACACCGAGGGCGCTCAAATCGAGTACCTGTAGACATCGCCGATCGGTCCCACCGGGCACCCAGGGGCATCCCCTTAAAAACGTCCTCGCACTTGAGGCCCGCTTATCCTGCTCCTTCGGAGCTGCGGATAAGCGGGCCTCGTGCTGCGGAATGTTTTTAAGGGGATGCCCCTGGGTGGCCCTATGGCAACGTGGCTAGCGATGTCTACAGGGACCCACGCTTTGAAGGGGCGCCGGGCTGATGTTCTGCATTTTATTGATAGGGGCACTTACTAGAGGCAGGCTTCGGCAATGCGCTTTTTGAGTTCGTCGATGCCGGTACCGGTCTGGGAGCTTGTGATGATCACGTTTTCGGCCGGGACGTTGAGCTGCTTTTTGATGGCTGCTGCCTGGCGGGCCTGCTGGGTGCGGCTGAGCTTGTCGGCCTTGGTGAGGCAGACGATAAAGTTGAACTCGTTGCCCTGTAGGTAGTCAATCATGTCGTGGTCGAGCTTGCTGGGGTCGTGACGAATGTCCACCAGCGAGACGACCAAGTTAAAGCTGCGCTCGGAGTCGAAAAAGTCGCCGATAAGCTCGGCCCAGCGGTCGCGCTCGGCCTTGGAGCGACGGGCGAAACCGTAACCCGGCAGGTCCACGAAATGCACGTCGTCGGCCTCAAAGAAGTTAATGTTGCTCGTCTTGCCCGGCGTACTGGAAACCTTGACCAGGTTCTTGCGGCCAAATAGCTTGTTCATGATGGAGGACTTGCCCACGTTGGAGCGGCCGACGAAGCTCACCTCAGGGCAGGTGGACTCGGGAATCTGCGAAACCTTGCCGTAGCTGGCAACGAACTTGGCAAGCTGATAGTTAATGGAATCGGCCATGGACACTCCTTGGTCGTAGGTTCTTACAAATAGACGCGCTATTGCGCAGCGGCAATGCGGCGGACGATATCGAGCGTGATGTCACTTGCGACACGCGCGTACTCGAACAGATCGAACTCTCGCTCGCAAATTGCATCGTACGCCTCGTCACAATTATCGCTGATAGCGCGCAACACCAGGCAATCGACACCATTTTTGGTTGCGACATGGGCAATTGCCGCGCCCTCCATGCCGACACAATCGGCATGCGTCGCCTCGATAGCGTCGTTGCGCATGGTGGCTCCCGTCACAAATCGGTTACCCGTGGCAATCGTGCCGACCAGGAACTGCTTGGTGCCCTCATTCGAAGCGACTGCATTTGTCGAAGCGTCAACAAACCCACGCTCAGCAAGCACGTCGGCGGCAATATCGACCAGCGCGGGCGTCGAGCCAAACTCCTCGAGCCCCGGTGCGGACTCGGCGATAAGCGCGGTATCGGTATCCAGATAGCGTAGGCGTTTGCCAATGACCACGTCGTCGATATGGAGCTTGGGGTTCAAACCGCCCGCAATGCCCGAAAACACAACAGCCTGCGGAGCATACTTGCTAATGAGGTGCTGTGTTGCAGCGGCGGCGTTCACCGTGCCCATGCCCGCCGTTGTGGCGACAACTGTCAGGCCGTCGAGCTCACCGCTCACAACGGTCAAGCCTGCCTCCCGTGCCTCGCAAACGTCGCTCAGCTCTTTCTTAATCTGCATGATCTCTTTTTCGAGCGCACCGATAATCGCAATGGTAGCCATGCCATTCCCCAAACCTATTCGAAATTCTCAACCACGGTATGGTACCAGCATTTTGACTCAACCGCGCAATACAAAGCCGCTAGACCAGCGCAGCGCGGGTATCGTAGAGGAGCGAAATGACTTGCTAGCCGATGGCGTTTTTTAGCTCCGCACGGCGCTCTTTCATGCCGGCCATAACGGCATTGCGCAACTCGGGCATGCGCGCGGTATCCATCTGGGGCACGCCCTCAAGCCTATAGGGAATCCCCAACTGCTCATATTTGACGACACCCATGGTGTGATACGGCAGCATCTCCAGACCGACCACGTTATGCCACGGGGCAATCAGGCGACCGAGTGCCTCGCACTCCTCCACCGTGTCGGTAATACCCGGCACCACCACGTGGCGAATAACAACCTTGATCTTGCGACGGGCAAGCTCATCGCCAAACGCCAGAATGCGCGCGGGATCGCAACCGGTCAGCTTTTTATGCTCGACGGGATCGGCATGCTTAATGTCGAGCAGCACCATGTCGGTCTCGTTGAGAACGGCATCGAACTTCTCGGGGTGGTTGGGGTCAAACGCGTAACCGCAGCTGTCAAGGCAAGTATGCACGCGGCCATCGGGGTTGTTGTGCATTGCACGGAACAGATCGGCCAAAAACTCGGGCTGCAGGAGCGGCTCGCCGCCCGAAACCGTAATTCCACCGCTGCGATAGAACTCATGGTTACTCTGGAACTCGTCCATGAGGTGCTCGACGGTCACCATCGTGCCGCCGTTAACAGACCAGGTATCGGGATTGTGACAATATGCGCAGCGCATGGGACAGCCCTGGACAAACACCACAAAGCGGATGCCGGGTCCGTCGACCGTACCCATCGTTTCAATCGAATGTACGCGGCCCAGGGCAAACGCGGAGTCCTCGGGACGAGCGTCCACACCCTCGAGCGTCATCTCAGCCATTCCCGCTACCTTGCCTCTCTTTGGTTTTAGTTACATAAATGCCAGAGCCATTCTAGCCCATACGTATGATGGCGAAACGGTTTAGCGGTCAATTAGGTCGTCCTATTTGAACCCACGAAAAAGCGGCGGGAAGGTTGTCACAACCCACCCG
>CABUUB010000030.1 GCA_902494625.1 uncultured Collinsella sp.
CAGGGGAGGAGAGCTTGCCCGTCTCCGGGTCCAAAACACCCGCCTGGCAGATACTTCCGCGGCTCATGCCCGCGCATGCCTCGCAGGTGCAACCGGGGACATGCGAGGCGCCCGGCTTCCAAGGCGCGGCGTCCAGGCGACGGCTCGACCCGTCCCACGGCACGCCGGCGACGGGGAACATATGCGTGGAGGTGCAGAGGAACGCGCGGCCGCCAGCGCGCATAAGCTCAAGGCCGAGCGTCTTTAGCAAGGTCGACTTGCCGCCGCTGCCGATAATCGCGGTAATGCCCGGCTTGATCCTGAGCGCCGAGGCAAGATTGCCGCTAACCGTTTCCATCTGTTCACCGCCGTATAATACTGTGATAATAAATAATCATCAGAGTAGCGGTCGAACCGCATTTGCTCTGCTCAAACCGTAGCACAGGGAGGTGTCCCGGGAATGCTCGTTTATGTTCGCGGCGCCGGCGATATCGCCACGGGCGTCGCCGCTCGCTTGGCGCGCGCCGGCGTGTCGGTCGTTATGGCCGATATCGCGGTTCCCACGTGCATCCGCCGCACAATCAGTTTTTGCGAGGCTATTCGCTTGGGCGAGGTCGAGGTCGAGGGCATTCGCGCTCGCTTGGCACAGACGCCGGCAGAGGCGCTTGCAATTACCGAGGCTGGAGACGTCGCCGTTGTGGTGGACCCCCAGGCCAAGATGCTCGGCGAGCTGAAACCCGCTGCCGTGGTCGACGCGATTCTGGCTAAGCGCAACCTGGGTACCACGCGCGACATGGCGCCTGCCGTCATCGCCGTGGGGCCGGGCTTTACCGCGCCGGTTGACTGCGACGCCGTGGTCGAAACCATGCGCGGGCATTTCCTGGGCCGTGTCATTACCCAGGGTTCGCCCCAACCCAACACGGGCGTGCCGGGCATTATCGCTGGCTATGGCAGAGAGCGCGTTATCCACAGCCCCGCCGCCGGCGTGTTTCGGTCCGACCGCGCGATCGGCGACATCGTGAGCGCCGGAGACGTGATTGGCTACGCGGGCGATTCGCCCATGTGCACGCAGATCGATGGCTGTCTGCGCGGGCTTTTGGCGAACGGCGTGCAGGTGACTGAGGGCTTTAAATGCGCCGATGTCGATCCGCGCGGCGATGCCAGCTATATCAACTACATTTCGGACAAGGCGACGTCGGTCGGCGGCGGTGTGCTCGAGGCACTCGCCATGCTCACCGGTGTATTCCAGGGATAGGAAATTGCAATGGAAAAGCTCGATGTGGTGAATGCTGCGCTTGCCGCCCTGCGTGCTGGCGAGACGTGCGAGCTCGTGGTCGTGGCCGGCACGGCGGGGTCGTCGCCGCGCGGCGTGGGCGCCTGGATGGCCGTCTTTGCCGACGGTGGCCAAGCGGGCACCATCGGCGGCGGCAAGATTGAGCTCTTTGCGCTGGACGAGGCCCGCGAGCTGCTGGCCGGGGGTCAATCGCGTCTGGTCCGCTACACCATGGGCGGCGAGAACTCCGATACCGGTATGATCTGCGGCGGAGCCATCTGCCTGTGCTATCTGCACCTGGACGCGACCAAGGCGCCGTTGTTCCAGGAGATTGCCGACGTCTTGGCCTATCGGCGCATCGGCGACTTCGTCATCGACTTTGAACCGTTTATCGCAAACGCGCTCGAGGGCGATGTGGCCGAGTACCATGGCGAGGAATCGCGCCGCACCATTGCGGGCTGCCCCGGGCTTTCGCTGGTGGAGGAGGGGAGTAAGGTCACCTACACCAACGCGACCTCTGAGATTCCTCCCGCGCACATCGAGACGCTCTGCCCCGAGGGCCTGACCTACATCTTTGGCTGCGGACACGTGGGCGCCGCGACGGCGCGCGTGCTCACGGCGGCGGGCTTTGCCGTCGTGGCCTGCGACGATCGCCCCGGCACGTTGACCCCCGAATGGGTGCCCGGCGTCTACGACCGTCGTCTGGTCGACTACAAGAACCTGGACGAGCTGTGCCCCATCGGTCCGCGCGACTTGGTGGTCGTGGCCACAGCAGGCCACAAGTCCGATATCGACGTGGTGATTCAGGCCATGCGCGCCAAGCCTGCCTACCTGGGCTGTCTGGGTTCGCGCCGCAAGACGGCCTTTGTGCGCGCTCGCCTGGAGCAGGAGGGCTTTACGCAGGACCAGATCGACGAGCTGCACCTGCCGATCGGCGTTGCCATCGAGGCCGAGGACCCCGAGGAGATCGCCATCTCCATAGCCGCCGAGATGATCCACCTGCGCCGCACCAAGCTCGTTCCCCGCAAGCGCTAATCTCATCCCCACCAATAAGTTGCGGTGAAATACGGATTGTTTAAGCCTGTTAGGCCGCCCAACAGTCCCTATTTCACCGCAACTGCTTGTTGGGACCCATTTGTGCGGGGGAGTTGTGGAGTTGTGCAGGCAGACGAGGTTTTTCTGGAAATACGCCCCCGATGCGCGTATAGTACCGATTGTTTTGTCGGCTCCTGCTGCGTCGAGTCCAAACCGCGAAATGCCATGAGCGGCGCGGATGCAGCCAGGAGGCACGAGGACAACCTATCGTGGCCACGCCCCGTGCTTAAAACCCCAAGAAGGAGTGAACAATGGCAGAAGAGAAGTATGTGCCGCGTCTGAAGACCAAGTACAACAACGAGGTCAAGCAGCAGCTTCAGGACAAGTTCCAGTACGAGAACGTCATGATGATCCCCAAGTTTGAGAAGATCGTCGTGAACATGGGTGTCGGCGAGGCCGCTACCGATTCCAAGGCCATCGACGGTGCCGTGCGCGACCTGCGCGCCATCACCGGCCAGCAGCCGATGATCACCCGTGCCCGCAAGTCCATCGCTACCTTCCGCCTGCGCGCCGGTATGCCGATCGGCTGCAAGGTTACCCTGCGTGGCGACCGTATGTGGGAGTTCTTCGATCGTCTGACCTCCGTCGCGATCCCCCGTATCCGCGACTTCCGCGGCATCTCCGCCAAGAGCTTCGACGGCCGTGGTAACTTCTCCATGGGCGTCACCGAGCAGCTCATCTTCCCCGAGATCGACTTCGACTCCGTCGATCACCAGCGTGGTATGGACATCACTTTCGTGACCACCGCCAACACCGATGAGGAGGCCAAGGCCCTTCTGGACGCCTTCGGTTTCCCGTTCAAGAAATAGGTTCACCTGCCCTATAAGCGCCGTTCCCACAAGGGGGCGGCGCTTGGGGCGAACAATACTCTATGTGAGGAGGATATAAGTGGCTAAGACATCGATGATCGTCAAGTGCAATCGCAAGCAGAAGTTCTCTACTCGTGAGTACACGCGCTGCCAGCGCTGCGGCCGTCCGCACTCTGTGTACCGCAAGTTCGGCCTGTGCCGTGTCTGCTTCCGCGAGCTTGCACTCAAGGGCGAGCTTCCCGGCGTTAAGAAGGCCAGCTGGTAAGTCACTACCAGCGTTTCAAGCATCAGTTTGGAACAGGGAAAACGCGCTAAAAAGGCTTTGCCGTTAAGGGCGGCGAAGAACCAAGAGCACGTGTTCATCAAGAACGAAGGAGAATCTGTATGAACCTTACAGACCCGATCGCAGATATGCTTACGCGCATCCGTAACGCTAACTCTGTGAACAAGGCCACGGTCTCCATGCCGAGCAGCAAGAAGCTCGTCGAGATCGCTCGTGTTCTGCACGAGGAGGGCTACATCGAGGGCTACGATGTCGAGGACACCGTTCCCCAGAAGACTCTGCACATCACGCTTAAGTATGGTCCCAAGAAGGCTAAGGTCATCAACGGCATCCGCCGCATTTCCAAGCCGGGCCTGCGTAAGTACACCGGCGTTGCCGACATGCCCCGCGTCCGCGGTGGCCTTGGTACCGCCATTATTTCCACCAGCCATGGCGTCATGACCGACCGCGATGCTCGCAAGCACAACGTCGGCGGCGAGATCATCGCTTACGTCTGGTAATTCGCTCGGTAGGTAGAAGGAAAGGAGATCACCGTGTCTCGTATCGGTAATAAGCCTGTCCAGATTCCCGCCGGAGTCGAAGTGGCAGTCAACGGCAACAACGTTGTCGTCAAGGGCCCCAAGGGCCAGCTCGAGCTCGATGTCTTTGAGAAGCTCGCTATCAACGTCGAGGACAACGTCCTCACCGTTTCCCGTCCCGACGACGAGCGTGAGACCCGTGCCCGCCACGGCCTCACCCGCGCCCTCATCCACAACATGGTTGTTGGCGTTTCCGAGGGCTTCGAGAAGAAGCTCGAGCTCGCCGGCGTCGGTTACCGCGTGCAGCAGAAGGGCAAGAACCTCGAGTTCTCCCTGGGCTTCTCGCACCCCGTGATCGTCGAGGCTCCCGAGGGCATCACCTTCGAGGTTCCCGACAACACCCACGTGAACGTCAAGGGTATCAACAAGCAGCAGGTCGGTCAGATCGCCGCTGAGATCCGCGGCCATCGTCCTCCCGAGCCTTACAAGGGCAAGGGTATCCACTACGTTGGCGAGCACATCCGCCGCAAGCTGGGTAAGGCCGCCAAGTAGTCGTAACCGACTCACTCGCATAAGACCAGCACCCCGTCAGGTGCTGGCAAGATCAACCTTTTTAGGAGTTTACGTATGAACAAGCATAAGGCGAAGCTGGAAGGCCTCAAGCGTCGTCAGCGTCGTGTTCGCGGCAAGGTCTCGGGTACCTCCGAGCGTCCGCGTCTTCGCGTGACCCGTACTAACGCCAACATCTATGCCCAGATCATCGACGACAGCAAGGGCTCCAGCCTGACGCTCGTCTCTGCCTCGACCCTCGAGGCCGAGTTCAAGGGCACCCACACCTCGAACAAGGAGGCTGCGGAGAAGGTCGGTCAGCTCGTTGGCAAGCGCGCCATCGAGGCCGGCATCACCAAGGTCGCCTTCGATCGCGGTGGCCGTATCTACCATGGCCGCGTCAAGGCCCTCGCCGACGGTGCTCGTGCCGCCGGTCTCGAGTTCTAGGAGGTATGTAGCACATGGCTCGTAATCAGAAGCAGCAGCGCGAGGCCTCCGAGTTCGAGGAGCGCGTCGTTTACATCAACCGCGTGTCGAAGACCGTCAAGGGTGGTCGTCGCATGAGCCTCGTCGCTCTCGTCGTCGTTGGCGACGGCAAGGGTAACGTCGGCGTTGGCATGGGCAAGTCCGCTGAGGTGCCCATGGCCATCTCCAAGGCGTCTCTCGATGCCAAGAAGAACATGTTCCACGTGCCGGTGACCGATCAGGGCACCATTCCGCACGAGGTTCTCGGCCACTTTGGTGCCGGCCGCATCATCATCAAGCCCGCTGTCGAGGGTACCGGCGTTATCGCCGGCGGCGCTGTGCGTCCCCTCTTCGAGCTTGCTGGCATCAAGAACGTCCTGTCCAAGTCCCTCGGTACCGACAACGGCCTCAACATCATCAAGGCTGCCGTCGAGGGCCTCAAGGAGCTCTCCAGCCCTGAGGACGTCGCGGCTCGCCGTGGCCTGACGGTCTCCGAGATGTTCGTCGGTAAGGAGAACTAAGCATGGCTGACACCATCAAGATCAAGCAGGTCCGCAGCACCAACGGTTGCAAGCAGGACCAGGTCCGTACTGTCCGTGCCCTCGGTCTCCACAGGATCCGCGAGGTTCGCGAGATTGCTGACAACGAGTCCGTCCGCGGCATGATCTTCAAGGTCAAGCACCTTGTCGAGATTGTAGAGGAGTAGCAAATGCAGCTTCACGATCTTACTCCCGCGCCCGGTTCCACCAAGAACCGCAAGCGCGTCGGCCGTGGCAATTCTTCGGGTCACGGCACCACTTCTGGCCGCGGTCAGAAGGGCCAGGGCTCTCGCTCTGGTGGCACCAAGGGTGCCGGCTTCGAGGGTGGCCAGACTCCGCTGGCTATGCGCCTGCCCAAGCTTCCGGGCTTCCGCAACCCCCGTCGCATCGAGTACACCGCTGTTAACGTTGAGCGTCTCGAGCGCAAGTTCGAGGACGGCGCTGTGATTGACGGTGCTGCTCTTAAGGCCGCTCGCATCACCAAGAGCGAGTTCGAGCCCGTCAAGGTGCTCGGCAATGGTGAGCTCACCAAGAAGTTCACGGTCAAGGTCGACAAGGTCAGCGCTTCTGCGCAGGCCAAGATCGAGGCCGCCGGCGGAAAGGTCGAGCTGCCGTGCTAAATGGTCTTAAGAATGCTTTCCGCATCAAAGAATTGCGCGAAAAGATTCTTTTTACCATAGCTATGCTCGTCGTGTACCGCATTGGTGCGCACGTTCCTGTGCCCGGCATTCCCTTCCAGGGGATGCTGGGCCTTTTCTCGACCGATAATAATTCGGTCGCCGCAGGTGCTATGGCCCTCCTGAATCTTTTCTCTGGCGGCGCGTTGAGCTATGTTTCGGTGTTTTCGCTGGGCATCATGCCTTACATCACCAGCTCGATCATCCTCCAGATGCTCCAGGCCGTTGTGCCTTCCCTGCATGAGCTTGCCCGCGAGGGCGAGGTCGGTCAGACCAAGATTACGCAGTATTCGCGTTACCTCACCCTGGCTCTGGCAATCCTCAACTCCGTGGGTTACCTCTTCCTCTTTAAGAGCTTCGGCATCAGCTTTAATGGCGCCGGCGCTCCCGAGATCATCTTCGACCTCATGGTCGTCGGCACGCTCACCGCGGGCGCCATGCTGATCATGTGGATTGGTGAACTCATCACCCAGCGCGGTATCGGCAATGGCATGTCGCTGATCATCTTCGCGAACATCATGGCCGGTCTGCCGCAGGCTATCTTCTCCAGCACCGAGGGCAATGCCGGTGGCATCATCACCATGGTGATCATCTGCGCCATCATCCTGCTGGTTATCCCGCTGATTGTTTTCCTTGAGCGCGGCCAGCGCCGCATCCCGGTCTCCTACGCCAAGCGCGTCGTGGGCCGTCGCATGATGGGTGGCCAGACCACCTACCTGCCCATCAAGGTCAACACCGCGGGTGTCGTGCCGATCATCTTCGCTTCGGCGCTGCTGTACTTCCCGGCTCAGATTGCCGTGTTCTTCCCCGGTATCGGCTGGATTCAGGCAGTTGCCTCTGCGCTTTCGACCGGTTGGCTCAACTGGGTGCTTAACGTTGTCCTCATCGTGTTCTTCGCCTACTTCTACACCTCCATGGTGTTCAACCCCGATGACACGGCCGATAACCTTAAGAAGCAGGGCGGCTTTATTCCGGGCGTGCGTCCGGGTAGGGCTACCGCGGCCTACATCAAGAACGCGCTCAACAAGATCACGCTTCCCAGCGCTGTCTTTTTGGCGCTCATCGCCATCGTGCCTTCGATCATCTTCTCCTTCACGGGTAACCATCTGATCCAGGCATTTGGCGGCACGTCCATCCTCATCATGGTCGGCGTCGTGCTCGACACGGTCGATAAGCTCGAAGGCCAGATCAAGATGTATGATTACGATGGATTCTTTAAATAGGCTAGAGGAGGATTGCTCATGAACCTCGTATTGCTCGGAGCTCCGGGTGCCGGTAAGGGTACCGTCGCACAGGAGCTCGTCGCCGAGTTTGGCGTCGCTCACATTTCTACGGGCGACCTGCTGCGTGCTGCCGTCAAGGGTGGCACCGAGCTTGGTATTCAGGCTAAGAAGTACATGGACGCTGGCGAGCTCGTTCCCGACCAGCTCGTGATCGATCTTGTCAAGGAGCGCCTTGCCGCCGATGATGCCCAGCAGGGCTTCATTCTCGACGGCTTCCCGCGCAACACCGCCCAGGCCGTGACGCTCGATTCCGAGCTCTCCGCCATGGGTCGCGAGATCGACTGCGCCCTTCTGGTCGATGTGGCCCCCGAGGTCATTATCGATCGTCTGTCTTCGCGTCGCACCTGCCGCGCCTGCGGTTACACCGGCACCGCTGCCGATGCTACCTGCCCCAAGTGCGGTGGCGAGATGTATCAGCGTGACGACGACAAGCCCGAGACCATCAAGAACCGTCTCGACGTCTACGAGAAGTCCACGAGCCCGCTCGTCGACTACTATCGTGGCCAGGGTCTGCTCAAGTCGGTCAACGGTGACCAGGCTCGCGAGACCGTGTACGGGGATGTCAAAGAGGCTCTCGGTCTATGATCAAGATTAAGTCTGCAACGCAAATCGAGCAGATGAAGAAGGCAGGAGCGCTATCTAAGATGGCGCTCCGCCACGTTGGAGCCATGGTGCGCCCCGGCGTTTCGACTTTTGAGCTCGATCAGCTCGCGGAGCAGATTATCCGCATGCATGGCGGCACCCCGGCCTTTAAGGGTTACGGCGGGTTCCCGGGGACCATTTGCGCATCGATCAACGATGCCGTGGTCCACGGTATTCCCAACCCCGACATGATCCTGCGCGATGGCGATATCATCTCCATCGATACGGGAGCCGTTGTCGACGGTTGGGTCGGCGATAACGCTTGGACGTTTTTCGTCGGCACCCCCACGCCCGAAGCCAAGGCTTTGTGCGAGGTCACGCGCGATTGCCTTAAGGCTGCCATCGAGCAGGCTGTTCCCGGTAACCATATCGGGGACGTCGGTTATGCCGTTCAGTCCCTCGCCGAGTCTCACGGTTACGGCGTGCTTCGTGATTATGTGGGCCATGGCATTGGCCGCGTGATGCACGAGGACCCCAACGTTCCTAACTATGGAAAGAAGGGGAGGGGCGTTCGCCTCCAGGCCGGCATGGTCATTGCCATCGAGCCGATGGTTACGATGGGTTCCAACCATGTGAGCACGGGCTCCGACGGTTGGATTGTTACGACCAACGACCACCTGCCTGCCGCGCACTACGAGAACACCGTCGCCATTACCAATGACGGTCCGGTGATTCTCACCACGGATGCCCAAGGTGCTTGGTGTTCGCTCCAAGGCGGAGAAATGTAACAAGTTCCACTCAGTTGTGGAGCCATTACGAAGTTATTACGATGCGTGCATACGTGTTGTAGAATACTCAATCGCTGTCGTTTTCTAGAGAAAGATGATTGCTTGTGAAGAAGGAAGACGCAATTGAGCTCGAGGGTACGGTAAAGGAGCCGCTGCCCAACGCCATGTTTAAGGTTGAGCTCGAGAACGGTCATTCGGTTCTGTGCAACATTTCTGGCAAGATCCGAATGAATTACATCCGTATTCTCCCCGGTGACAGGGTTGTCGTGGAGCTTTCCCCGTACGACCTGACCCGCGGCCGCATCACCTATCGCTACAAATAGCGGCACGCATACACGCACTCCATTTCCGGCTGCAGGCTTAGCTCAACCTACGGTCGGATTGTGTGTGAAGACCAGCCATAGTTTTAAACGCCTGCGGCTGGGCGAGTAGATAGTAGGGAAGTAGTTTGAGCGCTACCGAAAGGAAGAACGATGAAGGTACGTCCTTCGGTCAAGAAGATGTGCGATAAGTGCAAAATCATTAGGCGCCATGGCAAGGTCCTCGTCATTTGCGAGAACCCCCGTCATAAGCAGCGTCAGGGTTAAGAGAGGAGACTACGTTGGCCCGTATTAATGGTGTCGACCTCCCGCGTGAGAAGCGCGTTGAGATCGGTCTGACCTACATTTACGGCATCGGCCGCACCACTGCGACGAAGATTTGCGTCGAGTGCAACGTTAACGTGGATACGCGCGTTAAGGACCTCACCGAGGATGAGGTTAACGCCATCCGCGATTATATCGATAAGAACCAGATCATGGTTGAGGGCGACCTCCGCCGTGAGCGCAACCAGAACGTCAAGCGCCTTATGGACATCGGCTGCAACCGCGGCCTTCGTCACCGCAAGGGCCTCCCGGTCCGCGGCCAGCGCACCCACACTAACGCTCGTACCCGCAAGGGCCCGAAGCGTCAGATCGGTGCTAAGAAGAAGAAATAAGGAGCGCTAGATAGATGGCTACTGCTAAGAAGAACGTTCGCGCTGCCCGTCTGAAGCGCGCGGACCGTAAGAACATTTCCGTGGGCCAGGCTCACATTCGTTCTACGTTCAACAACACGATCGTTTCGATCACCGATCCCCAGGGCAACGTCATTTCCTGGAAGTCGGCTGGCCAGGTGGGCTTCAAGGGCTCCCGTAAGTCCACGCCGTTCGCTGCCCAGATGGCTGCCGAGGCTGCTGCCAAGCAGGCCATGGAGCACGGTATGAAGAAGGTTTCCGTCTTCGTCAAGGGCCCCGGCTCCGGTCGTGAGACCGCCATCCGCTCCCTCCAGGCTGCTGGCCTCGAGGTCTCGAGCATCCAGGACAAGACCCCCATTCCGCACAACGGCTGCCGCCCCAAGAAGCGTCGCCGCGTGTAACTGAAAGGATCGTATCAATATGGCAATCGACAGGACTCCTGTTCTTAAGCGCTGCCGTCAGCTCGGGATCGATCCCGCTGAGCTCGGTTACAGCAGCAAGAAGGAATCTATCCGTCAGCCCAAGCGCCGTCGCAAGGAATCTGAGTACGGCATGCAGCTGCGCGAGAAGCAGAAGGTCAAGTTCATCTATGGCGTTCTGGAGAAGCAGTTCCACGGCTACTTCAACAAGGCCCGCAAGATGAACGGCGTCACCGGTGAGAACCTCATGATCATCCTTGAGTCTCGCCTCGACAACGTCGTCTTCCGTCTTGGCTTCGCCCGCACCCGCAAAGAGGCTCGTCAGTCCGTCCGTCACGGTCACTTCACCGTGAACGGCAAGCGCGTGGACATCCCGTCCTACCGCGTCAAGGCCGGCGACGTCGTCGCTGTCGGCGAGAAGTTCCGTGACCTCCTCCCCATCAAGGAGGCCCTGATTTCCTCCGAGCGCTTTGAGGTCCCTGGCTGGCTCGAGGTCGATATCGAGAAGCTGTCTGGTAACGTGCTCGCTCTGCCGACGCGTGAGCAGATCAGCGGTGATATCAACGAGCAGCTCATCGTCGAGCTCTACTCTAAGTAGTCCATCCGGGCTGCTGAGGCTGGAGGTAATACATGTCAGAATTCATTAGGCCTCAGGTTCAGGTCGAAGAGATCAACGAGACGTCTGCTCGTGTCTCCGTCGAGCCGCTCGAGCGTGGTTACGGCGATACGCTGGGTAACTCCCTTCGTCGCGTTCTTCTGTCCTCGCTCGAGGGTGCCGCCGTCGAGGCTATTCAGATCGATGGTGCGCAGCACGAGTTCATGACCATCCCTAACATGGTCGAGGATGTCACCGACATCGTCCTGAATGTCAAGGGTCTTGTCTTCAGGGCTCTCGGCACGACCGACGAGGCGACCGCCACCATCTCGGTTGACGGCCCCTGCGAGGTCACCGGTGCGGACTTCTTTATTCCGTCCGAGTTTGAGCTGGTCAACCCCGAGCAGCACATCGCTACGCTCACCGAGGGTGGCCATCTCACCATGAGCATGCGCATCGGCTATGGCCGCGGCTATGTTTCTGGCGAGGCCAACAAGCGCGACAACGATCCCATCGGTGTGATCCACGTCGACTCGCTGTACTCGCCGGTTTCCCGTTGCGCCAAGCTCGTTGAGGCTTGCCGTGTCGGTCAGCACACCGACTACGACCGCCTTGTCCTCGAGATCGAGACCAACGGCTCTATCGCCCCGCGCGACGCCGTGGTCCAGGCTGCCAATATCATCAACCAGCATATGGCCGCCTTTATGAACCTTGCCGAGACCCCCGAGGTCGAGGAGGAGGCTTCGATCTTCGCTCCCGAGGTTACCAACGACAACGCCGAGCTGGACAAGCAGATCGAGGATCTGGACCTTTCCGTCCGTTCCTACAACTGCCTTAAGCGCGCCAGCATTCACTCGGTCCGTCAGCTCGTTGAGTTCTCGGAGAACGATCTGCTCAACATCCGTAACTTCGGTGTTAAGTCGATCGAGGAAGTGAAGGACAAGCTTGAGTCCATGGGCCTGAGCCTGAAGGCTTAATGCTTCGCATATTTGAGGAGAAACTAGACCATGCGTCACAACGTTAAGAAGGGCCTGAAGCTCGGCACCGATGCGAGCCACACCAAGGCCATGAAGAAGAGCCTTGCTAAGGCCCTCTTCGAGAACGACCGCATCAAGACCACCGAGACCCGCGCTAAGGCGCTGCGTTCGGTCGTCGACCCGATCATCACTTGGGCCAAGAAGGGCGACCTGCACTCTCGTCGTCTGGCTATCGCCAAGCTCGGCGATAAGCAGCTCGTTGCCGAGATCTTCGACAAGGCTGCCCAGGGCATGTGGCAGGACCGCAATGGCGGTTACACCCGCATCATGAAGCTCGGTAACCGTAAGGGCGACAACGCTCCCATCGTTATCATGGAGCTCGTCACCGAGCCTTGCACGCCTAAGGCCAAGAAGGCTGCTCCGGCCCCCAAGAAGGCCGCTGCTCCTAAGAAGGTCGAGGCTGTCGAGGAGGCTCCTGCTGAGGAGACCGCTGAGTAGACTTTCCGTCTGCATAGGCTATATTCGAGGGGTACGTTCGCGTACCCCTCTTTTTTTGTCGCGATACCGTTACTTGTTTGTTGGGAGCGCCCATGACTGCGCCGTCTGATTTCAATTCGACCCCCGAGCTTGACGCCACGCTCGTATTTCGTGTGGCCTATGATGGCTCGTCGTATAGCGGATTTGCCGAGCAGCCGGGACAGACGACGGTTGCGGGTGAGCTGCGTCGAGCCATCGAGACGCTGCTTCGCCGCCCGATCGATCTGACGTGCGCGGGGCGTACCGATGCCGGCGTGCATGCCGTGGCTCAGTACATCAGCGTGCCCGTAACGGATGCTGAGCTCGCGTGTACGCGCCGTAGGTGGCTGAGGGCTATGGATGCCCTACTGCCGAAAGATATCGCCATAAACGAGGTCTACAAGGCTCGTAAGGGCTTTTCTGCGCGCTTTGACGCGCGCTCTCGCACTTACACCTATCGCATTGCCGATCGTGATGCGCGGCCCGTGCTGTCCCGCGGTGCCGTGTGGTGGCATCGCTATCCCTTGGATGTTGAGGCTATGTCTGCTGCCTGCCCCGCGCTTTTGGGCGAGCAGGACTTTAAAAGCTTTTGCAAGGTTGCCTCGGCCGTTGGCAAGCCCACGCATCGCTTCGTGATGCGTGCCGAGTTTGGCCATGAGGTTGCGTTTGGCGAGGACATCCTGACGTTTACCATCGAGGGCAATGCGTTTCTGCATTCGATGGTCCGTACGATCGTGGGCACGCTTGTCGAGATTGGCATGCATCGCCGTGAACCCGAGTGGATGCGCGAGGTCATCGATGCTTGCGACCGTACCGCTGCGGGCCCCACGGCTCCTGCCTGTGGCCTTACGTTTATGGGCGTGGATTACGATCCCGCCGAGCTTGTCGTGCTCGACTAGGGGAGGGCTCGACGCGCCGTTCGTCGGCACCTGTCATCTGTGGGCTGCGCGTGTGCAACATCTGTTCTTGGCGTGCAGTGCAACCGGTGTCTCATTGCTTTTATTGCCGGGGTGTACCATGAACGACAGTTTGATTCATTGCTGTCGAGAGGATGGATAACTTGGTTCGACGTGGCTCGCATCCGCGACTTTCGGTGATCCTTGTGGTAGAAGGTTCGCCCAGCTATGCGATGCGTGCGCTCGAGAGTATCCAGAACCAAGACCTCTATGATTTGCAGATTGTCGTTGTCTGCCGCGATGCTGCGCCCGGTGTGCACTATTCGCTTCAAGTTGCTGCCGACAGGGACATCCATATTGATTTGATTGACGTCGAGGACGCGAAGCGCGGCGCTTGTCTTCGTGCCGGTTTTGATGCCTCGCGCGGGTCTCAAATCATCGCTATGAACGCCGATGAGTGGTTTGCTCCGCAGGCCCTTTCCAAGATGGTCGATATCGCGTGCGATACTGCGGCAGACATTGTGCTCCCCTCGGTGTCGCTCGATCGATACGATGCGCATCGCGAGCGTCATTCGCGCGTCTTGGATGCTGCCTCTATTGCCATAGAAGACGAGTCTTCTATGGTGACTGAGCTGCCCCAGTTGATTTTGGGCGGCCTAGTCGCTCAGGCCTCTGGCGTGATGTATAGCCGTCCGCTGTTTGAGGCATGCCTTTTGTGCGATAAGACGTTTCGCACAGTTGGGTTTATGGCGTGCGCGCTCTCGCAGGCGCAGTGCGTCTTCGGATGCGGCGACGCTTGTTTCCATGCGGCGGCACCTAAGCTTACAGATGCCTTTGATCCCACCATGTATGTTAGGGTATCCGATGACACCCGAGCGCTCGACGAGCTTGCGGACTCACTCTCGGAAGCAGATAGCGGTGGTCGGCTCAAGCTGGCAAGCCAAAAGTTCTACTTTGCCGGACTGGTCGCCTGCATCGAGAATTTGTGTCTGAGCCCGCATGGGGTGTCGTCAATTGAGCGTTCCGCCCGCATGCGTGATATGCTCGATGCGCCTCGAACCCGTCAAATGGTCGCCGCGCTCAAAGACAACCATCGGGGACTCGGCCTGTTGTTTGGGCCGATTGCCAGCGCCAAGCCCGCGCGCTGCGTGATGTGTACGCATCTGGCAGCTTTTCTTAACCGGACGGGCGCAAAAACCGCCTAAACGGCTCATTACTAAATAAATTTGCATAGAATTGTTTCGAAATGCGTTCTTATACACAAAAGCCTTCAAATAGCGTTAAACTATTCAATCACTGAGTGATTGTCTCCGCCATCTTTTGGAGTGAGGGTTTGTATGGCTAAAAAACGCAATGGGCGCCAGGATGCCATTAGAGATATTGTACGCAATAAGGACGTCCGCACGCAGCGCGTGCTGGTCGATGAGCTCCGTGCTATGGGCTTTGATTGCACGCAGGCGACTGTCTCTCGCGATATTGCCGATATGGGGCTGCGTAAGCTCCCTGAGGGCATCTATGTTCTGGCAGAGGACCTGCATCTGCAGCGTATGGTTTCCGAGCTCGTAACGGGCGTTCTACGTACCGATAATCTGGTTATGATCAAGGCTCAGCCTGGCACGGCTTCCGGCATCGCCGCCGCCGTTGATGCGGCAGAGTTGCCCGATGTGCTTGGCTCGCTTGCCGGCAACGATACGATTTTGGTTATTGCCCAGACGGCCGAGGACGGCGAGCGTCTTGAGGCGCTGATCAATAAGCTGAGCAATTCTCGCAAGTAGGCGTGCGGGTCGTGCGCTCGGCACTGTGCGCGCTGACATAGTGGCTTGTAAGGGGTATCGACGTTGGTCGGTACCCCCTTTTTGTCTGCCGGTATAAAGACCGCCCACCACCAGGTCGCTTTAAACTAAAAAGGCCCCCGAGCAGTTTAATAAGCTGCTCGGGGGCCTTGTTGCTTATGGCCGGATGATTTCTAGCCGACCGTATCGTCAGGCGTGGGCGAGGGGTCGGGAGTGGGCGTGGGCGTAGGCGTGCCGCCATCGCCGCCGGTCGAACCACCAGTGGATCCGCCCGTCGAGCCACCGGTCGTACCGGTGCCGCCGGTGGTGTCGCCGCCCGTGGTCTCGGTGGTCGTGGTCGTCGTGGTAGTCGTTGTGGTAGTGGTTTCCTCTTCGTCCTTGTTCTCGTCCTTGTTCTCATCCTTGTCGTCGTTCTCCGTCTTCTTGGTGTTGTTGGTGCCGTAGAACTTCCAGACGCTGTTGTTCTTGTAGGTGGGAGCCGTTCCGGTCGCAAACTCCTCGCGTTCGGTACCGGTCAGAACGGTGTTCATAAACCGCTTAAAGACAGGCAGGTTGGTGCTGTCGCCCAGCAGGTCTGTGCCGTATTTTTGGATGGGGATCTCGCCCGCGGAATAGCCGGTCCACAGGGCGCACGCCAGCTGCGGGGTATAGCCGCAGAACCACAGGTTGGTGGTGTTGTCGGTGGTGCCCGTCTTGCCGGCATAAGGCTGGTTGACGCTCAGGGCACCGGCAGCACCCGTACCGCCGCCCTGCATGACGCCGGACAGAACATCGGTGACCGCGGCGGCCTCGCCCTCGGTAAGCACCTGTGAGGGATTGTCGGTGTGCTGGTACAGCACCGAACCGGTACGAGAGTCAATCTCGGTGATGGCGATCGGCTGGCGATAGTAGCCGCCGTTGGCAAACGTCGCGTAGGCGGCGGCCATCTCGAGCGGCGAGATCGAGCCGGTGCCGAGGGTCATGACGGGAACGTCCTCGATGTTGTCCTTGGCGGGATCGATGCCGAGCTTTTTGACGAGTGAGATGATCTTGCTGTTGCCGACGGCTTCCGCCACCTGGATGTAGCCGGTGTTGGAGGAGTATGCCGTTGCCTGCTTAAGCGTGATATTGCCATAGCTATGGTTGGCGTAGTTTTGGACCTCGGTTGTGGTGCCCTTGGCCTTGAGCGGCGAGTTGCAGTTGAGGGTGACGTTGGGGTTCATGCCGTTTTGGATGGCAGTTGCCAGCGTAAAGGCCTTAAAGGTGGAGCCGACGGGACGCTTGCCCGTGGCATGGTTTACGTGGTTCTCGTCGGCGTTGTAGTCGTAGCCGCCCACCATGCACTTGATGTAGCCGGTCTTGGGGTCGACGACGACCATGCCCATGTCCAGGCCGTCGAGCGAGAGCGTGTCGAGCTGCTCGCGGACGGCATTCTCTGCCACCTGCTGCATCGTGGGGTCGATGGTAGTCTTGACGGTCAGGCCGCCCTTAAAGAGCACGTCGGTCGAGAACTCCTGCTCCAGCAGCTGCTTGACGTAGGAGACAAAGTAGGGCTGCGAGTATACGTCGACGCCGCTGCCCGAAATCTCGGTCACGTTGAGGGTGATGGGCTCGGCCTGTGCGGCATCGTGCTCCTCCTGCGTAATGTGGCCCAGGCGCAACATGTTGTCGAGGACCTTGTTGCGACGGGACAGCGCCAGGTCGGGGTTGACCGTGGGGTCGTACTGCGAGGGCGAGTTGGGAAGGCCGATGAGCAGCGCGGCTTCGCTCAGGGTGAGGTCGGCGGCGCTCTTGGACAGATAGGTCTCGGCTGCGGCTTCGATGCCGTAGGCGCCGTGGCCGTAGTAGATGGTGTTGAGGTACATCATGAGGATCTCGTCTTTGGAGTACATGTCCTCCATCTTGACGGCGATGTAGGCCTCGCGCACCTTACGCTCGATGGTCGAGTCGAACTGCTCCTCCTGCAGGATGGTGTTGCGCACCAGCTGCTGGGTGATAGTCGAGGCGCCTTCGTGTCCGCCGCCGAGGGTTGCCACCGCAGCACGCGCGATACCCCACAGGTCGATACCGCCGTGCTCGTAGAAGCGCTCGTCCTCGACGTCAACGGTGCCCTGCAGCACGTAGGGGGAGACCTCGTCCTTGGTGATGGACTTGCGGTTTTGCGTGTAGAAGCTTGCAATCTTGTTGCCGTTGCAGTCGACGATCTCGGTGGGCTCGCTCACCAGATACGCGTTGGCGTCGGTGTAGTCGGGCAGATCGGACAGCCAGCGGTTGACGTTGCCGACCATGCCGATGCCAAATGCCACGCCCGCAATCAGCAGAAAGCCCAAAAACGAGAGCAGGATTATGGGCAGAGCATGCGTCTTTGAACGGCTGCGTCCCTGTCGTTGGCGAGGACCCATATATTGACCTCCAGGTATGTCGTGCCGGACGGTGGATGTACCGTCGGGGCAGGATGGACATAAGTTATTACACGATAAACCAAACGGGGCGCGCGAGGCCTCGTGTATGCTGGAAGACGGCATTTTTCAGAGTGAATGCATACCTTGGTAAGGAGTTTGCCGATGGCGATTCGGACGATGGGGCCGAACGGACAATACGAGACAGGATTGGATGCTGCCGGTGCGGCGCTGCCCGAGCTGCTGGCGCCGGCGGGCGGACTCGACCAGATGCTTGCGGCCATCGCCGCGGGTGCCGATGCCGTCTATGCGGGGTTGGGCGGCTTTAACGCCCGTGTGAGCGCCCATGGCTTTACGGATGACGAGTTTGCGCGCGGCTGCGCCGTGGCGCATGCCCATGGCGTGCGTGTGTACGTGACGCTCAACGTGTTCGTGTTTGACGATGAGTTGTCCGACGCGGTGGCGTTGGGAGCTCATGCGCTGGGGCTGGGCGCCGATGCTCTGATTGTCGCCGATGCCGGGTTGGCCTGCGCGCTGCGCGCGGCGATTCCCGGGGTCGAGATTCACCTGTCCACGCAGGCGGGCGTTCATAGCGAAGGTGCCGTGCGGCTTGCCACCGACGAGCTGGGGGTTGAGCGCGTGACGACGGCACGCGAGCTGACGGTCGACGAGATTGCGGCGCTATGTGCCACGGGCGTGCCCATCGAGGTATTCTGCCACGGTGCGATTTGCATCGGATATTCGGGGGCGTGCGAGTTCTCGGCCCTGCGGCGTGGGCGCTCTGCGATGCGCGGTGATTGCACACAGCCGTGCCGTCTGGCGTACGACCTAGTGGACGAGGCGGGACAGAGCGTTGTCGCCGTCGAGGGAGATCGCCTGCTGTGTCCGCGCGACTATCTGGGTATTGCGCATCTGCCCGAGCTTGTAGATGCTGGCGTGGCGTCGCTCAAGATCGAGGGGCGCATGAAGAACCCCGATTACGTATTCAACGTGGTGCGGGTGTGGCGCCGGGCACTCGATATGCTGTGCGACGGCGCGTGGAACCCCGGTGCCGTGGAAGAGCTTGAGCGCGAGCTGGGCCGGTCGTTTAACCGTGGGTTTACCGACGCGTATCTGCGGGGGCGTTCGGGCGACGAGCTTATGAGCTTTGAGCGCGCAATTAACCAGGGCGTGCGCGTGGGACGCTTGGTCGCTGTGGGCCACGAAGAGGTGACCGTTGAGCTCGACGCCGCCGTGGCGGCGGGTGACACGCTCGAGATTCGGTTCTATCCGGGTGTCGACGCGCGTCCCGATGTGCCCAAGCGCTGGCCGCAGGTGCCCTGCCCGGTGGATGCCGCAGCGGGGAAGCGCGTCGTCGTGCATTGCAAGCGTAAGGTGGACACGGGCTGCGAGGTGTACCTGATTCGCAGCGCCGGCGTGTTGAATCAGTCGGCGGCGGTGTTGGAGCGCATGCGGGCCGAGGCGAATGCGATTGCGCCCGTTGCACGTGCCGTTGAGGTGCTGCCCTTTGAGGACGTTGCGGTGGATGGCGGTGCGTCGACGGAGTTGGTGGAGTGCGCGGTTCCCGCTCGCATGGTTTTTGCTTGGCAGCTGATGGATGCCGACCCGCGCGGAGAACTCGATTTGTCCGACGCCGTTGTGGTGCTTGACGAGGTGTGCCGCACGGGTGACGCTGACCGGACCCGCTCACTGATGCAGCGTGCCGGGCGCGTCGTCTGCCGCAACCTGGGACAGGTGGTGATCGTTCGCGAGCTAGGCGTGACGTTTGACGTGGCGGCGCCGGTGTTCTGCGCGAATCGGGCCACGCTTACCTGGCTGCGCGGACTCGGTGCGGGGCAGGTGTACTTGCCGGCCGAGTTGCTCGGCAATGATGCGGAGCGTATTGCCGAACTGGCTGCTGAACCCGGCGTCTGGGGTCCGATCGACGCCGACCGTCCCGAGCTTATGGTGTGCGAGCACTGCCTGCTGACCGCCGAGGGCGTCTGCGCCACCGATGCGACGGGGCAGGTCCATTGTCGTGACTGCTCGCGCCGTCAGCAGGCGCGCTTTTTGGTCGAACGTGACGGCACGCGTTTGCCGGTCGCCGTCGATGCATGCGGCAGGACGAGGATTTTCCTGTCGTAGGTGCCGCGTCGCGTCAGTTTGTTATCATATGAGAGTTTATGGACTTCCAGCACCGCCGTATCCGGTGAGGGTGCTATAGCAAAAGGAGGATACCCAATGCTGTCTGTTGACGAGCAAATGCGTATCATCACCTCGGGCGCCGCGCAGATCGTTCCCGAGGCCGACCTTCGCAAGAAGCTTGAGAAGGGCGAGCCCCTCAACATCAAGCTCGGCGTCGACCCCACCAGCCCCGACCTGCACCTGGGCCATGCCGTGCCGCTGCGCAAGATGCGCCAGTTCCAGGACCTGGGCCACAACGTCACCCTTATCATCGGCAACGGCACCGCGCTGATCGGCGACCCCTCGGGCAAGAACTCCACGCGTCCGCAGCTTTCGCAGGAGCAGATCGAGGCCAACGCCGAGACCTACGTGAGCCAGGCCATGAAGATCCTGGACCCCGAGAAGACCACCATCGTGCACAACGGCGATTGGATCCTTTCGATGGATCTGGCCGGCCTGCTACAGGTGTGCTCCAAGTTCACCGTCGCCCGCATTCTTGAGCGCGACGACTTTACCAAGCGCTACCAGTCTCAGACGCCGATCGCCCTGCACGAGTTCCTGTATCCCGTGATGCAGGCTTTCGACTCCGTGCAGATCAAGGCTGACGTGGAGATGGGCGGCACCGATCAGCTCTTCAACCTGCTCGCCGGCCGTGAGCTCATGGAGAAGATGGGCATGGAGCCGCAGATTGCGCTCACCATGCCGCTGCTCGAGGGCACCGATGGCGTCCGTAAGATGTCCAAGTCCTACGGTAACTACATCGGCCTGACCGACGCGCCCAAGGATATGTTCGGCAAGACCATGTCCATCCCCGACGAGATGATTGGCAAGTACTACCGCCTGGCGAGCTCGCTCACCCCGGCCGAGGTCGACAAGATCGACGCTGCTCTGGCCGACGGCTCTGCCGATCCCTATGAGCTCAAGCGCGCTCTGGGCCGCGACCTGTGCGACACCTACCACGGCGTCGGCGCCGGCGACGAGGCCCAGGCCGAGTTCGACCGCGTGTTCAAGGAGGGCCAGCTCGCCGACTTCCCCGAGAAGCATGTTGAGCTGACCGTCAACGACGAGGGCCAGATCTACCTCGCCGGCCTGCTCAAGGACCTGGGCCTTTCGGCCAGCGCCGGTCAG
>CABUUB010000031.1 GCA_902494625.1 uncultured Collinsella sp.
GGCTTGCGTCGTCGTTATTTCGTTTTCTTGCTGTTGATCAGACACAGTGTTTGCTCAACTTTCTTTTCAAGCCCTGTGATCACATGCTCCCTGCATAAACCTTCAGGGCGGCTAAACAGTCCAGCTCCGCCAAAAACCGACGGACATCATTGATCTGTATCGAGATATTTGCGTCATATACGCAGCGTTAGTGTAACACAACCGCCGCCACCTGCAACTTAGTCATTGGGGACGTTCTTAAACGACTAGTCAAAAGGGACACTCTTTGGTTTAACACCCACAAATCTGACTGCCTCCGCCAAAACTATGGCGGTTTACTACGATGAATCGCTCAACCGCGACCACTCCGAAACTTGTTGAACTAAAACCGCAGGTAGATGCCTTGCACTTTTTAGCGAAAAGCCGGCGTGGTTGGAATACCTCAATTCATCGTAGTAAACCGACATAGTTTCGTATTTCCAGCAGTTCCAAATTCGTCAATACGTCGGCGTTTGCAAAAAAGCCCGACCTCCGTGGGAGATCGGGCTTTCAAGGCTTAGTTAAACCAAGTCTGTACGGTCAAATGACTCGCAGATTACATCTGCTCGGGCGCAGAAACGCCAACGAGGGTGAGCACCAGGGCGAGCGTCACGCGGACGGCGTCGCAAGCGGCCAGACGGGCGCGCGAAAGCTCGGGGTCGACGGGACGGCCCTCGCTCGGCAGAACCTGGCAGGCAGCGTAGAAGCTGTGGAAGTCGCCGGCGAGTTCCTCGGCAAAGTGCGTCAGACGGAACGGGGCGCGGTCGCGAGCGCAGCTGGCGATGAGGTCGGTGAGCTCGTTGAGCTTACGCGAAAGGGCGAGCTCGGTCGGATCGGTCAGCAGCGAATAATCGACGTTCTCACCGATGGCCTTGGCGGCGACGGCCTTCATACCCATCTCGTCAGCCTGCTCGGGCGTAACGTCGGCGGCACGGCGCAGGATAGAGCACACGCGGGCGTGAGCGTACTGCACGTAGTACACCGGGTTGGAGTTGTCGCGCTTCTTAACAGCCTCGATGTCGAAGTCGACCATCTGGTTGGAGCTCTTGGAGATAAGCGTGTAGCGAGCGGCGTCGGAGCCGACCTCGTCGACAAGCTCCTGCAGGGTCACCATGGTGCCCTTGCGCTTGGACATACGGACGGGCTTGCCGTTGCGCAGCAGGTTGACGAGCTGCCCCAGCAGAACCTCGAACTTGCCGGGATAGCCAAGAGCGTCGCAGACGCAGCGGACGCGCTCGATGTAGCCGTGGTGGTCGGCACCCCAGATGTCGATGACGTGATCAACGCGCTGGAACTTATCCCAGTGATAGGCAACGTCGGAGGCGAAGTAGGTGTACTCGCCGTCGGACTTGATCAGAACGCGGTCCTTGTCGTCGCCCAGATCGGTGGAACGGAACCACAGGGCGCCGTCCTTGGTGTAGAGGTAGCCCATCTTGTCGAGCTTCTCGAAAGCGCGGTCGACGGCGGAAGTGTCGGCGGTCTCGCCCTCGGTGTCCTTCACGTACAGCGAGCGCTCGGAGTACCAGCGGTCGAAGTCGCAGTTGACGGCGTGGCAGAGATCGCGCATGTTGTCGACCATCTTCACATAGCCGCGCTCACGGAAGCTCTCCATGCGCTCCTGCGGATCGGCGTCGACCCACTTGTCGCCGTCGGTGCGCCAGAACTCGGCGGCCTCGTCGATGATGTAGTCGCCGCCGTAGGAGTCCTTACCCAGGGTCTCGGCAAAGTTGTCCTGGTACGGATGGGTCTCGGGATGCTCGTCGTTCTCGTCGGCGACAAAGGCGTCGCGGTCGGCGATCAAGATCTTGTGAGCCTCGTCGATATCCACGCCCTGCTTGGCGATGATGTCGGCAAGCTGCATATAGCGCGTGCTGATGGAGTTGCCGAAGGTGTTCATCTGAGAGCCGTGGTCGTTGATGTAGAACTCACGCTGGATGTCGTAACCGGCGTGGTCCATGACGCGGCAGAGCGAGTCGCCCAGCGCGGCCCAGCGGCCGTGGCCAATGTGCATGGGGCCGACGGGGTTGGCGGAGACGAACTCGACCTGGGTCTTCAGGCCACCACCGACGTTGGACTTAGCGAAGTCCATGCCCTTCTCGCGAGCCTCACCAAAGATGGCATTCTTGACGGCAACGGAGAGGTAGAAGTTGATGAAGCCGGGGCCTGCGATCTCGACCTTCTCAATCGCGGGGTCCTCGGGCATATGGGCAACGATGGCCTCGGCGATCTTGCGCGGGGCGCAGTGGGCCAGCTTGGCGGACTTCAGGGCCATGGTAGAGGTCCACTCGCCATGAGAAGTGTCAGCCGGTCGCTCGATAGCGCAATCGTCAAGTTCAAATGCGGAAAGGTCGCCGGCCTCCTGGGCCGCAGCAAGCGCAGCGCGTACCAGCTCTTCAATCTTCTCGGGCATAGATCCTCCTTGTGTTAAAGCCCCCGAGCTCTTGGTCACTCGTAGGGCAAAAGCCAAAGTTTGTAGCACTCTATCACAAGCGACGGGCACTGTCGCAGGGTAAAGCCAATCGATATTGCATATGCACAAAATTGACTACAGCTTGTATGGAGTCACTCAAAGATGCCGGTCTGCCTGCAGATTATGCAGGCGTTGAAAATGCATAAAGGTGTGAATGAGCTGCGTCTGTTATCGAATACTCTTACCTATCGGAGTTGTGTGCTTTTCCTGCATAAAGTAAGGGTTTGCGCACGTCAGCGTGTTATTCTAGTCATACGTAAATTCGTATAAGTTGGAGGTAGCATGTTCTCAATAGGTCAACACGTCATTCATCCGGGCCAGGGAGTCTGCACCGTCGTCGGTTTTAGGGACGACACGCCGCAGCCCATGCTGCTGCTCAAGACCAAGCAGGGACATGCGCAGACGATCCTCATGTACCCCGTGGCGCAGGCCGACCGTTTGCACGCCGCTATCTCGCAGCAAGATGCCGAGCACCTGCTGAGCCACTACGACGAGCTGGAGTGCGACACCTTTACCGAGCGCAACAGCTCACTTGAGGAGACGCACTTTAAGCAGCAGCTCAAGCTGGGCGCGCCCGAGACGGTCCGCGTGGCAAAAACCATGATGCACCGCATTCGCCAGGCCGAGGAAGCTGATAAAAAGCCCAGCTCCTACTACATGCGCGTACTCAAGGAGGCCAAACGCCGCTCCATCGAGGAGTTCGCTGTGGCCTTGGGCGTCACCGAGGAGGACGCCGAAGCCCGCCTAGCCCAAGCCGCCCTCAACTAACCCATCCGCGCCAAAAACCACCACAAAGGGGACAGGCACCTTTGTGGTGGTTTTCTTGTTCTAGTAGTATTCATTCTTATCGATACCCACGAGCACAAGGAGTCTCCTATGGCAGAACCGCTTACCGCCGGAATCACCCGCGACCGCGCGTTCGAACTGCTCAACGAGCACAACAAGGACCCGTTCCACATCACCCATGGTGAGACGGTCGAGGGCACTATGCGCTACTTTGCGCGCGAGTTCGACCCCGAGAACGAGGAGTTTTGGGGCATCGTCGGTCTGCTGCACGACCTGGATTGGGAGGAGCATGAGGACGACCCCATGAACCACACCATCTATGCTGCCGAGATTCTTAAGGGCGAAGGTGCGTCTCCCGAGCTCATTCGCGCCATCCAAACGCACACGTCGGACTTCAACACCTCGCTGCCCAAACCCGAGCTGCAGATGGAAAAAATCCTGTTTGCCTGCGATGAGCTCACCGGCCTGATCGGCGCTGCCGTCATCATGCGCCCGAGCAAGAGCGTTATGGACTTTACGACCAAGTCGCTCAAGAAGAAGTTCAAGGACAAGCGCTTTGCCGCCGGCTGCTCGCGCGACGTGATTTCGCAGGGCGCCGAGATGTTGGGCTGGGAGCTTCCCGAGCTCTTCGACCGCACCATCGCGGCCATGCAGTCCTTCGCCCCCGACCGCGATACCTTCCAGTCCTAACCGCCCACGCCACCTAAAACCACCACAAAGGGGACAGGCACCTTTGTGGTGGTTTTCGTTTACGAGGGGTTTAGGGGCGGACCTGGCCGGTGCCGCGGAGCTTGTATTTGTAGGTGGTGAGGGCCTCGGCGGCAAAGGGGCCACGGGCGTGGAGCTTTTGGGTCGAGATGCCGATCTCGGCGCCCAGGCCAAACTCGCCGCCGTCGGTGAAGCGCGTGCTGGCGTTGGCGTACACGGCCGAGGCATCGACCGCATCCAGGAAGCGCTCGCAAGCATCCGTGTCCTCGGCAACGATGGCCTCGGAGTGCATCGTGCCGTAGCGGTTGATGTGTGCGATGGCCTCGTCCTCGCTTGCCACGACCTTCACGCTCATCTCGAGCGCCAGGTACTCGCGACCCCAGTCCTCCTCAGTCGCGGCGACGTAGTCATCACCCTCGACAAACCCGGCATCGGCGCATGCGGCGCAGGTTGCCTCGTCGCCGTGAATGAGCACGCCGTGGTCGTGCAGCACGGCAACGACCGCAGGCAAAAACGCATCGGCCACAGCACGGTCGACCAGCAGCGACTCGGCGGCATTGCACACGCCTACGCGCTGGGTCTTGGCATTAACGATTATGTTGAGCGCCTTATCAAAGTCGGCGGATTCATGCACGTAGATGTGGCAGTTGCCCGTGCCCGTCTCGATCACCGGCACAAGCGACTCGCGCACGCAGCGCTGGATCAGGCCTGCACCGCCGCGCGGAATGAGTACGTCGACAATGCCGCGGAGCTTCATGAGCTCGCCAGTGGCCTCGCGGTCGGTGGACTCGATCATCGACACGGCCTCGCGCGGGAAACCCTTGGTCTCGAGCGCATCGGCCAGCAGCTCGGCGATCATGGCACACGAGTGATAGGCCAGCGAGCCGCCGCGCAGAATGCAGGCGTTGCCGGTACGGATGCAGATGCCTGCGGCGTCGGCCGTCACGTTGGGGCGCGCCTCGTAGACCATAGCGACCAGGCCCAGCGGCACACTCACACGGGTCAGGTCCACGCCGCTTGCAAGCACGCGGTGGTCGAGCACGCGGCCGACGGGATCGGGCAGCTCGGCGAGCTTTTCCAGGCCGGCGGCCATGCCCTCGACGCGCTCGGGCGTCAGCAGCAGGCGATCGAGCAGTCCGGCCGAGGTACCCGCATCGCGCGCAGCGGACATATCGAGCTCGTTGGCGGCGACGATGGAGTCGACACCGTTGCGCAGTGCTGCGGTCATGGCGCGCACGGCCTCCTGGCGCTGCTCATCGCTCGCCGTAGCAAGCGAGGCCGACGCTGCCTTGGCGGCAACGGCAAGATCGTGGACATACGTGGCTATATCGACCGACATGGGCGGCCCTTTCTCCTAGAAGTTTGCAACCATGGTAGCCGATTTGCGCATGGCCTCGCCCGCGGCGGTAGAATTGGTCAACCCGAAACACCGCAACGAACGGAAGACTCACATGGCCCTCATCACTTCGTACCACGTCCCCGGCCTTTACGTCGAGGACCACAGCATCGACGTCCCCCTTGACTGGCGCGGCCTGGAGCCGATGCTCCTGGCCGTCGGCAGCACCATGCGCCGCGGCGCTATGCCGGCACCAATCGCCGGCGCGCCCGAGAGCATCAAGCTCTTCTACCGCGTGGTTTGCGCACCCGAGCGCATCAACGACGATCTGCCGCTGCTCCTATTTTTGCAGGGCGGCCCCGGCGGCGAGAGCCCGCGTCCGCTGTCGCCCACAAGCGACGGCTGGATCGAGGAGGCCGTCAAGCACTTCCGCGTGGTCCTTCCCGACCAGCGCGGCACCGGACGCAGTAGCTGCGTGGACGGACGCACGATCAAGACACTGGGTGATCGCGCAACGGCCGCCGGCGCCGATACAGCACGCTCGCAGGCGGACTTCCTCAAGCGCCACCTCGCCAGCTCCATCGTGCGCGATTTTGAATACCTGCGACTGGTGGGCTTTGGCGGCAAGCCGTGGGTCACGCTCGGCCAGAGCTACGGCGGCTTTTTGACGCTGAGCTATCTGTCGCTCTTCCCCGAGGGCGTGGCGGCGAGCTTTACCTGCGGCGGCATCCCCCACGTGCCGGCGAGCGCCAGCGAGGTCTACGTGCACACCTTCCCGCGCATGGCCGCCAAGACGCAGCAGTATTACGACCGCTACCCCGCCGACGTCGATCGCGTGGCAGCCCTGGCCGATGCGCTCGAGGCACAGAAGCCCGTGCTGCCCGACGGCTCGCCGATGACGGTCGAGCGCCTACAGCTCATGGGCAGCGACTTTGGCATGAAGCCGAGCTTTGAACGCATGCATTGGATTATCGATCACGCTTTTGTTGATGGCGACGGCACGCTGACCTGCAACGCCTCGGTATCTGACAGCTTTTTGATGCGCGCCTTCGAGCGCACCAACACGCGCACGAATCCGCTGTACTGGACGCTGCAGGAGTTCATATACGCCGACGGTAACACTATGCCCATTGGCTGGGCCGCGGCTGAAGAGAAGGCTCACCGCGCCGAGTTCGACACCCTCGCGCGCCCGCTCATGTTTACCGGCGAGGCCATGTTCCCGTGGATGTTCGAGCAGATGCCCGAGCTCAAGCCCTTCAAGCCCGCCATGGACCTGCTGATGGAAGACACCAGCTGGGACAAGATTTACGACCCGCAGCGACTGGCGTGCAACGAGGTGCCCCTGCAGGCCGCGGTGTATTTCGACGACATGTACGTGGATTCGGGCCTGCAGCTTGATACGCTCAGCCGCGTGGGCAACTCGCATGCCTGGGTGACCAACGAGTTCGAGCACGACGGTCTGCACGGCAGCGTGGTGTTCAAGCGCCTCTTCGACGAAGCCCTCAACCGCGGAGACCTGCGCCGAATCTTCTAGCAAAGGAGTGTCCCCACCTGCCGACACAAAAGGAACGTCCCCAAGTGCCGGCAGTGGGACCCCGCCGTCTCAACGAGTTGCGGTGAAATAGGGACTGCTAAAGGCTTTAAAGCCGCCAAACAGGGACTATTTCACCGCAACTTACGATATGCCGGCGTTACGGCCACCGCAGGTAGAAGGCGGAAAGCGAAAACACCCCTAAGCGAGCAAGGTGACGTGAAAGAGGAGGGCATTGACCTTTTGGTCATGCCCGACGATTGAACGTCAGATTGCCGCTTAGGGGCGTTTGCAGCGTCAATTGGTTAGGCGAAGACGATTAAGTTATCTCGGTGGATCGCGGGTTTCTCGGCCAGGTCTGCCAGCAGGCGGTTGCTGGCGATCTGGTCCTGGCGGCGACCGGCTGCAAGCTCCAGCACGTCCGAATCGGCCTCGGCGATACCGCGGGCGACGACCATACCGCTCGGGTCGCACACATCGAGCACATCGCCCTCGGCAAACTGGCCATCGACCTCGCGAATACCCACCGCAAGCAGAGAAGAGCCACGGCTGACCAGCGCCTTCGCAGCACCATCATCGACCGTCACCGAGCCATGCGCCTTGTCGCCCAATGCGATCCACAGCTTGCGGGGTGCGATGTCCAGACGCTCCGCCGGCGGATCGAACAGCGTGCCCACGCTCTCGCCGCGGGCGAGGCGCACGAGCGCATCGGGCTCCTCACCCGAGCAAATCACGCTCTGAATACCCGCCGTCATCAGGATGCGGCTCGCGCGGATCTTGGTGATCATGCCGCCCGTGCCCACCGAAGTCGAAGAATCGCCTGCCGAGGCGATAATCTTGGCATCGATCTTATGCACGACCGGGATGAACTCGGCCGTGGGGTCCTCGTGCGGATTGGCGGTATAGAGACCATCGATGTCCGAGAGCGTCACGCACAGATCGGCAGAAACCAGGCAGCTCACAAGCGCCGCCAGCGTGTCGTTGTCGCCAAACTTGATCTCGTCGACGGTGACGGTATCGTTCTCGTTGACAACCGGCACCACGCCCAGCTCCACCAGGCGCAGCAGAGCGTCGCGTGCATGCAGGTAGGACGTGCGGCGGGCCGTATCGTGGCGCGTGAGCAGCACGAGCGAGGTGAGCAGGTCGCGCGCATGGAACTCCTCGTCGTAGGCCGACGAGATGATGCACTGACCAGCCGAGGCGCAGGCCTGCAGGCTCGGCAGGTCGCCGACCGGCTTGCGGTCGAAGCCCAGCACGGGATAGCCACAGGCGATAGCGCCCGAGCTCACCACGACCAGACGCCAGCCGAGTTTGCGCAGGGCTGCGGCCTGATCGGCAAGCCCGCCGATAAAGGAGCGGTTGACCTTGCCATCGGCGCCCACCACCGTGGACGAACCGATCTTTACCACCATCGTTTTATAAGAAGTCGTCATACGTCAAACCAATCAACTGTTCAGCGAACGGCCGAGCTGGCGGCCAAGGGAGCGTGACTCGCCCCTACCGCCCAAAGAATTAGTGAGCCCAAGGAAAGGCAGAGGCCGCGGCCATGTTCTTGCGCACGAGCTCGTCGCGCACCTGAGCCAGGCCCTGCTCCATGCCCACCACATAGGTCTGCGGGTACAGGAAGCGCTTGAAAGCTGCGTCCAGATGATCGAGCGCCCAAGCACAGCGCTCGCGCGCGTCCTGGACGCTCTCACGCGGAGCCACCGCACTGCCATCGCGCACGATCGGCACCAGCAGCTCGCGATACTCAAGTTCGGACACGTCGGTCACCAGGGCAGCATCATTCACGGCCACGAGAGTATTGCCGCGCGCGGAGCCCTCCCCAGCCAGATGGTCCTCGTCGTAGATCATGTCGCAGACCGGGCCACCAAAGCCGTCGTAATAACGGCGCACGCGTTGCACACCCGGGATCGTGCGCTTGTAGGGCTGTTCGGAGAGCTTGACCACCGGCGTCCATGGATCTGCCTCGCTCGCACGGCGGGCGGAAAGCTTGTACACGCCGCCCAGCGCCGGCTGGTCATAGCAGGTCGCGAGCTTGGTACCCACGCCAAAGCTGTCGATGGGCGCACCCTGGTCGAGCAGCGACTGAATCGTGTACTCATCAAGATCGTTGGAAACCGAGATCCCCACATAGGGCAGGCCCTCGGCATCAAACCGGCCGCGAACATACTTGGAGAGCTTGGCGAGGTCGCCGGAGTCGATGCGAATGGCCGACAGGCGCTCGCCCACCGCCTCCATCTCCTTGGCAACCGTAATGGCATGCTCACAGCCCTCGCGCACATCATAGGTGTCGATGAGCAGCGTACAGTTCTTGGGGCTCGATTTGGCAAAGGCACGGAAGGCCTCGAGCTCGGAATCGAAGCTCATCACCCAGCTGTGCGCATGCGTGCCAAAGACGGGAATACCGTAGCGGCGGCCGGCGAGCACATTGGACGTAGAGGAGCAGCCGGCAACGTAGCTCGCGCGTGCAACGGCCAGGCCGCCATCGGGACCCTGGGCTCGGCGCAGGCCAAACTCCGCCACGGGGCGACCGTCGGCGGCGAGCACCACGCGCGCCGTCTTGGTGGCGACAAGCGTCTGGAACCCGACGATGTTGAGCAGCGCCGTCTCGAGCAGCTGGCACTCCAGCGCGGGGCCGGTGACGCGCACCATGGGCTCGCGCGGAAAGACGAGCTCGCCCTCGGGCACGGCGTCGATGTTTACATGCGCACGAAAATCGCGCAGGTAGTCGAGGAATCCAGGCTTGAACATCGCGCCGCCGGCAGGGGCCTGGAGCGAGGCGAGGTAGTCGATGTCCTCGAGCGTAAAGCGCAGATTCTCGACCAGCTCGGGCAGTTCGGCGGTGCCGCACATGACGGCATAGGCGCTGCCAAAGGGATGGTCGCGGTAAAACGCGGTAAAACAACCCTGCTCATTGGCCTTGCCGCTCTCCCACAGGCCCTGGGCCATAGTGAGCTCGTACAGATCGGTGAGCATTGCAATGTCGGTGGGATGCGAGATGTCGGTCAAAGCCATGGGGCGACCTTTCGGATGTGTGGTACAGAATTTGAGGGTTAGACGAGAGCAGAGGATGCGGACATGACGCCCGATGCAAATCGGTTAGAGCAGGCCCATGCTGGTCAGGATCGTGTAGCCCATAAAGATGACAAACGCGATGAGGGCAAGGACAATGATGATTTTTTGAGCCGGCGCCATGCCAGGGATCTCGTTCTCGCCCGTAGGTTCCTTGGAGGTAACCATGCGCTGGGCAAAGGTCATCTCGTCACGGCTCGACTTGGGCTCGACGGACTTGGGACGAGCGGCCTTTTTAGGCTGAGGTTTGGGCGCGGCAGGTGCAGGCTTCGCAGCAGCGGGCTTGGGTGCGGGCGCGGGTGCCGGTACGGATGCGGCGTTCACGGCGACCTCCTCGGCCTTCGCACGCTCGGCACGCAGGGCAGCCAGCTCCTCACGCTCGCGACGGGCCTCTTCCCGAGCCTCGCGGCGGGCCTTCTCGGCGCGGAGCTCTTCCAACTCAGCGCGCTCCTCGTCGGACAATGGTTGGGACTCAAGCTCGGCCATGGTGCAGCCCTTTCTTTCAAAAAAAGCCGCCGACACAATGTCAGCGGCTTATCAAATCCAAGGGTGGAGACGAAGGGAGTCGAACCCTCGGCCTCTGCCATGCGACGGCAGCGCTCTCCCAACTGAGCTACGTCCCCAGGACAAGTCGATATTTTACCTACGGCTCGCCAACTGTCAACGCCCAATAACCAGTCTTTTTGGAGCGCGGCTATTTTGGCAACTTTTCGAACAGGCGATCCTCTCGATGATTTTTTAATCCCCGTCCCAGAAAAATCATCGACGAACGCACTACTTTGCGCTGGTAAGAACACCGGTGGTGTCGAAGGCCGGGATGAAGCTCTCGTCTACCGCGCCGCCCTCTTGCCAGAACATCGTCGTGAAGCCCAGGTCATCGGCATGGTCGAGCACCTGCTCGTACTCCTCGCGCGTCACGGCGCGCGCCAGGTCGCCGCCCCGCTCGCGCATGAGGGCATTGGGCGTGTATTGGTTCATGACCGAGATCGGCACGTCACCCACCGTCTGCCACACCAGGTCTAACACGCGGCACGAGTCATCCGCATGCCCCGGCAGCACCAGGTGGCGCACGATGATGCCGCGCTTCATGAGCCCGTCCTCGTCCACCAGCTCTCCCCCGCGGCGCTCGATCTCGCACGCCATCTGTGCCAGGCCCGACACGGCCACGCGCGGGTAATCCTTAATATGAGAAAGCGACTGCGCAAGCCCGGCATCGGCATATTTAAAGTCGGTGAGCCACACATCGACCAGGTCGCCCAGCGCCGCCACGGCACTCGCGCGCTCGTAACCACTCGTGTTGTAGACGATCGGGATGACCAGCCCGCGCGCCCGTGCCGCGGCAATCGCGGCAGGCAACAGGTGCGCATAGTGCGTCGCCGTCACCAAATTGATGTTGTTGGCACCCTGGTCCTGCAGTTCCAGCATAATCTCGACCAGGCGCTCAGGCGAAATCTCAAGGCCAAAATTGCCGGTCGAGATCTCGTGGTTCTGGCAGTAGATACATTTAAGCGAACAGCCGCTAAAGAAGATCGTGCCCGAACCGGCCTCGCCCGAGATAGGCGGCTCCTCCCACATATGAAGCGCCGCGCGGGCCACCTTGAGCGTGTCGTTAGCGCCGCATACGCCGTGCGCGCCCTCATCGCGCGCCGCACCGCAACGGCGCGGACACAAATGGCAGGCGGGCGAAAAAAGTTCGGTCAACGACGTCGGCATAAAAACATGCTCCAAAACAACGATTCAGCAGCTCAAACGTAAAGGGCCAGGCCGCGTAGACGGCTCCGTCCCTAAGGCGCCGTAATCGTCCGACACGATTTTTGTAATGTCAAGACTGGAATCCACAAAGTGCCGCTTTATGATGTAGGTATTCCGCCCCCCGCGGAGCAACTGGGTGAACCGTCGCGTTTATTTAGGGAGCCCACACAGTCGTACCTAGTACAGGTATCCTTCGTTGTTAAGGACGCTGGAACAGTCGATGAGGGCACCCACCTGTTTTAGGTGGGTTCATTTTCGTAACGTGGGGGGTGGTTTTCTTTTGCCGAAAATCACCATTACAGTCCATATGGATTCCCGCCGGCATCCCGACAAGCCATCGACAACATCCCAATATCTGGTAAGCGCGTGATTATCGCTGCGTGCAATTACATGCACCCCCCCTTGGTCGAGTATTATGGTTCGGCTATGCCCTTTGCGCATGGCGTTCTTCTGACCTTTTCCTTCGACGCTTGGCGGTTTTTAGATTCATGGCTTCATCCCCGAGCTACATACCGTACCTATGCGTGGCAGCGGCGGCCTTTATCACGACCTTCCTCGCGGTGCCCCTGGTCAAGCGCTTGGCAATTAAGCTCGATGCCGTCGACTATCCTTCTAAGCGCCGCATCAACACCAAGCCCATCCCGCGTTTGGGCGGAACGGCGGTGTTTTTGGGCCTGGTCGTTGCCTGCATTGTGCAAATCCTAGGCACCTGGCACCTAGGCTGGCCACCCGTCCTGGTGCCGCACCCGCGCCTTCACATTAGCTATCCCATGCTGGCGCTCTCCTTTACCGTCATCTTTGCGACCGGCGCTATCGACGACGTCTTCCAGCTCAAGCCCAAGCAAAAGCTGGCCGGACAAGTCCTCGCCGCGCTTATCGCCTGTATCGGCGGCCTAAAAATCGGCGTCATCGTCAACCCGTTTGCCCCCGGCGAAATCATGCTCGGATGGCTCGCCTACCCCATCACCGTGATCTATCTGGTGGCATTCACCAACATCATTAACCTCATCGACGGCCTCGACGGCTTGGCCACGGGCATCTGCGGCATCGCCTCGTTCACCATGTTTTCGATGGCCGTTCTCTCGGGCCGTATCGACGCCGCTGCGCTCTCCATTGCGCTCTTTGGCGCCTGTCTGGCCTTTTTGCGCTACAACTTCAACCCCGCAAGCATCTTCTTGGGCGACTCGGGGTCGTTGCTTCTGGGCTTTGCACTGGGCTCCATCTCGCTGCTCAACGTTAGCCGCACCGCCGCACTCACCTCGCTTATCATCCCGCTCATCGTTGCCGGCGTGCCCATCATCGACACGTTTAGCGCCATCGTGCGCCGCAGGCGCGCCCACATTAGCATCGGGCAGGCCGACAAGGGCCACATCCACCACCGCCTGATCCAAGAAGGCTACAACCAAAAACAGGCCGTGCTGCTCATCTATGCCTGGTGCATCATGCTTTCGGCCGGCGCCGCCGCGATTAACCAGGTCGAGGTGCCCATGCGCGTGCTCATCTTTACCGTGCTCGCCATTGGCTCGGCGGCCTTCGCCAAGCATCTACATCTGTTTGAGCCCGTGCTGCGCCACCATTACAACAAGCGCACGCACGAGGACGAGCTCGTCACCCCCGACGACCCCGCCTTTAAGCAGGAGGAGCAGGCAGCCGAGGAGCGCAAAGAAGAGCGCCACCACAAGCTCTAGGGCAAGCTGCCGAGGATGTGCCAAGGCACCGTTAGCCAAGCGCGGCCGCGCCGCACCCATCGCACATGCCGCACCACGCGCGTCCCTCTCCCGCCCCTCGCCTACTTACGCACCACCCCTCCAATAAACGCGTTATCATCTTGACCCATGAACATACGTTAGGAGCAATCATGCCAAACGAGAACAGCTACGAAGTCGCGCTGCAAAAGAGCAACGCCATTCGCGAGGGCCTGACCAAGACGCCCGAGAAGTTCACCATGCTCACCGGCGACCGCCCCACCGGCCGTCTGCACCTGGGCCACTACTTCGGCACCCTCAAGGGCCGTGTTGAGCTGCAGAACATGGGCGCCAAGACCAACGTGCTCATCGCCGACTACCAGGTCATCACTGACCGCGACACCACCGAGCACATCCAGGACAACGTGTACAACATGGTCATGGACTACCTTGCCTGCGGCATCGACCCCGACAAGACCATGATCTACGCGCACTCCGCCGTGCCCGCCGCCAACCAGCTCATGCTGCCGTTCCTGTCGCTGGTGTCCGAGGCCGAGCTGGCGCGCAACCCCACCGTCAAGGCCGAGATGGAGGCCTCGGGCCACGAGCTCACCGGCCTTCTGCTCACCTACCCGGTACATCAGGCCTGCGACATCCTGTTCTGCAAGGGCAACGTGGTGCCCGTCGGTCGCGACCAGCTGCCGCACATCGAGCTTACTCGCACCATCGCTCGCCGCTTTAACAACCGCTACGGCAAGGTGTTCCCCGAGGTCGACGCGCTGCTGTCCGAGACCCCGCTGCTGCCGGGCCTTGACGGTCGCAAGATGAGCAAGAGCTACGGCAACGCCATCAACATCTCGATGACCGCTGAGGAGACGGCCAAGCGCATCAAGAAGAGCCAGACCGACTCCGAGCGCATGATCACGTTCGATCCCGAGAACCGCCCCGGCGTGTCCGGTTTGCTTTCGACGGCCGCCATCTGCACCGGTCGCTCCGAGGTCGAAATTGCCGAGGAGATTGGCATGGGCGGCTCCGGCCAGCTCAAGAAGTACGTGACCGAGGCCGTCAACGAGTACTTCGCACCTATCCGCGAGCGTCGCCAGCGCTACGAGAACGATCTGGATTACGTGAAGGACGTGCTGCACGAGGGCAACCGTCGCGCCAACGAGATCGCCGAGCAGACTCTGGCAGAGGTTCAGGACGCCATGGGTATGGTGTACTAGACCGATCTGCTGGCTTGAGCTTTCGATTGCTATAGGGCGGGCGCTACGGCGTCCGCCTTTTTTGGAACCGGACCGCTTCGGCTCCGTCCATCGCACTCCCCCGACAAACAGGAACAGGCCCGCTGACAGATAGTTGCCAGCGGGCCTGTTCCCGAAGTACACCGTTGAATCGCACAGAGGGGAGGGATGCGAATCAAACTCAACAGGGCAGGCTTTTTCATCGCCTATTGCCTGCTCCGTTGCTGTAACCAATATAGTTCACCGTGGTTTACTTTCTAGCGTCAATATGCGCCGCCATACCTTCTCCATAAGTTAGCTCCGGTAAACCTGCAACGGAAAACCACCACAAAGGGGACAGGCACCTTTGTGGTGGTTTTGGCCACGGCAGAGCCGCTAGAGTCCGGCAGGCCAGCGACAGGCGGCCAGATCAACATGCATGGGGTCGGTAAACGTCACGCCCTCCCCCAGCAGAAGCTCACGTTGAGCATCAGGGCCGCCAAAGGCAAAGCCCTCACAGATACGGCCGTCGGCAAACACTACGCGATGGCAGGGAATCTGGCCGGGGCGCGGATTGCTGTGCAGCGCGTAGCCCACGTACCGCGCACTTCGTGGACGACCGGCAAGCAGCGCTACCTGACCATACGTGGCGACCATCCCCTCGGGGATCTGCTCGACCACCTCGTACACCCGTTCAAAAAAGCCCTCAGACGCCATTGTTCGCTCCCTTCCACCCGGAAAAGCATAAACCACCACAAAGGGCCTGTCCCCTTTGTGGTGGTTTATGGCAGGTCGGTTAGTTGGCGGGCTGGAAGAAGGCTACTGCTACGGCGCCGGGGCCAACGTGGGTACCGATGGTGGCGCCGATGGTGTGAACGGGCAACTCGCCCTCGGTGTGGCCAGCCCATAGTGCAGCGCTGTCCTCGATATACTTCTTGAGCACCGCATCCGAAAGACCCGTATAGCCGAGCGCCAGCGGCATGGAAAAGTCGATGCCGCCCGCCTTTTCGACCTTTTGGTTCAGCAGGTTGCGGCCGTTCTTGGAACCGCGCGCCTTGCCCAGCTGCACGATCAGACCGTCCTCGACAGCCACCACAGGCTTTACGTTGAGCAGCGTGCCCACGGCGCCGGCCGCAGCAGACAGACGACCGCCACGCACCAGGTACTCCAGCGTCTCGAGCAGGCCGATAACCACCACGCGGTCGCGCACGGCCTCGACAGCCGCCGCGATCTGAGATGCACTGCGGCCCTCGTCCACCAAGCGCAGCGCATACTCGACCAGGACACGCTCGCCCAGGGTGACGTTGTTGCTGTCTACCACGAACACGTCGCCACCTGGCGCCTCAGCAAGTGCGGTACGGGCGCTCTGATTGGTGCCTGATAGCTTAGCGCCCACGGTAATAATCACAGCCTCATCGCCGGCTTCACGAACCTTGGCAATCGCCTGCGAAAACGCGTACGGGTTGACCTGGCCGGTCTTGGGCAGCTCATCGCGCTCCACGAGCATCTCGTAAAAGCGCTGGTGATCGATGTCGATGCCATCCATGTACACATCGGTGCCAAAGGTGACGGACAGCGGCAAAACGGCCAGTGCTGGGTGCTCGGCCGGCGACATATCGCTTGCGGAATCGGTAATAATGCGGACGGACATAGCGAATCCTTTCTTGCGCAGGTCCCGCGCAGGGAATTTTGACAGCAAGGCCCCGGCACGGTATACGCGCTCAAACAGGACTATGCAGTTGTTAATTGGGAGCAAAAGCCTTGGCGGCCCTAGAGCTCGCGCAGGGTGTTGAGAATCGTGCGCAGCGACGCATACATCTGCTCGCGCTGCTCCACACCCATAGCCTTACCGGTGGTATCGAGCACTTCGTGGATGATGCGGTCGGCCTCGCTCATGCTCTCGCCACCCAGAGCGGTCAGGCGCACCGGAGCACGATACTTAACGGCGACATCGCCCGAATCGTCGACCTCGACGTAGCCGCCCTCCTCCAGATGCGCGAGCGTACGCGAGACGGCGGCGCGGGTCACGCCTGCCATGCGAGCCAGGTCAGCGCCAGTCAGGCCGTCCTTGCTGCGCTCAAGATAGTACAGGCACATAACGTCGGAGCCCTTGAGGCCCAGCCTTGCGCCCTCGGATGTCTTAATGCGCTGGATCTCCTTGTAGAGCCCGCTGATCAGTCCGACAAAGTCCTCGAAACGTGTCTCGTCGTTCCACTGCATGGTGACGACCGCCTTTCGCTTGCATAATGCTTACGGGTAAACATCTTAGTCGCATAAGCCGACACCCGTACCCAAATACCCCATTTGTTAACCCATCAACATAAAAACCACCACAAAGGGGACAGGCACCTTTGTGGTGGTTTTGCCCGGCGAACAAGATCCGCAGGCGCCGCTACAGCTCCACGCAGGGATTGTCGCGAGTCACAAGCGTCTTAACGACAACCGTCGCTCCCAGATAGCGCTCAAGTAGCTCGGCGAGACGATCAACGGCAGCCTGGCAATCCCCCATCCGCTCGGGCTCCACGCACTCAATCGCCAGGAACGCATCGGCCGAATCATCGGACAGCGCCGTGCGAACGCCGTCGCGCCAGTTCCAGCAGCGGCACACGGCGCCCGCATCATCGATGTAGGCGAGCTCGCCGGGCAGCGTCGGATCGTCCGCCTCCTCGCCAAGCGGCAAGAACGCATCGCCACCGTCGGTCACCTTCAGGCGAAGGTCTCCCTCGATCGCATGCAGATCCTCGCCTCCCACGGGCAGCGCGTAGGTCAGCGACACCGTGTTGTAAATATCCACCGCGGGCGTAATGTGGCCCACCGGCTTGCCTTTGAGCACGCGTTTGAGCAAGTTCTCGATCGAGCAGCGCGCGCCTTTCTTGGTCTTGAACAGACGATAGGCCTCGCGCCATGCCTTGACCGGTGCGTTCTCGCTGATAGTGTCGCTGGTCAGATGACGCTCCGCATCGATATTGGCGCGGTCGAGCAACGCCGCAATCGCATCCACGTCCTCTTGAGGAATCTGAGCCGTGGGCTTCATGCCCTCCACGACCACAACACCGATCGCTGCCTGCGGAAACAGCTCCCAGAATGAATCCTCGGCAATAAAGCTCTTCATACGCTCTCCCTTCATTGTGCGCGCCCGAGTGAGGGCGCCTAAACAAAAAGCGCCCTTACAACGGCCACCTTCAAAGTCCTACGGTGCCGTCACAAGAGCGCTTGCGCTGTCCCCATCCGGAGAAGGGGACGATATGTCAGGCGTATTGTAACCCGAGTCATCCACGCGAGCAAAACCACCACAAAGGTGCCTGTCTCCTTTGTGGTGGATATGGACTCACAGCGAAGCTAGTGGCGAAGTCCCAGCAGCCCGCGGCCGCGATGACGGGCGTCGGCGTGTACTTGAGCGTGCGGGCCGGCGGCTTTGACGGACTCGGGCAGGTGCGAGTACTTCTTCTCGAAGTTCTCCTCGAACATCACCGCCAGGTTGTGCGCGGCCTCGTCATAGCGCGCGGTACTCTGCCAGTATTGGCGCGGCACCAGGATGCCATCGGGCACGCCGTGGCACGTCGTGGGAATGTCGACGTTAAAGATGTCGTCGTGCACGAACTCGCTGTCCTCGATGGTACCGTCGAGGGCGCGCGCGACCAGCGAACGCGTGTAGGCAAGCTCGATGCGATGGCCCACGCCGTAGCCGCCGCCGATCCAGCCGGTGTTGACCAGGTACACACGCGTGCGGCCGTCGGCAATGCGCTCGCCGAGCATCTTGGCGTAAACCATGGGGTCGAGTGGCATAAACGGCTCGCCGAACAGCGAAGAGAACGTGGGCGTGGGCTCGGTGACGCCGACCTCGGTGCCGGGAATCTTAGCCGTAAAGCCCGTCACAAAGTGGTACATGGCGGCGTCGGCCGTCAGACGCGAGATGGGCGGCAGCACGCCAAAAGCGTCGCAGGTCAGGAACAGCACGACACTCGGAGTGGTGCCCATGCCCTTAGTCCACGCGTTGGGGATATGCTCGACGGGATAGGCCACGCGCGTGTTGTGCGTGATCGAGATGTCATCGTAATTGGGCTTGCGGCCCTCGTCGAGCACCACGTTTTCGCAGATGGCGCCAAAGCGGACGGCGTTGAAGATCTCGGGCTCGTGGAACGCGTCCAGGCCCTCGCACTTGGCGTAGCAGCCGCCCTCGATGTTAAAGATCCCCATGTCGGACCAGCCGTGCTCGTCGTCGCCGATCAGCAGGCGCGTGGGGTTGGCCGAAAGCGTGGTCTTGCCGGTGCCCGAGAGGCCAAAGAACACGGCGGTCTCGTGCGTGACGGGATCCATGCTGGCCGAGCAGTGCATGGGCAGCACATCGTCCTCGACGGGCAGCAGATAATTCATGACGCTGAAGATGGACTTTTTGATTTCGCCGGAGTAACCGGTGCCGGCAACCAGAATCACGCGCTCCTGGAAATTGATGACCACGGCGGCGCTGGAGTTGAGGCCCTTGATGGCGGGATCGCACTGGTAGCCGGGAGCGGCGAGCACGCAGAAGTCGGGCTCGCCGGTGCGCGCGATTTCGCGGGCGAGCGGGCGGGCGAGCATTTGCTTAATAAAGAGTGCCTGGCTGGCACGCTCGCAGGCAACGAGCAGGCGA
>CABUUB010000032.1 GCA_902494625.1 uncultured Collinsella sp.
CCGGCTCGTCCTGCTTATCCGCGAGCACCACGTTGTGGCCGCGCTTGGCGGCAATGTAGGCTGCCTCCATGCCCGCAGGACCAGCGCCCACAACGAGCACGTTCTTGACCTCGGCGGCAGGCTCGTAGCCGGCCTCGTCGCGCTCCACGTCCGGGTTGACGGTGCAGGAGATGCGCTTGCCAAACATGATACCGTTCAGGCAGCGCAGGCAGCCGATGCAGGGGCGGATGTCGTCGGCGTTGCCGGCAGCGGCTTTGTTGCAGAACTCGGCATCGCACAGATTGGCACGGCCCATCATGCAGATGTCGGCGGCGCCGTCCTCGATCAGCTCCTCGGCAATCCAGGCCTCGTTGATGCGGCCGACGGTGGCGACGGGAATGTTGACGTGCTTTTTGATCTCGCGCGAGCAGGCGGCGTGCGAGGCCTGCTGAGTACCGGCGGCGGGAATTGCGGAGCCGCGCTTGATGGTGGTACCACCCGACACATGAATCATGTCGACGCCGGCCTTCTCCAGGCGACGCGAGACGTAGATCATGTCGTTGAGGGTCAGGCCGCCATCGGTGTACTCATCGCCCGAGATACGAACGTCGATGATAAAGTCCTTGCCGCAGCGCTCGCGAATCTCGGCGATGACCTCGAGCAAGAAGCGCATACGGGCGTCGAGCGAGCCGCCGTACTCGTCGGTGCGCTTGTTATAGAGCGGGGTCAAAAAGCCGCCGAGCATGCCGTGGGCGTGCGCCGCATGGACCTCGACGCCATCGACGCCAGCCTTCTGCATACGAACGGCAGCGTCACCAAACTGATGCGTGAGCTCGTGAATCTCATCGACCGTGATGGGGCGCGGTGCCTCGCGGGCATAGGACGGTCCCACGAAGGACGGAGCGATCAGGCGCGGCGTGCCCGGAATGTTAAAGGCCATGTAGGCGGGGTGGAAGAGCTGCGGCATGATCTTGCAGCCGTACTCGTGAACGGCCGCGGCGAGCTTTTCCCAGCCGGGGATAAACGTGTCGTCGTAGCAGCACATGTCACCCGGCAGATAGGTATAGGTGGGCTCGACCGTCACGACCTCGGTGATGATCAGGCCCACGCCGCCCTTGGCGCGGGCACGGTAATGATCGACCAAGTCGTCGGTCACATAGCCATGATCGGCCAGGTTGGTGGATACCGGCGGCATAAAGACGCGGTTCTTGACCTCGGTCGTACCGACCTTGATCGGGCTAAAGAGCATCGGATAGGCGGAAGACTCCATACAGGGTTCCTTTCGTTTGAGCCGCTCGGCGGCAGTTGCTAACGTACTTATCGTATCAGCAACCGCCGCATTCGCACTCACTCGCACTCCCCACTTTCAATCCCGATCCCCACAAAAAAGTTGCGGTGGAATACGGAGTAGATGAGGCTTTTGACAGCCAAAACAGTCCGTATTTCACCGCAACCGATGGGTGGGATGGAGTTAGAGGCCCAGGTAGGTAGTCATGCCTTCGACGGCAAGCTTAGCACCTGCCACGGCATGAACCACGGTGAGCGGGCCGTTGACCACGTCGCCGGCGGCAAAGACACCAGGCACGGTGGTCATGCCGTGCTCGTCGACCGAAAGCAGGCCGCGATGGTCGGTCTCCAGACCGCCCGTTGTAAGCACGAGTTTGTCCTTGGGCACCTGAGACGCCGCAATCACAACCGTGTCGGCGGACACGTGGTCGAGCTCTTCCTCGTAGCCCACCACGTTGTTGTCCTCGTCAAAGATAGCCGTCTCGAACACCGGACCGTTATCGTCGATGGCGCAGATCGCCTTGCCGCACATAATCTCGGCACCGTCAAGCTCGGTCAGCTCCACCTCATCATCGATGGCAGAGATATGGCGCGATCGGGCATACACGGTGACCTTGCGAGCACCCGAGCGCAGGGCTGTGCGGGCAACATCCATGGCCACGTTGCCGGCGCCGATAACCGCCACGTTCTGCCCAATTGCCACGCTCGTAGGATCGACCAGATAATCGATACCAAACAGCACGTTGCCGCGCGACTCGCCGGGAATACCCAGCTTTCGAGCTCGCCAAGTACCGGTACCAACAAAGACCGCATCGTAGCCGTCACGCAGCAGGTCGTCGATGTGGAGCGCACCGCCGATGGTGGTCGACGGACGCACGCGCACGCCGAGCGAGCACATCACGTGGCGGTACTTTTGTACGAGCGAGCGCGGCAGACGGAACTCGGGGATACCGTACTCCAGCACACCGCCAATCTCGGGGCGCTGCTCAAATACCGTGACGGCACAGCCCAGCTGGGCCATCTTGATAGCCACGGTAATACCAGCGGGACCGGAACCGACCACGGCAATCTGTTTACCGCACGACGGTGCGGGCTTCCACTCCTTACGGTCCAAATACGCTGTCGAGATATAGTTCTCGATGCTCGAAAAATGCACGGGTGCGCCCTTACGGCCCTGAATGCAAGCGCCCTCGCACTGGCCCGAATGATTGCACACCATGGAGCAGACCGCGCTCATGGGATTGTTCTGGAACAGTAGCTCGCCCGCCTCTTCTAGACGACGCTGTTTGAACAGGTCAATGACCTGCGGAATAGGCGTCTGAACCGGGCAGCCCTTAAGCTGACAGAATGCCCTTTTGCAACCTAGGCAACGATTCGCCTCTTCGACAATGTGGATAGCCACGCAACTCCCCTTTTTGATTCAATCCAATGGGGCGACGATAAAGATCCTTCACCGCTGCCCCCATACAGGTAATCTCAATCTGCCGACACGGCAAAAGCCAAGGCTATAACTCGCGATGCGAAGCCCCGCAGCGAGCGGACATGTGCTCGAGTGTCGCCAGGCAGTCAGCCGCCGTCGCCGGCACGCTGTTCTCGACCACGCAGGGAATCCCAGGGCAGGCGGCGGCCCAGGCCACCACGGGCTCAAAGTCATAGCGACCCGTCTCGCCCACGCCGTGGCACACCAGGCGTGAGCCCGTACCGTCGCACCAACCGGCTTCGTCCTCGTTGTCGACGACCTCAAAATCCTTGGCGTGCAGCACGCGGATCTTGCTGCCGCATAAGTAGAGCATGCGCGCGGTAATTTCCTGCGCTTCGTCAACGACGCTGGGGTGCAGCAGCGACACTGGGTCATAGATCACGCCGAGCGACGGGCTCGAGACGCGCTCCAGCACCTCACGGCAGCGATCCGGCGTATTAACCGTCTCGTTCCAACCGGGCTCGATCAGTATTTGCCCGCCCACGGCCTCGGCCCGATCGCAGACGTGTGCGAGTCCGTCCATAAAAGCCTCGAGTGCCTCATCAGTCGTGCGGTCGTCAGCAACGCGGTTCTGCGCATTGGGGCGACCGGTCTCGGTACCCACCGGGCATCCGCCGAGCATCTGGGCAAAGTTCAAGCACGCCTCGTACTCGGCAAAGTTATCCATGAGCTGTTGGCGATCGGGCGTCGCCAGATTCTTATAACAGCCGAGCACGGCGACCGAAACGCCCGCCTCGTCGAGCACCGCACGCAAATGGTCGGCAAGCTCGCGGGTCAGGCCGCCTCGATCGATCCCCATCGATGCGTAGAGCACCTTGCTCGGCAGCTGAATGCACGAAAAGCCCAGCTCTCCCGCCATGCGAATGCGTTCCTCGACGGTTCCCTGCGGAAGGTCGTGCAAACGTACGCCCGGAGTAATAGCCCCCACGTTATTCACATCCCTTATGAGCGTTGATGCCCGGGGTGTATCCGCCAAACGGATCCTCGATGGAGCACACGCCCGAGGGGGCGAGCGGATCGCGCTTACCGGCCAGCTTGTCGTGATGCATGGTCTCGATATAGGCAAGCACCAGCGGCGCCACACCCTTTGCATCATTTTTGACCACGGGCTCGCTCATGTAGTAATCAAACGTGCCCTCGCGGTGCGCGGTGTTTCCCAAGCCCGCAACCAGGCAGATGTTGTCGAGCGCCAGCTGCCCGTCACACTCGGACAGGCAGGTCTCGCAGATGCCGTCGAAGGCGCGACGGCCGTACTGGTAGTAACGCTCGCCCAGCACGCCCAGACGCACGCCCTTCATGATGGCGTTGGCAAAGATGGCGCTGCCCGACTCCTCCAGGTAGTTGGGGGCGATATTGGGCAGGTTGATGACCTGGTGCCACATGCCAGTCTTCTCGTCCTGATACGGCAGCATGGCGTCAATCAGGTCGTGGAACATCTTGCGGATCTCGTCCTTCTCGGCCGACATCGAAGGCGGCATAAGCTCCCACGTGTCGATGAGCGCCATGGCAAACCAGCCCTCGGCGCGCAGCCAGAAGTTAGCCGAAAGGCCGGTGACCGGGTCGCACCAGAACTGCTTGCGGCTCGCGTCGTAAGCGTGATAGTACAGACCATTGAGGGGGTTGCGCATCAGGTCGTGCACGACTTGGAACATATGGAAGCTATCTGAGCAGGCACGACGGTTGTGGAAACTCAGCTCGTACTGCATGTAGAACGGCTGTGCCATATACATGCCGTCGAGCCAGATCTGGTTGGGGTAGACGGCCTTGTGCCAAAACACGCCCTCTTTGGTGCGCGGCTGGGTTTCGAGCTGACGATAGATGGTATCCATGGCCGCACGATACTTGGGCTTGCCCACCAGGTCATAGAGCTTGTAGAGGGTCTTGCCCGCATTAACGTTATCGAGGTTGTACTCCTCGGGGTTGTAATGTTTGATGGTACCGTCGTCCTGGACAAAGAAATCGATGTAGTCGTCGGCGAACGTCAGGTAGCGCTGCTCACCCGTGATCTCGTACAGCTCGATGAGCGCCTTGATCATGCAGCCGTCGATATAGTTCCAGGTGTTCTCCTTACCGGCACGGAGCTTTTCGATGTTCCAGGCCGGCGCCTGCGGCGTAGAGGTTTCGATCAACTGCTCGATATAACGGTCCAGGATTTGATTGCAACCCATTGCTGTCCCCTCTGACGTTAATGATAGGTGAACGTTAACCCTAGTGTAACGCGAACAGGGAATATAGGGTGAACGTTAACCCTATATTCCCCGCGAACGGCAGACTTTTAACGGCAAACGGCGGCTAAGCCCGCGGCGATGCGATGCGCCAGGCGCTCATAGCCAGCCGGGCTGTAATGCAGACCGTCCGGCATATAGAGCTCGCGGTGCTCCGGCAAAAACGGGCTGATGCCGCTTTGCGCATACAGGTCAATCACCGGAATGGAGTAACGGTCACAGACCTCCAGCATCGCTCGCACGTAGGCGTCTTGCGTCAGACCCAAATGGTTCGCCTCATCGCTTGCCGGGATATCCTTCTCGTGCTTACCACTCGTCTTGCATGGCGTCATAAACACGAGCTTTGCCTGAGGTGAGCGCGCCGTGATGGTTCGGATCAGATAGTCGACCGCACCATAGAACTCATGCACATCGGTGCTGCCCAACTCGCCAAGCGGCACGTTGCGGCTAAAGTCGTTAACGCCGCCAAAGACAACATAGACATCGGCCGCATCGTCGATGCCGTCCAAGCGCTCGACAAATGAATCGGTACGGTCGGCCTTGATGGCGATACGCGAACCCTTGATGCCAAAGTTCTCGACGACTGCACCTCCCAGCAACGCGCCCAGATGCGAAGTCCAAGAGATGTCGTTGCCGCCTGCGCCGCATCCGTTATCCCCCCATGTGGTCGAATCGCCAAAGCAGCAAATGGTCGATTCACTCAAGTTCTTCGTTTCCATAATCTTCTCCTCATCCGCCCATTGGCGGCCATACAGGTACGTACCGTTTATTTGCAGCATGCCGAGGGGCTATGCACGGTCGCATTTCGCAACGTGCGAATCGAGCCATTCGATATCCTCGACAAGATGTGTCACTCCCAGATGGTGTCCACCCGGACACACCTCGTGCCGCAGAGCATCTCTGCGGCCCAGCAACTTGTAGGCATCGCGCACGATCTTGAGCTGTTCATCGACATTTTTCAGCCCGCGCGAACCGTTCAGATGATCTTCTTCGCAGCTCTGCACTAACAACGGGCGCGGCGCAATAAGCGAGGCAATATCGCCCATGTCGAGCAAGCGCCAAAGTCCGGGTGTGTAGTTGCAGCTGCAATTGCCGTTGAGGTGCAGCAGCGAATCATCGACACCGTACAGGTAGCCCGAGACAAACGTCTTGCATACGCGTGGGTCGAGCACCGCCAGATACAGCGTCATGTATCCGCCGCCCGAAAAGCCGAAACAGCCCAGGTCGTCCATGGCAATGTCGCCGCGCGCCTCTAGGTAATCGATCAGACGCATGTTATCCCAGGCGTTGAGGCCCGCAACAGTAAGTCCCAGCGGCTCGGCCATGCGCGCCTGGTTTAGGCACGTGCCGCGCAGAAAGCTGTTCTCGTCATCGCCCTGACCCTTCCAGTCACGACGGTATCCCCAACCGCGTGCGTCGGGGCAGACGGTCACGTAACCCATACGCGCCAAACGTAGACCGTAGTCGTAATTGAACTTACGCACAGCATCATCGACCGCCGGCACGCCCGTCACGCCCGCAACACTTGCGGCGCCTGCTCCCTGATGGCCATGCGGACAGATATAGCAACACTTGCGGCCGCGCGCATCGAGCTTAGGCGACTGCGGCTCGAGCAGGTAGAACGGCATCCAAACGTCGCGCTCCACCTGCAGCATCGCATGGGTGCGCACGATACCGCCGGCAATCTTCACCCGATCGAGTTCGCGCGCCTCAATCGACACGCGATCCATAATCGATAGGCCCAACAGGTCAAACAGCCGAACCCTCGTCGCAATCTGCCATGCCTCAAAGTCTTCGGGCGTCGTGCCCTTAAATGCGGCGGAGCGGCCCTCGCGCTTAAGGCGCTCACGAAACGCCAGTTCGTCTTCGTAATAGGTGTCGATATGCACCGTGCGACCGTTATCGGAAAGACTGTCGGTCTCCGCAGCGTCGCCCGGGCCACCTTCGGGGTCCCAGCCGTCCGCACCGGAAAGCACCTGTTCGCGGGCGTATCGGGTAGTGGCTGTCGCATCGAGCTCGTGCGCCCATGGCGCCCAGTTTTCGGCATCACTCGCCGGGCCATGTAGGCTTGCACCAGCGTAGTGCGCCCTCTCGTGCGCCGCCGGCTTAGCCCAATCCCACCAACCTTCGCGCTTGATATGCTGTCCCAGCCAGCAATCGATCAGCACGGTCTGGGCCCACTCACGCCAAGGACGACCCAAATAGACCGAATCCGGTGCCACATCTTGCGCGGCTGTAAACGAGCAGCCGTGGAACACGAAGCCATATGGCTCTCCCTCGGGCGTCGATGCCGCCGTCACGTAACCGTTCACGTCCATATTGCGGTTGAGCGAGCGGATCTCGCACCCCTCAAAATAGGCACACGCGCCGCCAAAGATAAAGTCGACGTCGCCCTCAATCCGGCAGCGTCGAAAATACTGACGGCCCACCCGACGCGGCGCAAACTGCTTGGGCCCAATGAATCCGCCCGGTTTGACTTCGCGCGGGGGCAGCGGGCCCAAAAACAGCGTGTCCTGGCGCCCCGTAATGCAACAGGTGTCGACCACCAAACGGTCGCCGTCGGCGTACAGGGCAATCGCCTGCCCCACCTCGCGACCGTCGCCGGCATCGTTGACGATTGTGAGGTTCTCGAGCCGCACGTCGTCGGCATCGACCAAAACGGTATAGGTCCTAAAGGTGCCGAGCTTTCCGTCAATGCCCGATCCGTCCCCCGAGGGCATCTTGGCGCCCAGACTGCCCACGATACGCACGCCGTCAGCCGTCTCGCCCACCAGCGTCACATACGGTCGATGAATCTCGACCCGTTCGCGGTACTCACCCGGCTCGATATGGATTGTCACCGGCTGTCCGTCATTCGGACAGAGTTCATCAATTGCCTCCAAGGCCTTAGAGATACTGTGATATGCCCCCGCACGCTCGGGCGAAACCTCAAAAAATCGTCTCTCGCTCATCATCAGTCACCGCGTCCTTCCGTCGCAGACCGTCTATGTCGCAGTTTCGGCATATAAAAAGTACGCGCAATGGGTCGGGAAGGCCCTGCCCATCGCGCGTCGCGACATGCCGAATTCGATTGTTTAAGAGCAAACGCCTACGCGCGGATAACCTTGTCGACGTTCTGGAGCTGCAGCTCCTCGCCGTCCTGGCCCTCAATAACCACATTTTGCAGGTCGAGTACCTTGACGTTTTGCGCGATGATGCCCTGGCGCACCATCGGCTCCACACCACAGGCCATGGCCGGCACAAAGGGCTCGGCATCGTCGGCAAAGGTAACGTGAACGTCTTGGAACGTCAGACGTGTCACCTTGCTCTCGGGCAGACCCGTGATATAGGCCGCGGCAGCATGGCAGTTGGTGGCCTCGATATCGCAAAACGTCGTGGCGCCAAAGCCGGGCGTGCGGTCGTCGACGGGCAGCGCCTCGCGAGACTGCACGTAATCGGTCTTGCCGTCCTTGTCACAGAAGTAGAAGGAGTTGACCACGAAGGGCGTGAGCACCTCGTCCATGCGAATGTGCTCAAAGGTAATGCCCTCGTTGACGGCATCCTTGCCGCGCCCGCGGCGGGTCTTGACGCGCAGGCCGCGGTCGGTGCGCTCAAAGAGGCACTTGCTCACGGTAAGGTCCTTGATGCCGCCGGCAGCCTCTGAACCCAGGACCACGGCGCCGTGACCATCGTGCATGTAACAGTGAGAGATCAGCACGTCGTGCGTGGCGGGACGAAGCTCGGGCTCAATGCCCAGCTTGCCGCTCTTGATGGCGATGCAGTCGTCGCCCACCGAGAACTGACAGCCAAGGATGCGGACAAAGCCGCAGCTCTCGGGATCGAAACCGTCGGTGTTGTGGGAGTTCTTGGGGCCCTCGATGGACAGGCAGAGCGCGTCGACATGCTCGGACAGGACGGGATGGATATTCCACGCTGGGCTGTTGCGCACGGTAAAGCCGGCAAGGCTCACGTTTTGGCACTCGGACAGGAAGATCATGCGCGGACGGGCGACCTCGCGGCCCTCCTCGGGACGGAAGATGTTCTTAAAGTCCTTGTTCCACCAGTTATCCTCGGCAAAATCGGTCTGGCCGTCGATGGCACCACGACCATAGATGCACACGTCGTGCACGCCCAGACCCGTAAAGGTAGAACAGTAGGTCGAGAAGCTCTCGCCCTCCCAGCGGCCCAGGGGCAGCATATCGGTACCGGCATAACCGGCACCCTCGTTGCCCGTGACCGTGCCCGGAATGTAGGCAAGCGCGGCACGATCGTGGCGGGCCAGCAGCACGGCGCCCTCAGCAAGCTCGATGTTGATATTGCTCTTAAGGAAGAGGGACTTGATGCGATAACTACCGGCGGGGATCAGCACGCGCCCGCCCTTGGGGCAGGCCATGATGGCAGCCTGGATGTTGGTGGTGTCGTCGTGCTCGGCATCGCCCTTGGCGCCACAGTCGCGAACGTTGATGGTAAAGGGCTCAGCCGGCGTGGTGACACCTACGCTCAGCTCGCGCTCGCCACAAACAAAACGAACCAGGTTGCGCTTGCCGGGGGTCAGGCCGTCGACATAGGTCTCGACCGTATTCGTGGTACCGGCGGGCTCATCGTTGACAAAGATCTCCCACGTATCGGCACAGGTAAAGTAGCCGCCGTCGTCAAGCTCGATAACCGCCGCGCGCGCGTTGCGCCAGATAACGTTCGTCTCCATGGGTTTCTCCCTCAAAAAGATGCTCTAAAGGCAAATTGTACGCTGTTGAAAAAGGGCCGTGCCTGCCGGCGGAATTCCGGTGGCACGGCCCTGTGATTTGGACGATATGTCGGCCTTACTCGGCGGGAGTTACGCTACCGTCCTGGAAGCCAACGTTGTTGTGGGCAAAGCAGTCCTCGTACTTAAAGCCGGAGAGCTCCTCGCAAAGCGCCTTGACCTCGGGCTTGACGTCGGCCATCTTGCCACCCTCCTTGACTCGGTGAATCTCGTCGCAAAGGACGTCGCACTGCTCCTTGTCGATCTTGATGCCGCGGGCAAGGACGGCCGCAAGCAGGAAGAAGCCGGCGCAGCCGATAATCATGTAGCCGCAGATATACAGAGGCACGGTAGCGGGCTGGGTCACGGCGTCGCTATTGCCGGCGGTCTGAATGAAGCCGGAGGCAGCAAGGACGATAGCCCACACGTTGACGGCGATAGCCTGGGCGATCTGCTGGCAGAGCTGCTGCGCGGAGCTGTAGATGCCCTCGCGACGGCGCAGAGTGATGAGCTCATCGACATCGGGGATATAGTTGAGCAGAACATCGGGCAGGTACTGGAAGCCGACGTAGAAGAACTTCCAGATGGCGAAGATGATGGGGTAGGCGATCATGGCGATGGCGACCGTGGAGGTGCCGTTGATCTGACCAAAGGCGAAGTAGTTGTAGGCAATGATGCACGCAGCGCAACCAACATTTGCGAGGTACCAAGACTTGTGGAAGCCCTTCTTGGCCATGAGGGCGACCCAGATGGCGGTGCAGACGATAGCGACGACCTTGCCAGGCATCTCCATCACGGACTCGTAGGACTTAGGAATCTGTAGGCAGTAGACGATGAAGAAGGACAGGCAGGCAGACCAGCAGGCAGCAGCGAGCTTCGTGGAGACCTGTGCATACAGGACCTTGCGGAAGGACTTGTTGCGGAAGGTGGAGATAACGTCCACAAAGAACTTCTTGATGCCCTCGCCGACGCTCTCGATCTTCTCCTGAGCGACCTCCTCGGGGGTGTGCTCCCACGTGGACAGGTACACGCAGAGCAGCGAGATTGCCATAACCGAAGCGTTGACCGTAGCGATGATGAAGTAGCTGAACGGGTTGGTCTCGCCGAAGGTGCCAAAGCCGAAGCCCACAAGTGCAGCCATCAGGAAGCCGGCGGCGTTACCAAAGAGATGCTTGTAGCCAGTGAGGTACGTACGCTCCTTAAAGTCATCGGTCATCTCGATGGTAAGCGGCGACAGGTTGGCGGTGCAGAACGTGTACGCGACGTTGTAGATCAGGTACAGCACAAAGTAGTACGGGAAGCCAAACGGCGTAGCCACGAAGATGAGCGGCTCGGCGATCATCATCGGGATGGCCAGCAAGATCCAGAAACGACGACGACCAAAGATGCGGCCGATCTTGGTGGCATAGAAGTTATCGGCCACAAAGCCCATCAGCGGGCAAAGAATGGCGTTGACATAGATGGCAAACGAGCTGATCAGTGCAGCCTCGCCTGCGGACAGGCCACACTCCGTGGACAGGAACAGCACCATGTAGCTGTGCGTAAAGGTCAGGGCACCGGAATTGAGCATACCGCCCATACCAAAGCCCAAGCGCGTCCAGAATGTGATCTTACGCTTTTTTCCGATCTTATTAGTCATCGAGCTCCCTCTCTTTTCTCGATTGTCTTGCAACAAGACACTGGAGTCCACGCCGGCATCTGTCTACATGTCGTTCACTTGTAGGGTGAACGTTTAGCTAGATTATGCGCGATTGCTTATGATAGGTGAACGTTCACTTGAATAATATCCTTGAACGGTAGTTTTTTATCGCTGAACGGACCTGAAAATGAAAAAATCCCTGCATTTTTGATTATCAAGTCGATTCAGCACCACGCAACCACTAGGTGAACGTTCAATGTTCTCTGGAGATGAGGGGGGGTGCCGGGCACCCTTCCCCAAAAAAGCCGTGCACGACAACGCAACGAGAAACGAAAAACGACCCCGCCGAGAATGTCCTCAGCGGGGTCGTCCGGTCTTTGCAACAGCTTGCCCGATCACGCGCTCAACGTGTCATCGCTACAGGCAGACGCCGTCCTTCCAGATGCTGATCTCGTGACAGCCGCGGCGCTCGGCGCTGGTAAGCTTGCCGCTCGCCGTGTCCAGCACCAGCTGGTACAGGTCGTGGGCAGCCTCGTCGAGCGTGCGCTCGCCGGTGGCGACCACACCGGCGTTAAAGTCCATCCAGTTGGCCTTGTGGTCGCACAGACGCTGGTTGGTGAACACCTTGAGCGTAGGCGCTGGCGCACCAAACGGCGTGCCGCGGCCGGTCGAGAACAGGATCACGTGGCAGCCGGCAGCGGTGAGTGCCGTGGTGGATACCATGTCGTTGCCCGGACCGCACAGCATGTTCAGACCATGCTTGGTAGCCTGCCCGGCGTACGGCAGCACGTCAACGATGGGGGCAGATCCGCCCTTTTGCACGCAGCCGCAGCTCTTGTCCTCGAGCGTTGTGATGCCGCCATCCTTGTTGCCGGGGCTCGGGTTCTCATAGACGACCTCGCCGTGGCTAATGAAGTAGTCCTTAAAGCCGTTGAGCATGTCGGAGGCGGCGTCAAAGACGTCCTGGCTCTCGCAACGATCAAGCAGAATGCTCTCCGCGCCAAACATCTCGGGCACCTCGGTGAGCACCGATGTGCCGCCGCGGGCGACAACCATATCGCTCACGCGACCGATCGTGGGGTTGGCGGTAATGCCCGAAAGACCGTCAGAGCCACCGCACTTAAGTCCAATAACCAGCTCGGAGGCCGGAATGGGCTCGCGCTTGGCCTGCTTGGCGAGGTCTGCCAGCTCGGCCAGAATCTTGTGGCCCTCGATCTGCTCGTCGGCTACATCCTGGCAGGTGAGGAAGCGGACGCGCTCGTGGTCGAAGTCACCGAGCTCGTCAAGCACCTGCTGGTGCGTGCAGTTCTCGCAACCGAGCGACAGGAATAGCACACCGGCCGCATTAGGATGACGCGAGAGCGCCACCAGCAGACGACGCGTCTGGGCATGGTCGGCGCCGGTCTGCGAGCAGCCAAAGGGATGCGGGAAGTAGTAGACGCCCTCGAGCGAGCCCTCGACCAGATCCTGAGCCTGCTCGCACATAGCACGCGCAACCTCGTTGACGCAGCCGACCGTGGGGATGATCCACAGCTCGTTGCGCGTCGCGGCACGACCGTCGGCGCGGCGGAAGCCCATAAAGGTCTCAGGCTCAACGGGATCCACAACCGGATGCGTGGGGTTGTAGGCGTACTCGACCTCGCCCGAAAGGTTGGTCTTCACATTGTGCGTGTGGAGCCACTGACCGGGCTGGACATCGCCCGTCACATGGCCGATAGGAAGGCCGTACTTGATGACGTCCTCCCCCGCGGCAATCGAGCGCACGGCCATCTTATGACCCTGCGGAATATCCTCCGCGGCCACGACCTCGCCCACCCCGGGAACCGCGACGGCGGTGCCCTTGGCAAGCGGCGACAGCGCGACGATCACGTTGTCGGCCGGATTGATCTGGATAGTGTTCATTGCAAATGGTCCTAACCCTACAGGTTGAGCAGAAGTCGAGACGCGGGCACGCCGTCCCGCGCCCGCGTCTGCGCCGGAAATTTACGCCTGAGCGTTGGCGAAGGCCTGCTTGGCACCCTCGGCACGCACGACGGCGAGCGCGCTGACGACAAACTCCTCAAGACCTGCGATCTGCGTAAGGTCCTCGCCCCACATCTGCTCGTTGGTGAGCACGTCGTGCACCAGTTGGGCATCGTCGGCGCCGGCATGGGCGGCGTAGAAGTCGAGCACGAAGGCGTCGTCCTGAGCGGTGTACTCGGTGCCGTCGGAGCGACGCAGGTGCAGGCCGTCGCCCTCGCGGGACACGAGCTCCTGTGTGTAGAAGGAGATGAGCGTAGCGAGGCTCGTCGCCAGGCACTTGGGCAGGTTGCCGGTCTCGGCAACGTAGTCCTTGAGCGTGGGCAGGTCGCGAGCGCGCCACTTAGCCGTGGAGTTGAGGCAGATGGAGAGCAGCGCATGATCAATAAACGGGTTGTCGAAGCGGTTTTCGACGGCGGCGGCAAAGGCCTTGCAGTCCTCGACATCCAAGTCGGCGGCAAGCGTCGGAATGACCTCGTCGTAGAGCATGGTGTTCATGAAGCCGCGAATGGTCTCGTCATGCATGCAGTCGCGCACGATATCAAAGCCGGCAACCCAGGAACCCGGAACGAAGGCGGTGTGGGCACCATTGAGGATGCGGACCTTGCGCTTTTTGTACGGGGTGACGTCGGGAGTCACAAAGACACCCGGAAGACCAGCCTTCACAAAGGGAAGCTTCTCGGCAAGCGACTCGTCGCCCTGGATGCCCCACATCTGGAAGGGCTCGCGCACGGCCAGGAAGGGATCCTCGTAGCCCAGACGCTCAGCCACCGCGGCGGCCTCCTTGGGATCGCGGATGCGACCGGGGACGATGGTGTCGACGAGCGTGGTGCAGACGGTGCAGTCGTTGGCCATCCACTGCGCAAACTCGTCCTCCCAGCCCCAGTCGCTCACGTACTGGTTCATGATGCGCAGCAGCTCCTCACCGTTGTGATCGATGAGCTCGCAGGCGAGCACGATGACGCCCGGCTTGCCGGCGGCCCAGCGGGCGTGAAGGACCTGGGCAAGCTTGGCAGGGAAGCTCGCGGGCGGCATGTCGTCGGCCTTACAGGATGGGTCGTAGGCGATACCGGCCTCGGTGGTGTTGGAGACGATGATCTCCAGGCTGTCGGAGACGGCGACCTCCATCATGGCGCGATAGTCGTCCTCGCGATACGGGTTGAGGCAGCGGCTGCAGGCGCTGATCACGCGGGACTCGTCAACCGTATTGCCGTTCTCCTTGCCGCGCACCAGCACGGTGTACAGGTCGTCCTGAGCATTGATGCCATCGGCAAAGCCAAAGGCGCCGCTGATGGGCTGCACCATGACAACCTTGCCGTTCCAGCCGGTGGCCTCGTTGCCCATGTCAAAGAAACGGTCGACGAAGGCGCGCAGGAAATTGCCCTCGCCAAACTGTAGAACCTTCTCGGGAGCGTCCTTGGGCAGCAGGTAGCCCTTGTAGCCGATCTTCTCGAGCGCATCGTAGCTGATGTTCTCCATCTGTGTCTCTCCTTAGATAGCTGTTAGCGTGCAAGCAAAACGGGGGCGCCGTGTGTGGCAACGGCGCTCCCGTGTTCGATGTGATTCGATGCAGGCTTATGCCTCGACGGTATCCAGATCAAAGCCAAAGTAGCGGACCGCGTTGTTGTAGCTGATGTCGCGCACGATATCGCCCAGCAGCTCCATGTCGGCCGGGTACTTGCCCTGCTCGACCCACTCGCCGATCACGCTGCACAGCACGCGACGGAAGTACTCGTGGCGCGGATAGGACAGGAAAGAGCGGGAGTCGGTAAGCATACCCACAAAGTTGCCCAGCACGCCCTCGTTTGCCAGAGCCGTGAGCTGCTCGCGCATACCGACCTCGTTGTCGTTGAACCACCAGGCAGAACCGTTCTGGATCTTGCCGGCGGTCGGAGCCTCCTGGAAGCAGCCCATCACGGTATCGATCATGGTGTTGTCGATGGGGTTCAAGCTGTACAGGATGGTCTTGGGCAAGCCGCAGGTCTCCTGAATGGAGTTGAGGAAATCGGCAAGCTGGTCGGACGGCGTGTAGTTGGAGATGCAGTCATAACCGGTATCGGGGCCGAGCTTGGCAAACATGGCGCGGTTGTTGTCGCGCTTGCAGCCAAAGTGCAGCTGCATGGCCCAGCCCAGACGGACATACTCGCCAGCGACGAACTGCATAAAGGCAGTCTTGTACTTGAGGATCTCTTCCTCGGTAAGCGGCTCAGCAGCCAGACCCTTGGCAAAGATGGCCTCGATCTCATCGGCGGTAGCCGGGACATACATAACGTAGTCGAGTGCGTGGTCGGAGGCGCGGCAGCCCAGCTCGTGAGCAACGTCGTAGCGCTTGGAAATGGCGGACTTCATGCCCTCGAAGTCGCTGACCTCAACGCCGGCAGCCTCGGAGAGGTGCTTGCAGTAGTCGGCGAACTCCTGGCCGCGCTCGATGCGTAGAGCCGCGTCGGGGCGCATGGCGGGAACGACCTGAACGTCAAAGCTGTCATCGGCGGCAATCTTCTTGTGCCACTCAAAGCTGTCGGCGGGGTCGTCGGTGGTGCAGATCATGCGGACGTTGGACTGCTTGATCAGGTTACGGCAGGTAAAGCTGGCCTCGGCCAGCTTAGCGTTGGCAAGGTCCCAGACCTCCTGGGCGGTCTTGCCGTTGAGAACGCCCTCGTAGCCAAAGTAGCGCTTAAGCTCCAAGTGGCTCCACTCAAAGACGGGGTTGCCAACGCAGCGACCCAGGGTCTCGGCCCACTTTTGAAACTTCTCGCGAGCAGGAGCGTCGCCAGTGATAAAACGCTCGTCGACGCCGTTGGCGCGCATCAGGCGCCACTTGTAGTGGTCGCCGCCCAGCCAAACCTCGGTGATGTTCTCGAAACGCTTGTCCTCCCAGATCTCCTTGGGGGAAATGTGGCAGTGGTAGTCGACGATGGGCATGCCCTTGGCAAAGTTGTGGAACAGCTCCTCGCCGGTCTTGGTGCTCAGCAGGAAATCCTGATCGTCCATAAAGTTTTTCATCAAACAGCCCCTTTGCTGGCAAGGCGGGCGCACGGCGCGCTCGTTATCCTCTAGGTGAACGTTCACTATACTAATCCATTGCAACTCAAAAGGTGAACGTTCACCTAACCACCATGGGGTGAACGGTAGGTTTTGCCCGTTCAACGGTTGCCGGAGCTGTGACTTGCATGTATTGCGGACCGGTTGGCGTCCCCGAACACCGAACTTGAGCACTTTTGCTCAGGTGGGTCATGTTCCGACGTGCATTTTTGGGAGTATTCAGCATCGAAGCGCGCCGCGCGCCGTCCTCAGCGCCCCGTTTGGTGCGCATATTGCGTTCGATCAGCATAAAAAGTGCCGCCGATGGCGAAATACGCCACCAGCGGCACTTAGAACAGTCGTTCTGCGCCTCATTCAGGGCATGCCAATGCTGAATACTCCCAAAAATGCACGTCGCAAGAGGGGGTACCTGCCCGATCGACTAAATTCCCGCAAGTTCGCAGTAGCGATCGACATTGCTGGCAAACACCATCTCAACGGCGCCCTTCTGGACGGGCTCCGTCGGGGTCCTTCCCCACAGCAAATAATCGCCCAGTGTCTTGGCGCCGCGATACGCCAGGCTCGTCGGGTCCTTATAGACAATATTGGTAAAGATACCGCGGCGCAAGGCCAGGGCGCTTTCGGGAAACAGGTCGTTGCCGATCACCATAACCTGACCGGCCTTGCCGCTCGAGACAAGCGCATCGGCAACCACTTCGGAACCAACGGCAAAAACGCTACAAATGAGCTCAGGGGCGTCCGGCGCACTCAAACGCTTTTCGAGCTCATGCTTGAGCTGTTTGACTTGCGCATGGGCACCGGCAAGGTCCTCGACCTGCCATGGAATATCTCGTTCGCGCAGGTAATTGTGGAAGGCACGGGCGGTTAGATAGTGTGAATCGGTATATGGGTCGCCCGTCAAAAGGAGCACGCGGGCGTCGGCCCCAGAAGCATTGACCAGGTTTGCCGCCTGCTCGGCCATAAGGCTACCCGCCGTCGAATAGTCGGCCAAGCTCGCACCCAAACGATTCAAATGCGGACGGTCGCCGTCGACAAGCTCAATCGTCACGCCCGCCTCGGCGATCTGCCCCAAAAGCTCAGTCGCACGATCGTCGCCCGGCGCATAGGCGAGCAAGCCATCGATCTTCTCGCCCACCTGCAAACGCTCGTCGATTTGCTCGAGCGCATCAGCGTAGCCGCCCACGCCAAATTCAACACGCTCAACCGTAATGCCCTGGTCGATGACCTCCTGTTCAAAGCGATTGCAGCCTTCCCACAGGTAACGGAAAAAGTACGCCCCCTCGCGCGATGCGCGGGGCAGGCAAAACACCAGATTGATGTCCTTGCGGCGCAGGCTTGAGGCACTTGTGTTGCGGTGATAGCCCATGGCCTCGGCCTTGGCGTTCACCTTGGCGCGCACGGATTCGCTCACGCCGGCCTTACCCGTCAGGGCCTTGTGCACGGTATTGATGGAAACGCCAAGCTCGGCGGCTATGTCCTTCATGGTTACGCGAGCGCTCATGGGGATACTCCGTTATAGATAAGTTGCCAATTAACAGTACAGGTAACGATACCCCAAAATCACTCTTCAACTCGCCGCGCTCGCCCCCAAATGTGCAAAGCGCCCCGCGAACGGATGCTCGCGAGGCGCTTGGATGCCTAGGCCTTATTTAATACCGCGGCTCAAATCTTCGGCGATTTTGTCCACGCCCTTAAGTGCGGCGCACGTCTTTTTGTTGGAGCAATGCCCCGTGCAAACGCCACCCTGAGCGCAGTCGGCGCAGGTGCCCTTGCGATAGATGCGCACGCACACAGCAACAAATGCAACGCCGATAACAGCCAGTACAACAATATCGATAGGTGCCATAGCAAGCCTCCTCTAGTTAACCATCACTTACTTTACCCCATTCTCCACCTACCAAAAAGGGACAGGTTTATTTTGGTCGGTTTTATCTGCGGAAACGCCACATCTCCCCCACCAAAAAGCCCGAGTGTCGCTGGGACACCCGGGCTCGTGGAAAGGGGTTAATCCTTATTCGGACTTAAGCGGAAACTGCGGCGGAAGCAGTGTTGGTCTCGTCCTCATCGGTCCATGCATGCTTGGGCATGGGACGGAAAATCTGGAAGAGCATCGCAACCAGCAGCACAATGGCCACAACCGTCCAGATACCAAACTGCCCAAGGACAAGCAGGTTGTAGAACTGGTTGATGAACAGGCCGATCACCCAAGCGAAGGCGCACTCGTAGCCAATGGCAATCGCAGTCCACTTGCCGGAATCCATCTGGTTGCGGATGGTGCCAATGGCGGCAAAGCACGGAGCGCACAGCAGGTTGAA